>JACCSZ010000437.1 GCA_013812695.1 Gemmatimonadales bacterium | reverse complement strand
GGCATGGCCGACCTGGCGGACGTAGCGGAGTCGCTGCACCGCCGCGGTATCGAGCGCCAGCAACGCGGGCCGGTCGAGGCGGATGTTGTCCCAGAGCGGGTCGCGGATGACCTCGAGCTCTTTCGGGTCCTTGGGGTCGGGCATGCGGGTGGGGCGCGTCTTCGGTAGGCGGATCCGCGGGGGCAGCCGTCGGGACTTGGCCCCTTCGCTCCGCTCAGGATGACGACTCCCCACCTGCGAACGCTTCCCCATGCCCGACCCCAAAGATCTTAAAGAGCTCGAGGTCATCCGTGACCCGCTCTGGGACAACATCCGCCTCGACCGCCCCGCGCTCCTGGCACTGGACACCGAGGCGGTGCAGCGTCTCCGCTACGTCCGGCAGGTCGGACACGCCTTCCTCGTCTATCCCGGCGCCACCCACACCCGGTTCGAGCACGCGCTCGGCGCCTATCATCTGACGCGCCGCGCCCTCGCCAGCCTCGAGGAGCGCGGTGAGCTCGACCGGGTGCCCGACGAGGACTGCCTCGCGGTCCGCCTCGCGGCCCTCTTGCACGACATCGGCCATTATCCATTCTCCCACGCGCTCGAGGAGGCGGGCTTCCCATCGCATGAGGCGCTCGGCGTCGCCAAGCTGTGCCAGGGCGAGCTGGGCCAGCGCCTGCGGGAAATCGGCGGCCCGGCGTTCGCAAACACCCTCGGCTCCCTCATCTCCGGGAAGAGCGCCAGCGCGCTGCAGGGCCTGATTTCGGGGTCGCTCGATCTCGACAAGATCGATTACCTGAGTCGGGATGCCAGAATGTGCGGAGTGCCGTACGGCACGGTGGATGTGGACCGCCTGCTGGCGACGCTCACGCTGGTCGAGACCGCTCCGGGCCGTTTCGAGGTGGGCGTACTGGAGAAGGGGGTAAGCGCGCTCGAGTCGCTCCTGTTCGCCAAGTATCAGATGTACCGGAACGTCTACTGGCACCACGCGGTGCGGTCGGCCACGTGTATGTTCAAGCGGGCGGTGCGCGGTGCGGTGGCGCGCGGGAGCGTCACAGTGGCGGGCATCGCCGAGGCCACCGACGACGGCCTGATGGAGCAACTCATCACGCGGGACGGCAACGCGCTGGCGGCGGCCATCCGCGCCCGGCGGCTGCACAAGCGTGCGCTCGACCTGTCCGCGAGCGACGTGCCCGCGGTGTCCGAGCCGTGGGTCACCGACGATGCCGACCTGCTCGAGCTGGTCGAGGACGCGCTCGCCCGTGAGGTGGGGTTGTCCCCTGGCGACCTGTTGCTCGATTTCCCGGCGCGCTCGTCCATGCTCGGCGTCGATCTGCCGCTGCGGACGCGCGGCGGCACGGTCGAGCGGCTCACCGACGCCGGACGCTCCGGCCAGCTCGGCCTGCCCCGCGTGGCCGACGAGCTGTATCGCAGCGCGCGCCGTCTCCGGGTGTTCGTGGCGGACGCCCCGCGGGCAACCCTGGACCGCGTCCCCGACCTGCTGACCTGGACCGCCGCCGAGCTGCGCGCCCGCTTGGACGCGCGGCAGCCATTGTTGGAAAGGAGTACCACCCGATGATTACACGCCGGGCCTTTGTGGCCCATACTGGCGGCCTCGCAGCCGGTGCGCTCTGGTCGCGCCGCCTGCTGGCCCAAGCCGACGGCGGGCCGGGAACGCCTATCACTGTCTACAAGAGCGCCAGCTGCGTCTGCTGCGCCAAGTGGGTGGACCACCTGCGCGCGCATGGCTTTGCTCCCGTCGTGCACGATGAGGAGGACATGGACAGGATCAAAGACGAGATGGGCGTGCCCGCGGACGTCCGGAGCTGCCACACCGCCCTGCTCGATCGCTATCTCGTCGAAGGCCACGTCCCCGCCGCCGACCTTCGCCGCGTGCTCGCGGAGCGGCCGGCCGTGGCGGGGCTGGCGGTGCCGAAGATGCCCAGGAGCACGCCCGGCATGGCCGTCCCGGGCGATGCGCACGAGCCGTACGAAGTCCTGTCGTTCGCGCGCGACGGCAAGACCCTGGTGTTCGCGCGCCACTGAGGCGCGGGGTTCAGCGGCGACCGACCCGGCTGAGCACCAACCCCGCGATCACCGCGGCCCCGGCCCCGAGCAGCATCTTGGGAAGCGGCTCGTCGAAGATGGGGCGACCTACAGAGCGGCCGTGCGCCGGCACGGCGCGGCGGTCGAAGTCCGTGGCCAGCGCGTGAAGCTCACGACGCATCGCCGCGCCCCGGAGCGGCCGCCCGTGGCCGGTGGCGGCGAGCTCGGGCTCGAGGTCGGCCAGGCGCTGGACCGAGATTTCCGCCTCCGGCCAGTCCGTCGTGAAGTACGAGGGCGGGCCATGCATCTCCGGCCGCTGCGTGATGATGGCCAGCGCCGACTCCTGCTTGGTCGTCACGAACGCGTCCCCCGCGATCAGCGTCCGGTCCGACTCCCGGAACAGCGAGACGTGGCCGCTGGTGTGGCCGGGCGTGGGCAGCCACCGCCAGCCCGGCATGTTCGGCACCGAGCCGTCCCCGGGCAGGGCCCGGGCGCGCTCGCCCAGATCGATCGGTCCGCGCGGGAACAGCAGCCCCACGAGCGGCATGATGCCACCGCCCACTGCCGGGTCCGAGGGCGGATACGACTCCCGGCCCGTCAGGTACGGCAGCTCCCGCGGGTGGGCGTAGACGGGTACGTCCCAGCGCTTGGCCAGCGTCTCGAGCGCGCCGACGTGGTCGACGTGCCCGTGCGTCAGCACGATGGCCGACGGCCGGGCATTTCCGTAGCGTTCCGCCGCCGCCCCGGCGATCCACGAGGCCGATCCCGGAAGCCCGGCATCGACCAGCACCCACTCCCGGTCGCCCGAGCCCGGCGGGCCGAAGAAGTAGACGTTGACCATCGCCACTCGCAGGTACCCCAGGTCGGGGGTGAGGCTCTTCACTCGCATGACACTTCCTCCAGGACGCGTTGGATGCACAACGTAAGGCGCGGGCGGAGGCCGGAGTGTGGGGCCGCTCACACTGGCGGAGGCGCGGATGCCTGACGTGCAGGCGTATCGCGCGGAGTGGCGCGGCGAGTTCGAGCGGCTCAACCGCGAATGGATCGAGACCTGGTTCACGCTCGAGGAGGCCGACCGGGAAGCGTTTCGCGATCCCGCGGGGAAGATCCTGGCGCCGGGGGGTCAGATCTTCTTCGTGGTGGAGGGCGACGAGGTGCTGGGCACCTGCGCGGTGCTGCGGCTCGATGCCGAGACCGACGAGATCGCCAAGATGGCCGTGGCACCGGCCGCCCGTGGGCGCGGTTACGGCGACTTGCTGATGGAGGCGGCCCTGGCCTTCTCGCGCTCGGCCGGCACGCGCAAGGTCGTGATCGTGTCCAACACGCGGCTGAGTCCGGCGATCCGGCTCTACGAGAAACACGGCTTCGTGCGGGTACCGCTGGACGCGGATGAGCGCTATGCGCGGGCGGATATCAGGCTGGAACTGGAGCTGGACCGAACCGAGTCAGCCTGAGCGAAGCGAGGGGGGCACGATCCGGCTCAGGCCCCCTTCGCCTTGCTCAACGAAGCGGGCGGCGCCGACGCCGCCGCCGGATGCTCCCCGGTCGTGCTGTCCACCGAATCGATCCGGACCACGACGGCGGTGATGTTGTCGAGGCCGCCGCGCCGGTTGGCCTCCGTCACCATCCGGTCCACCCAATGCTGGGGGCCGCCGTCGGCATTCAGGATGCGGGTCAGGTGCTCGTCCTCGAGCATGCCCGTGAGCCCGTCGGAGGCCAGGAGCAGCACGTCGCCCTCTTCGAGTGTGCCGAAGTAGATGTCCGGCACGACATCCATGCTCGCGCCGACGCAGCGGGTGATGACGTTGCTGTACGGGTGGACGCGCGCCTGCTCCGGGGTCAGGAGCCCCGCATCGACCTGCTCCTGCACGTACGAGTGATCCTTGGTGAGCTGCTGGAACTCCCCGTGCCGGAGGAGGTAGGCCCGGCTGTCTCCCACCTGGCCGATCAGATACCGCCGGGGCATCAGCACCAGCACCGTGGCCGTCGTCCCCATGCCGCGCTTGTCGTGCTCCGCAAGCGTGCGCTCGAAGATCGCGTCGTTGGCGGCGCGGATCGCCGTGCTGACCCGCTCACCCGCCTCCTCGTCCGAGAGCCCGCGGGTCGTTCCGATCTGGTTGGATGTGATGCGAACCGCCATCTCGCTCGCCACCTCGCCCGCGGCGTGCCCCCCCATCCCGTCGGCCACGATGAACACGCCACGCTCGGCGAGCATGAGGTAGTTGTCCTCGTTGCCAGAACGGACGATGCCGATGTCGGTACGAGCGGCGCAGGTGAAGTGCACGGGGGCGCGTTCCGTCAGCGCAAGAGGAAGAAGGCCGCGGCGGCACCGCCGATGATCAGCGCCGTGATCAGCCAGGCCGGCGGGCCACTCGGCCGCGGCGCGGCGGCACGGATCGGCCGGCGAGGGCGGGCCGCGGCGGGCGATGCGACCGGCGTCCGGTTTTCCGACGCTTCCGGCGCGCCCGCGGGCGGGACCACACCCGACATCACCTGCGTCTCCGAGGGCCGGCGCGACAGCGCCAGGTCGTCGAAAGGCTCGAACAGCACCGCCACCTCACCGAACTTGAGCGTGGTGCCGGGGCCCAGCGCCACCTCGCCCGAGAGTCGCTCGCCTTCCACGAAGGTTCCGTTGGTCGAGCCCGCGTCGCTGAGCACCCAGATGTCGTCGCGGCGCTGGAGCTTGGCGTGGCTGGTGCTGACGCTCGGGTCCTCGATGACGATGTCGTTGAATTCCGCCCGTCCGATGTTGACCACGGGCACCTTGACCGCCAGCCGTCTGCCCTTGAGGGCCCCGGTCCGCACCAGCAGCGAGGCCAGCGGGACCAGCCGCGGCTGCGTCGGCGTCACCGCATCCGCCAGCGCGGAGATCGGCAGGCCGTGCATGGTGTCCGAGAGCCGGGCACCGGCCCCGGTCGGGGGCTGCGCCGCCGTCACGGGGGGGATGCTGCGACGGGCGCGCGCCACGGGAGGCGCGGCGGCATCGGCATAGAACCGGAACTCGTCGTGGCCGATCCGGATCACGTCGGCCCGCGCCAGCAGGTGCTGGCGGCCGACCCGCTCGCCGTTGACGTAGATGCCGTTGACGCTGAGATCGTTGAGCACGTACCCATCCGCGGTGGGCTGGATGTCGGCGTGTCGGCGAGACACCTCGGTGCCGCCCACCACCACGTCCGACCCCGCGTCCCGCCCGAACACCAACGGCTCCCCGGTCACTTTGTATTCGCGTCCGTCCGTCAGGCACACCAGGCGCCCGCCGGTGGCGCCCGTCGGGGTCGCCGGCCCGGACGGGCGGGGCGGCGTGAGATCGGTAAAGGCGCCGGAGTCGAACAGTTGAGTTTGACCGACCCGCCGGGCATCGACGGCGAGAATCTCGTGCGGACCGATCTGGATCTTGTCCCCGTGGAGGATGGGCGTCGGATCGGCGCCCAGGCGGACCCCGTTGACGAGCAGCTCCGCCTCGGGGGCCGCGGCCCGGATGGCGGCGGCCCCCTGCGTGGTGCCCTGAACGATGGCGTGATGAGGCCGCACCCCCTCGCCTTCGAGGAGAATGGCGCAGCCCGGCGCCGACCCCATGATCGTCTCACCGGCGGGCACGGGAATACGCGCCCCGCCGAATTCGAGGTGCATCATCGCGCGAATCCTAGGGAAAATGCGGAACGCCGACAAACGTATCCCCCGACTCGTAACAGGGCAAGCGAGCGCGGGTTAGGCAATCTTGCGCTCCTCCTGCCCGCGGAGCTGGAGCTGATACAGCCGGTCGTAGAGGCCGCGCTGGGCGAGGAGCTCGCGGTGGCTGCCGCGCTCCCGGATCTCGCCGTGGTGAAGCACCAGGATCTCGTCGGCGTGGAGGATGGTGCTCAACCGGTGGGCGACCACGAGGCTCGTCCGCCCCGCCATCAGCTCCCCGATGGCGCGCTGGATCTGCGCCTCCGCTTCCGCGTCCACGGAGCTGGTGGCTTCGTCCAGTACGAGGATCCGCGGGTCGAGCGCCAGCGCGCGCGCGAAGCTCAGGAGCTGGCGCTCGCCGACGCTCAGGCTCCGCCCACGCTCGCCGAGCTCGTGGTGATAGCCCGACGGCAGCCGCTCGATGAACCGGTCGGCGCCCACCCGCCGGGCCGCCAGCCGCGCGGCCTCCGGCGTGATGGGCGCGTCGAGCGTCAGATTGTGCTGGATGTCGCCGGTAAAGAGAAAGAGATCCTGCTGCACGAACCCGATGATCGAGCGCAGATCCGCGGTCGAGAGCTCGCGGATGTCCACGCCGTCGACCGTGATCCGCCCGCGCTCGGGATCGTAGAACCGGAGCAGCAAGGTGACGATTGTCGTCTTCCCGGCTCCCGTGTGCCCCACGAGCGCGATCGTCTGCCCGGGCGATGCGCTGAACGACACGTCCCGGAGCACCCAGGGCCCGTCGGGGCTGTAGCGGAACCAGACGTGCTCGAAGCGCACGGCCCCGCGCACGGGACGCGGCAGCGCGAGCGGCCGCGCCGGCTCGCGCACCGTCACCGGCTCGTCGAGCAGCGCGAACACCCGCTCGGACGAGGCCATGGCGCTCTGCAGGAGGTTGAACTTCTCCGACAGGTCCTGCAACGGCTGGAAGAAGCGCCGGGTGTACTGGATGAACGCCGCCAGCACGCCCACCGTCAGCGTGTCGTCGAGCACCCGGAGGCCGCCGTACCAGAGCAGCAGCGCCATCGCGACCGCGGTGAGCACCTCGATCACCGGGAAGAACACCGCGTAGACCGTGATCGACCGCAGATGGGCCTCGAGGTGCTCGCGGTTGAGCGCCGCGAACCGGCGCGCCGCCTCGTCCTCCCGGCCGAAGAGCTGCACGATCCGCATCCCGGTCAGCCGCTCCTGCAGGAACGCGTTGAGCCGGGCGAGCCGCACCCGGATGTCGCTGAAGGCCTCGCGCACCCGGCGGCGGAAGACCCGCGCGGTCAGCCATACGAGCGGGATCACGGCGAAGGTGACCAGCGCCAGCCGCCAGTCGATCAGCAGCATCATCCCCATGATCGCCACGAGCGTGAACGCGTCGCCGAAGATGGTGACGACGCCCGAGGAGAACAGCTCGTTCAGGGTCTCGACGTCGGAGGTCACCCGCGTCATCAGGCGGCCCACCGGATGCCGGTCGAAGTAGCTGATACTGAGCTTCTGCAGGTGCCCGAAGATCTGCATCCGGAGGTCGTACATCACCCGCTGGCCGATGAACGCCGTCAGGAGGGACCCACCGTATTCCACGGCGAAGTCGAGGAGCAGTGTCGCCAGAAAGAGCGCCGCCAGCAGCCCCAGCAGGCCGACGTCGTCCTTGGGGACGGCCACGTCGAGCGCGTGTTGCGTGAGCCGCGGCCCGACCAGCGCGAGGGCGGATTGGCTCATCAGCAGCACGATCGCGCCCATGGTCAGCCAGCGGTAGGGCCCGAGGTAGGCGAGCAGCCGGCGGAGCAGCGCCCGGTCGTAGCCGCGGCCGCCCGCGTCCGGATCGTCGGAGGTCTGGCTCACGGGCTAACCGGCGGGCTCCGCCAGTACGCCCTGATCCACCCCCTTGAGTCCGCGCCGCACCCACCCGGAGAACACGAAGAAGCCGAAGGCCAGCGTGAAGTAGGTGAGGATCAGCCGCCAGACGAGGATGTAGATCGGCGTGAGCTCGCGGGGGACGTACGAGCTCATCACCGCCGCCGAGAGCACCTCCCCGATCCCCGACGCGCCCGGCGTGGGCGCGAAGTAGAGCAGGAACATCACCAGCGTCTGGATCAGCAGGATGTCGACGAAGTTGGCGTGCAGGCCGAGCGCCCGGAGGGCGACGTAGCCGGCGAGGAGCTTGTTGGCGTGCGACGGCGCGGACAGGATCGTGGCCCAGAACAGCGCGAGCCAGCCGCGCGGACTGTTGAAGGCGATCACGCTCGCGTGCGCGTCGTCGATGCCCTGGCGGAGTCGCTCGAGGCGGTCCGCGACCCGCCGGCTGCGCCGGCCCACCCACTCGGCGAGCTGGTGGATCAGGTCTCGCACCAGCCGCGGAAAGAACAGGACGACGCCCATCAGCACGCCGATGCCGGCGATGATGGTGAGGCTGCCCTGGAACAGATCGTACAGCGACAGGCCCAGCACGTTGCCGCGCTGGCCGAGGGATTTGCCGGCCCCGAACAGCAGCGCCAGCGGCCCGGCGATCGCGAAGAACAGGATCGTCGAGACGAAGCTCATGAACGTCGACGTCACCGCCACCGGCAGCGGGAGGCCGTACCGTCGCATGGTGTACATCGTCATCGGCCCGGCGCCAGAATTGACCGGCGTGATGTACCCGGCCCACGCCCCCATCCCGCCCGCCAGGATCATCCCCTTGAGCGGCGGGTTCGGATACACGTGTCGCGCCACCACCCAGTTCCGCAGTCCCCCGCCGATCCAGTCCATCGATGCGAGCCCGACGCCCACCAGGAGCCAGGGCCAGCGAATGCGGCCGATCCCGGCGAGAAACGCCTGGAAATCGTTGCCATAGAGCAACGTGATCCCGAACCCCACGAGCGAAGCCAGGACCGAGACTTCGAACCCGCGGAGAAGGAACTTGGGCGTGAGGAGCCGGGACATGAGGCGGGAAAGCTAAGGGGTAAGACGGAAAGACGGAAAGACGGAAGGGGAAAGGTCCCTCCGTCGCTCCGTCAGTCCTCCCCAACCGGCTATTTTCCCCGAATGTCCGTCATCCGCATCGTCAACGCCCGTCAGAACAACCTGCAGGGAATCACCGTCGAGATTCCGCACCGGGCGCTCACCGTCATCACCGGTCCGTCCGGTTCCGGCAAGAGCACGCTGGCCTTCGATACGCTCTACGCCGAGGGCCAGCGGCGCTACATCGAGTCGCTCTCGACGTACGCGAAACAGTTTCTGGAGCGCATGCCCAAGCCGCTGGTCGATCACCTGGAGGGAATTGCTCCGTCGGTGGCGATCGAGCAGCGGAATCCGGTGGTGAGCAGCCGATCCACCGTCGGGACGGCCACCGAAGTGTACGACTACCTGCGACTGCTCTGGGCTCGCGCCGGGCGGTGTTATTGCCGGCGCTGTGGCGCCCCGGTCCGGCGGGACACGCCCGGCAGCGCCGCCGACGACGTCCTCGCCGCCGTGCCCGGTGCCCGGATCCAGGTCGCCTTTCCGCTGCCGCCGGTGGCCCGCCTCACCCACGACGCCGTGGTCGAGAACCTCCGCGCCCTGGGCTTCGTCCGGGTGCTCGCGGATGCGACGCCGCACCATCTCGATGACCTTCCATCCGGCCTCGACCTGACCCGGACCGGCGAGCTGCTGGTCATCGTGGACCGGCTGGTGGCCGAGCGCGGCGTTGCCGGCCGGTTGGCGGAATCGGTCGCCACGGCGTTTCAGGAAGGCGAAGGCGTCGCGGTAGTGCTGCATCCGCCGCTTCCGACCGGCCGCGACCGCCTCCGATTCACCCGCTTTCCCGCGTGCAGCGCGTGCGATACACCGGCCGCGGCCGTCACTCCCGCCCTGTTCTCGTTCAACAATCCGCGCGGCGCCTGCAGCCAGTGCAACGGCTTCGGGGCGGTCCTCGAGTACGCCGAGTCGCTGATCGTCCCCGACCCGACGCGGAGCCTGGGCGACGGCGCGATCGACCCGTGGACCAAGCCAAGATATGAATCGCGCCGGAAGCTCCTCCTCGCCCACGCCCGGAGTCTCGGCGCCGGCGACGACCAGCCGTGGCGGAAGCTCAAGGCCGCCCACCGCCGCGAGCTGCTCCACGGCCGGAAGGGCCGCTACGTCGGCATCTTTCCGTTCCTCAAGGACCTCGAGGAGAAGCGCTACAAGCAGTACATCCGGGTGTTCCTCCGGCAGTATCAGCTCGCCCAGACCTGCGAGGCCTGCGGCGGCAGCCGGCTCAACGCCGACGCGCTCGCCGTGCGGATCGGCAGCCACACGATCGCCGACGTGGCGGCGCGGTCCATCGACGGCATCCAGGCATGGGTCGACGGCCTGGCGCTGAGCCCGTTCGAGCGCGAGATCGCCGCGCTCATCGTGGACCAGCTCGACGCCCGGCTTCGCTTCCTGAGCGACGTCGGCCTGGGCTACCTGAGCCTGGACCGGCAGACCCGCACGCTCTCGGGGGGAGAGGCGCAGCGGATCTCGCTCGCCAACGCGCTCGGCTCGCGGCTGGTGGACACGCTCTACGTGCTGGACGAGCCGTCGGTGGGCCTGCACCCGCGCGACACCGACCGCCTGCTCGCCCTGCTCCATCGCCTGCGCGACGCGGGCAACACCGTCGTCGTGGTAGAGCACGACCTCGCCGCCATCCGCCAGGCCGACTACATGCTCGAGCTCGGGCCCGGGTCCGGCGATCGCGGCGGCCGCGTGGTCCACGCCGGCCCGGTCGAGACCGCCACCAGCTCGCTCACGGGCCAGTACCTGACCGGGGAGAAGCGGATCGCCGTGCCGAGCGCACGCCGGCCGCTCGGGCCGCGTTGGCTCCGCGTGCGCGGAGCCACGCTCCACAACCTGCGGGGCGTCGACGCCGACATCCCACTCGGGACTCTCACGGCCATCACCGGCGTGAGCGGCTCGGGGAAGAGCTCGCTGCTCTACGACGTCGTCTACCGGCACCTCGAGGCCCGCATCCACGGCGAGCACTCGGCCAAGAGCCATCTCGGCGAGCCGGTGGGCGAGGTGGCGTCGCTCACGGGATGGGAGCTGCTGTCCGGGGTGCTGCTGGTGGACCAGTCGCCGATCGGGCGCTCACCCCGCTCGAACCCGATCACCTACATCCGGGCGTTCGACGAGATTCGCGAACTGTTCGCGGCCCAGCCGATGGCGCGGGACCGGAAGTACTCGGCCGCGACGTTCTCGTTCAACCTGCCTGGCGGCCGCTGCGACGCCTGCGACGGCGCGGGCCACGTCCAGGTCGAGATGGTGTTCCTCGCCGACGTGTTCGTTCCCTGCGAGGTGTGCGCGGGCACGCGGTACCGGCGCGAGGTGCTCGAGGTGCGCATCCAGGGCCGCTCGATCCACGATGTCCTGCAGTGGACCGTCGACGAGGCGATCGCCCGGTTCCGGCACCAGCCCCGGCTCGGCGCCGCCCTCTGGCAGCTCCAGCAGGTCGGGCTCGGCTACCTGCGCCTGGGCCAGCCTGCCACGACGCTGTCCGGCGGCGAAGCTCAACGGCTCAAGATCGCGCGCGAGCTGGCCCAGGCCGGCAAGCGCGACGGGCGGAAGCTCTATATCCTGGACGAGCCCACCACCGGTCTGCACCTGGACGACGTCCGCGTGCTCATCCAGGTGCTCGACCGCCTGGTCGATGCGGGGCACACGGTCGTGGTCATCGAGCATCACATGGACGTCGTCAAGCGCGCCGACTGGATTGTGGACCTCGGTCCCGAGGCGGGCGACGCCGGCGGTCAGGTCGTGGCGCAGGGAACGCCCGAGCAGATCGCGGCCGTGCACGGGTCGCACACCGGTCGCTACCTGCGGCCGCTGCTCGAGCAACCGGCCGAGGTGGAGGCGCTCGCGGGGTGAGTGGGGGTGGGCGGGTGGTCCTTACCGGGCGCACCCGTCATCCTGCGCGGAGCGAAGGAGCCACGATCTGAGGCATGGCTCCTTCGCTCCGCTCAGGATGACACCGCCTCCCCCACCCCGCGCACCCCCTCGCGCACGCTCTCCCACGCCGCCGCCACGTGTTCGCGCTCGGTCGTGCGCTGCCCCACCACCAGCCGGAGCACGTAGCGCCCGCCCAGCCGCGTGTGCGTCAGGAACCGCTCCCGGCCACCGTTGATCGCCGCCAGCAGCCGCGCGTTCAGCGCGTCGAGCGCCGCTTCCGAGCGTCCGACGGGTTTCCAGCGAAAGCAGACCAGGCCGAACGGCACCGGCGCCGCCAGCTCGAAGTCGGGATCGGCCTCGACCCAGCTCGCGAACTCGCGCGCCATGGCCACGTGCCGCCGAATCACCGCGCGGAGCCCCTCGACGCCGTAGTGTCGGATCACGAACCAGAGCTTGAGCGCGCGGAAGCGGCGGCCGAGCTGAATGCCCCAATCGCGAAAATTGACGACGTCGGCGTCGTACGTGGTGCGGAGGTACTCCGGCGTCGCCTGGAAGGTGCCGAGCAGCGCCGCCGGGTCGCGGACGAAGTACGCGGTACAGTCGAAGTTGGTCAGCAGCCACTTGTGCGGGTTGAAGACGACGCTGTCGGCTTCCTCCATCCCGTCGAACAGCGGCCGCAGCTCGGGGACGATCGCCGCCGCCCCGGCGTACGCGGCGTCGACGTGGAGCCAGGCGCCGTAGCGCCGGCACAGCTCCGCGATCGGCCGCAGCGGATCGATGGCCGTCGACGAGGTGGTACCCACCGAGGCCACCACGCACGCCGGCCGGACACCCGCGGCGCGGTCGGCCTCGAGCGCGCGCGCCAGCGCCTCCGGGCGCAGAGCGTAGCGCTCGTCGACCTCGATGTGGCGCAGCATGTCGAGCCCGTAGCCGGCGAGCTTCACCGCCTTGTCGATCGACGAATGCGCCTCGCGCGAGGCGTACACGGCCAGTGGCGTTGCCACGGCGCCGAGCCCGCGCGCGCCGGCCACACCGTCGGTGGCCCGCTCGCGCGCGGTGAGCAACGCCACGAGCGTCGCGGTCGAGGCGGTGTCCTGAAGGACGCCGACGTATCCGGCGGGCAGGCCGATCATCTGGCGAAGCCAGTCCATGACCACCTGCTCGAGCTCGGTGGCGGCGGGGGACGTCGCCCACGACATGCACTGGGCGCCGATGGCGGCGGTGAGCATCTCGCCCAGGATCGACGGCGGGCTGTTGTTGCCCGGGAAGTAGGCGAACCACCCGGGGTGGTTCCAGTGGGTCATGCCCGGGACAATGACGCGGCGGAAGTCGGCGAACAGCGTCTCGAACGGCTCGCCGTCGTCGGGCGGCGCGTGCGGGACCTGACGGCGGACATCGCCGGGCGCCACCGCGGGCGTGATGGGGAGGCTGCCGACGTCGCGCTGGTAGTCGGCCATCCAGTCGACCAGCGCGTGGGCATGGCGCCGGAATTCTTCGGGGTCCATCCGCCAAAGCGAACGCGGGCCCGAGTCGCCGTCAAGGCGGCCCTCACGGGCGCGGCATCCCGAGGCGCCGCCCGACGGCGCCGGTGGGCCGCTTATCTTGTACGCATGGGCATCGCGATCGCCGCACCCGGCCTGAGGTACGACCCCGAATTTGCCTGCCGGTATCTCTCGGCGGCGGACCCGCGGATGGGCGAGCTCATCGGGCGGTGCGGGCCGTTCACGATGCGACCCGAGCCCACCCAGAGTCTGTTCGCCGCGCTTGTTCGATCGATCGTGTATCAGCAGCTCTCGGGAAAGGCCGCCGAAACCATCCTCGGCCGCGTCCTCGCGCTGTATAGCCCGCGCCGGTTTCCCCGGCCGCAGGACCTGATCGACACGCCCCCGGAGCTGCTGCGCGCCGCGGGGCTTTCGGCGGCCAAGACCCTGGCCATGCGCGACCTCGCCGAGCGCACGCTGGACGGCACGGTACCGCCGATGGTCCGCGTCCGCCGGATGTCGGACGATGAGATCATCGAGCGCCTCACGACGGTGCGCGGCGTCGGCCGCTGGACGGTGGAGATGCTGCTGATGTTCCGGCTGGGCCGCCCCGACGTCCTGCCGCTGGGCGACCTGGGCGTCCGGAAAGGATTCGCGCTAGCCTTCAACCGGCGCGTGCTGATCGATCCGCTGGTGCTCAGCCGCCGTGCCGAGCGCTGGCGGCCGTATCGCTCGGTGGCGAGCTGGTATCTCTGGCGCGCACTCGATGGCTGAGCCCACCCCGCCGGCCTTGGCCGCCCCCGAGCCCGACCTCGACACCGTCGAGCTGCTCTGCGAGCGTCTGGGTGAGTTGGGCCTCCCGATCGGCCCCGACACCGCGCGCGACATCCTTCGCGCCGTGCTCGCCGCCGAGGCGCCGCGCATGGAGGCGCACGTCCGCGAAGCGCTGCTGACCTCGCTCGACACCATTCGCGTCGCGGCGCAGGCCGCCGTCGGCACCCTGACCAGCACGACCCCCGTCCAGACGCGGCCACGGGCGGAGTCTCCCCCGAAGCCCGTGCTCGATCCCGCGCCCAGGCGAGCCACCCCGGTGGGCACGCCGCGGCCAGCCCCGAGCCGCCGGCCGACGCCCAAACAAACTCCCAAAGTCGATCTGGGGGACGATCTGGGTGGGGAACTGCGGCCCGTCTTCCGGCGTCCACGCGGACGCTGAGTCGGCTCCGGTCCGCTGTAGAGCAGAGTTGACAACGACCAAGTATGACGGATGGCACGAACACGCAAGTTGGCTGGCGGGAGCGTCCCGGCCGCGGGGCCGGACTCAGAAAGGAGAGGAATGGCTCACGTCGACGAGTGCGTCCCCGGGCAGCAGGCGAAGATCCTGCGGTCGGGTGTGGCGCGGGTGGTAGGGAAGACCGGCACCATCGTGGAGGTGTCCCGCATTCGTCGCCCGGCGTCGGCGCCGCTCAAGGATACGGTGACGGTGGACGTGCCGGGTCACGGAGAGATCGCCGTGGCGCCTTCCGACCTGGAGATCGTGCAGGCGTAGGCCCGGTCAGAATTCGCGTTTCTTCATTTCCTTGAACAGCCGACGCGTCTCGGGGTCCTCCTCCGAGTGGCGCTGCCGCAACGTGGGATCGAACTGCACCGCGCGATCGCCCTTGGGCTGGACGATCTTGGCCGCGTTCTTCTTGGCGAGCGCGGCGAGGCGCTGGTCTTCGCGTTTGGACAACTGGGCCTCTCTCGAAGCTGGGTAGCGGGTGCGTCGGCTGACGAAAAGTAGCGGGGTGCGTGGGGGGAGCGGAACGGGAGACACAAAAGCGGGCCGTCACTTGGGCGGCCCGCTTAGGGCTGGAAACAGCTCCCGAGGAGGGACTCGAACCCCCGACCCGGTGATTAACAGTCACCTGCTCTACCAACTGAGCTACTCGGGAAAAACATGGCGCCAAGCAAGGCTCGGCACCGTCGAGCGGAATAGTACCGGGGGCACTATCGGCGGGCAACCAGCCGATGTCAATGCGTGCATCATGCGAATCCTTGCACGCCAGGCTCGTCCCCAATGCCGGACTTGGAGCTTCGCGGAACAACGCAGCTTACCCGGTACCGGCCCAGAATATTGAAGTACATCAATACTGAGCAAGCGTTCACTTGACAAAAGTTGGCCTCATTCGGACTGGCTTTGCTGGTAAAGCGGTATCCACATTATGCATAAGTGTATGTTGAAGAATATGTTACAGTATTGCCGGTACCGTTTCCCCGTTCGAGCCCTACCTTAGTCTCCATGCCCCTGCTCCCATTATCCGGACATCTCACAACCAGGGCGCGGCTTGCCCAGGGACTCCGATCTGGGCGGCAGCCCCAGGTTCTCCTCATCTCAGGACCCGGGGGGGTCGGCAAGCAACGGTTGGCGCTCTGGCTGGGTCAGCTGGGGGTTTGCGAGCAGCGAGACGCCGAGCCCTGCGGCCGGTGCCGGCCGTGCCGGCTGGTCGCCGGTCTGGCCTACGCCGACCTTCATTGGTTCGTCCCGATCCCTCGCCCAAAGGCGGCGGACCCGGACAAGGCCATCGAGGAGGCCGCGCAGGCGCTAGCCGAGACGATGGCGGAGCGGCGGTCGGCACCACTGTACGGGCCTCCGGACGGCATGAGCAGCCACTCGATGGCCTCCGTCCGGCTGCTGCACCAGCGGGCGTCGCTGACCGCGGTCGAAGGCGGTCGCCGAATCTTCATTCTGGGCGATGCCGAGCGACTGGTACCACAGGAGTCGAGCCAGGAGGCGGCCAACGCGCTGCTCAAGCTGCTCGAGGAGCCGCCGCCCGGGAGCCTGTTCATCCTGACCACGGTGGACCCGCGCCGCCTGTTGCCGACGATCCGCTCGCGGGCCGTGCCGGTGCGAGTCAACCGATTGACCGACGAAGACGTGCGTGAATTCCTGAAGGCGCACGTTACGCCGGCGCTCGCCCCGGCTGCGCTGGAAGAGCGCGTCGCCCTCGCCGCCGGTTCGATCGGCGACGCGCTCGCGGCCGGCGAGGATACGAGCAAGGCCTACCACGCGGCGGAGCAACTGATCGAGGCCGTGCTGGCCGGCCCGTCCGCCAGCTACGAGCGCGCGCTTCGCCAGCCGCCGTTCTCGGCGCGCGGCGAGTTCACCGCGCTGCTCGACGCGCTGGCCGATACGCTGTCTGAAGCGGCCCGCGGCACCCTCGGGCACCCGACCCGTCGTCCCGTGCCGCCCGCGCTGCTCGGCCACGGAAATCCGGCCGCGCTGCTCCGTGCCGTCGAGCGGGTGGCCGAGGCACGCGAGGCGGCGTACGGCAACGTGAACCCGCAGATCCTGCTCGCCGTGCTGGGCGAAGAGCTGGCGGAGGTGCTGTGAAGCTGAGTCACCTGGACGACAGCGGTCGCGCGCGGATGGTGGATGTCGGCGGGAAGCCGGAGACCGAGCGGACCGCGGTGGCGGAGGGCCAGGTGCGGATGTCCCAGGAGGCCTACGAGCAGATCGCGGCGCACGCCGTCGTGAAAGGCGACGTGCTGGCCGTGGCGGAAGTGGCCGGCGTGCTGGCAGCCAAGCGGACGGGGGAGCTGATCCCCCTCTGCCACCCGCTCGGGCTCGACCTGGCCGCCGTCGAGGCCCGCCTGGCCCCGGCACTTCCAGGGGTGCGGGTCACGGCCACAGCGAAGGTGACCGGACGCACCGGGGTGGAGATGGAGGCGCTCACAGCGGTGAGCGTGGCACTGCTGACAGTTTATGACATGGTCAAAGCAGTCGATCGGCAGATGGTCATCGAAGGGATCCGGCTGGTGAGCAAGACCGGGGGGACCCGGGGAGACTGGCGCCGCTCCGATCCGTAGGAGTTGGAGGACGCGGCCTTCTCAGCGATCTAGGAGGTTGGCCCATGAAACGACCGACCGACAAATACAACGATCCCGGTCCGCGCACGCTCCGCACCTTGCTCATCCGTGGCGGGCTGCTGCTCAGCCTAGCCACCGTCATCGGCACGCTGGCCGGATGGACGGAGCGCGTCCGCGCCACCGACAGCGTCGCCATCCCCGGCGATGCGGGCTTCGTCGCGCGGCGGATCGGGAGCCTGGGCGACCAGCTCGCGGCCACCCGGGGCGAGATGGATCTGCTCCGGCTCCAGCTCGACCGCGCCAACGCCATCATGGCCAACTCGGCGAAGTACCAGATCCCATCCGACCTGGCGGCGTCGATCTACGACATCGCGCTGAGCGAGGGGATCGATCCGGCGCTCGGGTTTCAGCTCGTGAAGATCGAGAGCAACTTCAAGGCGACTGCCCGGAGCCCGATGGACGCGATCGGCTACACCCAGCTCCAAGTGGCCACCGCGCGCTTCTACGAGCCGGGCGTGACCGAGAAGCGCCTGATGACCGACCGCGAGCTGAACCTGCGCGTCGGCTTCCGCTTTCTCAACGACCTGATGACCAAGTTCGATCGCGACGCCCACCTCGCGCTGCTGGCGTACAATCGTGGCCCCGCGCGGGTCGCCGGGATCCTGGCCCGCGGAGGCGACCCCGCCAACGGCTATTCCGAGGCCGTGCTCGACGGGTATCAGGCGCCCAACTCCGCCGCGCCCGGGTGGCACTAGAGTGTAGCCAGCCCTTGGGGTAACCCTACGCCGGAATTCTGAGCCTCGCCCCCGCTCGCAACCCGTCACCAGCCGCCATCGCATTCGCCTTCCTGATGGCGTGGATCGAGACCCCGTAACGCTTCGCCAGGCCCGTCAGTGTCTCCCCCCGCCGGACCTTGTGCACGCGGGCGCCAGCGCGGCTTGCCGCGGGCTCCGACGGATTGGCCACGCGCCGGGCGACCGAGGTCGACAGCGCGCCGCCGGTCGGCACGATGACCCGCTGACCCGGGCGCAGGCGCCCGCTCTGAAGCCGGGGATTGGCCTCGGCCAAGAGCCGAGTGCTCACGCGGTAGCGGCGCGCGATGCCGCCCATGGTCTCGCCCCGGGCGACCGTGTGCTCGAGGAAGGTGATGCGACGCGATGGCGGCAGCGCCGCGAAGGCCGCCTCGGTGGACACGCCGCTCCCTGACGGCACGCGCACGACGGACGGCACCCCTGGCGGCGTGGCGAGGCGAAGGTACTGCGGATTGAGCTCACGAATCGCGGCGACCGTGGTGTCGGCCAGACGCGCGATGACGTCCAGTCCGGTCATGGTCGGCACGACGATGGAATCATACGCCGCCGGCTCAGCGGCGCCGATCTCGAAGCCGTAGCGCGCCGGCTCCTTCGCGATGCGCGCGGCCGCGATCAGCTTGGGGACGTAATCCTTGGTTTCGCGGCGCAGGAGCTTCGTGTTGTAGAGCCGAAAAAATGTCGCGTCGGAGTTGGGTGAATCGGAATCGTCGTCCGGCAGCCGGCGCAGGCCCCGGGACATCTTTCCGCCGCCGGCGTTGTACGCGGCCGCCGCGAGGTAGAGCGAGCCGAAGCGGTCGTTCAGGTGCTTCAGATGCCGCACGGCCGCGGCGGTGGCGCGATACGGATCGCGGCGCTCGTCCACCCACGAATCGACCCGGAGACCGTAGCCCTTGGCCGTGGCCTTCATGAACTGCCACATCCCGACGGCCTTGGCGCGGCTGGTGGCCGAATTGGAGAAGCCGCTCTCGATCAGCGCTATATAGACGAGGTCGCCGGGAAGCTCTTTCTCCTGGAGCCGCTCCCGGATCATCCCCTCGTATCGCGGCATGCGTGAAAGCCAGATGCCCATGCGCTCGCGGCCGGGCCCCTGGAACAGATCGAGATAGTACTGGACGCGGTCGTGATTGTTGTACGTGTCCACATCGATGTCCCAGCTCACGGGCAGGGGCTCGAGCGTTTCGTCGATGCCCAGGTCGGCCGGATGGGCCTCCTCCAACGCATCGAGCATCGCCTCGTCCGCCACGCTGTCCGCGGCCAGGCGGCGCTCGGCCACGATCTCCTGCGGGGGAACCAGCGTGTCGGCCAGCGGCGGGGACGGCAGGGCAAAGATGCCGCTGAACGTCGGCGCGGGCTCGACGGTACGCTCGGGAGGCATCGGTCCCGCCGGCCGAGTCCCGCCATCGGGGGTGATGGCACGCTCGGGACGGCGGCCCCCGCAGGCGGTCGCGGCGAGCATCAGGAGCAGGAAGGCGAAGCGTGCCATCGACGTCACTCCGGGGTGAACGGAGGAACCATGCGCCGAACCGGGGTTCATCCGGCGAGCAGGTTCGGGGACCATTCGGGAAGGCAAACCGCGGGTGCCGGGGCGAACTGAGTCAGGCTCGGCAACGCCGCAGGCCTCTACCGCATGAACAGACGATTACCGAGGATGCGATTCGTGGCATTCAGGACGGCGAGTGCCGAGCCGCGGGCCGTGTCGCTCTCGGTGAGGTAAGAGCCGACGACCCGGTGGCCCGCTCCATCAACCTGGACCGCCAGAGACACGATGATGACAGTGGCGTCGAACGCCCGGACCGCTTTCACGCCCAGCAGCTCGAAGCTCATGTCACCCTGCACCGCCTGCGTGAGCGCCTCGACGCAGGCCTGCGCCGCGCAGCGCAGTTCACCCGCCTGCGAGCCCAGCCCCTCGTTCTCCCCAGAGAATTGTTCCGATTCTTTCCAGGTCAGACCCACGTGCGCCCGGCACCGTCCATTGGGCAGGCGATCCAGCACGAACTCGGCGAAACGGAGGCGCTCGTTCAGCGGGTTGGGTCCGGACATACGCCTCCTCGGGGGCAAAGGCCATGCCAGTCAACACTATGCAGCCTGCCGCCGCGCATCTGAAGTCCTGTTCACGGCATGTGCTCCACCAGGAACGCCATGAGCAAGTCGTCCGAGATCCGCTCGGCCTGCGCGAAGAGCGGCCAATAATGGTTGGCGCCCGCAAATCAGGTCAAGAGTCCTGCGGCCCGCGCATCGGCCGCGGTGTCCACATCGATGACGCGCGCCATGGGTGCGGCCAGCTCGAACGTGGTGTCCGACGAACCGCCGTCGCCGACGATGATTGGGTGAGGGAGGGGTCAAGGCCGGCACTGCGCGCCTCGTCGAGCGTCGGGATGACGACCGACAGCAGCGTGGTCAGCTCCGGACGAGGGCCTGGAAGCGGGCGCGGAGATCGCGTGTGACGGGGCCGGACTTCCCGGTGCCGATGAGGCGGCCATCCACCTGGCGGATGGCCACGACCTCGGCCGCAGTGCCGGTGAAGAACGCCTCGTCCGCCGTGTAGACGTCGTAGCGGTTGAGCATCGTCTCCTGCAGGTCGTAGCCGGCGCCGCGGGCGAGCTCGATAACGGTGTCGCGGGTCACGCCCTTGAGGATCCCGGCGTAGGGCGGCGGCGTGGCGATCCGGCCGTGCTTCACGACGAAGATGTTCTGGCCCGAGCCCTCCGCGACGCTCCCGGTGCTGTCCAGCATGAGGACCTCGTCGGCGCCGGCCTGCACGCCTTCGATCTTGGCGAGGATGTGCGCGAGATAGTTGAGCGACTTGACCCGGGGCGAGAGCGCCTCGCGCTGCGGAATCGGCGTGCCCGCGGTGACGACCTTGAGCCCGGTCTCGTATACCTCTTCCGGCCAGAGCCGGATGGTGTCGACGATGATGATGACCGAGGGCCGCGGGCACTTCCGCGGATCGAGTCCCAGGTCGCCGACGCCGCGGGTGACGATGTGGCGGATGTAGCCTTCGCTGATCCCGGAGCGGCGCACCGCCTCGTCGGTCACCGCCGCCATCTCCTCGCGCGGCATCGGCACGGTCATCCAGATGGCATGGGCCGAGTCGTAGAGCCGCTCGAGGTGCTCGGCCAGGCGAAAAGTCTTGCCGCCGTAGATCCGGACCCCTTCGAAGACGCCGTCGCCGTACAGCAGGCCGTGATCGTAGACCGAGACGGTGGCCGTGTCCCGATCGTACCACTTGCCGTCGAGCCAGATGGTAGGCACGCCGGCGCCCGGGGCTGGGGGCTGCTTGGCGGGTTGGAGGGTGGCGCTCATGCCCGAGAATGTAATCAGGGCACCGCCATACCGCAGCCATGCGCGGCCGAGGCCGCGCGCTGCGGCGAA
>JACCSZ010000399.1 GCA_013812695.1 Gemmatimonadales bacterium | reverse complement strand
CCGCCACCCGCGATGGCCGTCCGCATGGTCGTGTCGGCCTGCACGTTGCGGTAGCGCTGATAGTCCATGACGCCGAGGTGCCCGCTTCGGAACGCCTCCGCGATGGCGAGCGGAATCTGCGCTTCGGCGGCGATGACCTTGGAGCGCTGGTTCTGCGCCTCCGCCTTGAACTCCTGCTCGACGGCCACGGCCAGCGCGCGCCGTTCCTCCGCCTTGGCCTGGGCGATTCGCTTGTCCGCCTCGGCCTGGTCGGTCTGCAGCTCGGCCCCGATGTTCTTACCCACATCCCCGTCCGCGATGTCGATGGACAGGATCTCAAACGCGGTGCCCGCATCGAGGCCTTTGGCCAGGACGGTCTTCGAGATCAGGTCCGGATTCTCCAGCACCGCCTTGTGCGAGACCGCCGAGCCGATGGTGCTGACGATCCCCTCGCCCACGCGGGCCAGGATCGTCTCCTCGCCGGCGCCGCCCACCAGCCGGTTGATGTTCGCCCGCACGGTCACCCGTGCCAGCGCCAGGAGCTGGATGCCGTCTTTGGCCATGGCCGCGACCTTGGGGGTGGTGATCACCTTGGGATTCACGCTGACCTGGACCGCCTCGAACACGTCCCGGCCGGCCAGATCGATCGCCGTGGCCTGCTTGTAGGTCAGCGCGATGCCGGCCTTGTCCGCCGAGATCAGCGCGTTGACGACGCGCTGCACGTTGCCCCCGGCCAGGTAGTGCCCCTCGAGATCGTTGACGCCGAGCGCGATGCCCGCTTTGTGCGCGCTGATCAGCGGGAAGACGATCGCCTTCGGATCGACCCGGCGGAACCGCATCCCGAAGAGGGTCATAAAGGACACCCGAACGCCCGAGAACAGCGCGGTGAGCCACAGCCCGAACGGGATAAACCGGAAGAACATCACCAGGAGGATGACGGCGATGAAGAGCAACGCCACCACCACGCCCAGACTGAGCATCGATTCATCCACGGTCATGTCCTCGGATATGAGAGAGCGAGCCCGATCATTCGAGCCCGCGTACCACGTGCCGATACCCCTCGCTGCGCACGACCCGCACCGTGCGCCCCTGGGGCACGTATTCGCCTTCGGTCACGACATCCACCCGCTCCGGCCCGATCTGCGCGGTGCCCGCGGGCCGGAGATCGGTCAGCGCGATCCCCTCCAGTCCTAGCAGGTCACCGCGGGCCGGCGCGGCGATGTAGCCTTCCGACTGGTCGGACCCGCCACGCAGGATCAGACCGGAGAACCGCCCGCTGTTGGGCAAGTGCCGGATCCAGGCATACGCGACCGCGACCGTGATCGTCAGGCTCGCCCCGAGCACGATGAGCGCCTGCGTGACATCTCCGACCGACGGCGCTCCGCCGATCAGCGCCAGGAGCACCGCCGCCGCCACCGCCGCCGCACCGAGCAAGCCGGCGGCACCGAATCCCGGCAGGACGAACACTTCCACGGCGATGGCCAGGAGACCCAGTCCCAACAGGATGACTTCTTCCCAGCCCGCCAACCCGATCAGGAAGCTCGACCCGAAGAATAGGCCGAGCGACGCGAGGCTGATGAGCCCTCCGAGGCCGAACGCCCCGGTCTTGATCTCGATGACCAGCCCGAGCACGCCGAGCGAGAGCAGCAGGGGCGACACCAACGGGTTGGTCAGAAAGCGAACTACCTGCTCCGCCCAGTTGGGCTCGATGGTCACGACGCGCGCATTCGGCAGCCCGATGGCGCGGAGCAGGTCCGACTCGCTCCCGACGGCCGCCTTGGCATAGCCGACGCGGAGCGCCTCATTGGTGCTGAGGGTGAGCAGCCGGCCCGCAGCGTTCACGCCCGGGACTTCCACCCGCTCGTCGACCATCGCCTCCGCGACTCGTGGATCCAGACCGCGCGCTTCGGCGAGCGCCCGGAACTCGCCCCGCATGGCCGAGACCATTTTTTCGGAAGCTTTCACGCCCCCGCCGTCGACAGGCGTGGCCGCGCCGAGCACCGCGCCCGGGCGCATGTAGATGCCCCGGGCCGAGAGCGCGATCAAGGCGCCGGCGCTGTAGGCCCGCGGATTCACGTAGGCGTACACCGGGATGGTCGAAGCGCCGACCGCATCGGCGATGCGCTCGGCGGCATCGATCCGGCCGCCAGGGGTGTCGATGTCGAG
>JACCSZ010000351.1 GCA_013812695.1 Gemmatimonadales bacterium | reverse complement strand
GCTCAAGCGCCCGTCGTAGTGCGAGTCGCCGCTGGCGCTCTCGTGATCGCCCAGCGCGCCGGGCAGCAGCCGCACCACCGCGTCGAGGACGCACAGGGCCGCGGGCTCGCCACCCGAAAGCACGAAGTCGCCCACCGACAGCTCCTCGGTGGCCAACCCCGTAGCCACGCGCTCGTCCACGTCCTTGTAGTGGCCGCACAGGAGCGTGAGACGCCCGCCGAGCGAGAGCCGGACCGCGTCATCGTGCACGAACGGACGGCCGCGCGCCGAGAGCAGCACCACCGATTCCAGCGTCCCGAGGCTCTCGGCCGCCTCGAAGAACGGCTCCGGCTTCAGCACCATGCCGGCGCCACCACCGTAGGGGTAGTCGTCGACGGTGTGGTGGCGGTCGTGGGTGAAATCCCTGAGCTGCACGAGATTGAACTTCACCAGGCCCGCCGCCGCCGCCCGCCCCGGGATGCTCGCCACGGTGAACGGGGCGATGACTTCGGGAAACAAGGTGACGACGTCGATCGTGAGCATCGTGTCACCCCCTACCCCTCGAGCAATCCCTCCGGCGGGGTCACCACCAGCCACCTGCCCGCCCGATCCACCTGCCGCACGAACTCCTTCTTGTACGGCAGCAGGAATTCGCGCTTGGGCCCCTGCACCTCGATCATCAACCCCGCCGGCAGCTCGTACACCGCGCTGACCAGGCCCAGCGGCGTCTCGTCCGGGAGCCGCACGGCGAAGCCGTCCAGCTCATGCAGATACACCTCGTCGCCCTCGGGCGGCGCGAGCTCGTCGGCGGGGACCGCCAGGAACAGTCCGCGCCACGGGTCGATGTCCTCGCGCCGCTCAGCCCCCACAAATTTGACGAGCCACTCCCGGTGGTACGACCGGCTGCGCTCGATGGCCACCGGCCCGGCGACGGCCTGCCCATCCAGCCCCACCAGCCACACCGACCGCCCGGGGGCGAAGACCGTCTCCGGATCGTCCGTGATCGGAAACAGCGTGAGATCGCCCTTCAAGCCGTGCGGTTTCCTCAGCCGCCCCACCACCATGTGGCGGGCGTCGGCGGACATCAGACCGTGGCGGCCTTGAACACCCCGGCCTGCCTCAGGAGCGACTGCACCGTTTCCGACGGGGTGGCCCCTTGCGAGATCCACTGCCGCGCCTTGTCCGCGTCGACCTGAATCTTTGCGGCTGCGGTGGTGCCCTTGGGGTTGTACGTGCCGATGATCTCGAGGAACCGCCCGTCGCGCGGCGACTCCTGGTCGGCGACGACGATGCGGTACAACGGGAGCTTCTTCCGGCCGACGCGACGCAGGCGAATCCGAGTTGCCATGTCCGTTCCTGTGGTGTGCGGGGTTAACCGGGGAAAGGGCCACGTCCGAACGGGAGCTTCATGCCCATTCCCCCGGTCTTTCCCACGCTCTTCATGACCTTCTGCATCTGCTTGAACTGCGCGAGCAGCGTGTTCACTTCCTGGACCGTACGCCCGCTGCCCTTGGCGATCCGGAGCCGCCGCTGGCCGTTGATGACGTCCGGATTCGATCGTTCCTTGGCCGTCATCGAGAGCACGATGGCCTCGACGTGCTTGAGCTTCTTGTCGTCGAGCTTGGCCGCCTGCAGCATGGCCGGGTTGATGCCCGGGAGCATGCCGAGCACGTTCTTGAGCGGACCCATCTTCTGCATCTGCCGCATGGCGTTGAGGAAATCCTCGAGGTCCATGCCCTTCTTCGAGACCACCTTCTTGGCCAGCCGCTCGGCGTCCTTCTCGTCGACCGCCGTCTGTGCCTTCTCGACCAGCGAGAGGATGTCGCCCTGCTGGAGGATGCGCCCGGCCAGCCGGTCGGGATGGAACGGTTCCAGCGCGTCCAGCTTCTCGCCGACGCCGATGTATTTGATCGGCGCCTTGGTGACCCCGTAAATCGAGAGGGCCGCGCCCCCGCGCGCGTCGCCATCCATCTTGGTAAGGATGACGCCGGTGACGCCCAGCGCGTCGTGGAAGCCTTGCGCGATCCGCACCGCGTCCTGCCCGGTCATCCCGTCGGCCACCAGCAGGATCTCATGGGGTGACACGGCGGCCTTGAGCCGCTTGAGCTCGCCCATCATCTCGTCGTCGATCTGCAGCCGGCCGGCGGTGTCGACGATGACCGTGCGCGCCCGCGCCTTGCCCGCCTCGACGATGCCCTGACGGACGATCGTGACGACGTCCTTCGAGGCGGTGTCGCCGTAGACCCCGACGTCGACCTGCCGTCCGAGCGTGTGGAGCTGCTCGATGGCCGCCGGCCGGTAGACGTCGGCCGCGACCAGGAACGGCGCCTTCTGCTCGAGCTTGAGCCGCCGGGCCAGCTTGCCAGCGGTGGTCGTCTTGCCCGATCCCTGCAAGCCGACGAGCAGGATGATCGTCGGCGGCACCGTGGCGTGGGCGATCGGCGCCAGCTTCTCGCCGAGCAGCACCACCAGCTCGTCGTAGACGATCTTGACCAGTTGGTGGCCGGGGCGGACGTCCTTGATGGACGTCACCCCAATGGCCCTGGCCTGCACGCGCTCGAGGAACTCGCGGGTCAGATCGAAGCTGACGTCGGCCTCGAGCAGGATCCGGCGAATCTCCCGGAGCCCCTCCTTGACCGCGTCTTCGGTCAGGACACCGCGCCCGGTAAGCCGCTGGAGCGTGTCGTTCAGTTTCTGAGAAAGCTCGTCGAACATAAGCCCGTAAGCATAAACGCCGGACCGGCTTTGAACAAGCGGAATCGGTGTCCGGGGTAGTGGGTCAGTTAGATGGCGGGTGGCGGAACTGCGCGAGTTCACCTGGAACGAAAGCGGCGAGTTCGCGCCCGAGGCCGATCCCCTGCCGGCGGCCGCGTCACCTTCTCCGTGAACGGTGAAGTCGGCTGCCATCGCGGTACGCCCCTCCGCACCGCCATGCTCGTCTGGCCGAGCCCGATCCCGGACCCGATCCCACCTAAGAGCGAGCGGAACTCACCACGAAACTTCTCGACTCGTGACGCTGGAGTCGGACGGAAACCAGGGATCGTACGATCCGAGACCCGGGACGCCGCTCATGGACGGCTCGAGACCCTGTCCACCGTTACTCGCCGGGCGTGATCGTCACCCGAACGATCGATGCGGTGGCCGGGACGCCGGCCCCGCATCCGGGCCACCCGGCGACTCGAAGACTCCGTGCTGGCTCACGTTACTCGCACCGGCAAGCATGACGTCCTTCATCTCGGCGAAACCGTCCTCCGCGATCAGCTCGGTCCCCTCGTCGGCGGCGCTCCCGCCACCGAACAAGGGATTCGAGCCGGTAAAGACCGCGTAGGCACCGGGCGAGAGGGGGATCGAGCCCCCTGCTCGGGCGGTCGCCAGGAGCCCCGGCGTCGAGGCATCCTGGATCGTCACGGTGAAGCTGGTGTTCTGCGGGGCGTTGTTGTCGTCGCTGCACCCGACCAGGGCCATGGCCGCGGCGCCTAGAGCCGCCTGTCGGATTGTCATGGGGAGCCTCCTGGACTCGTCGGACGTAACTCGTCGGACGTAAAGAGTGATGGCGCGGCACCTAGGGAACGTCCGGCGGACCGGTAGAGAAGAACGGCACGAGCCAGCGCGCGAATCTGTGGTGCGAGGCGGGACCGACCAGGGGTGATGGATTCGGCTCTCCGAGGTGTCTTGTTAGCAGGCTATGGCTATGGCTATGGCTATGGGCTATGGGCTATGGGCCGCTGGCTGTTGGCGATTGGCTAGGGCTAAGCTCCAAGGTGTTAGAGTTTGCCAACAGCCGACAGCCCATAGTCCATAGCCTCTCGAAAGGGGACATCCAACCTGAAGCGAGGAACCGGCCCGCGCGCTTTCGAAGAAGTCTTCGCCGAGCATCTGGACGCGCTGTTTCGGACCGCGCTCCGGCTCTGCCGCGGGAACGACGCCGACGCGGAGGATCTACTCCAGGACTCGGCGCTTCGGGCCTTCAGCAGCTTTGACCAGTTGCGGGATCCGTCGGCGGCACGTGCCTGGCTGTTCACCATCCTGACCCGTACCCATCTCAACCGGGTGCGCTCCGCGCGACGGCGCGCTGAGGCGACCAGCACGGAGCTGGACGAGAGCGCGTTCGAGGAAGCCCTCGCGGAGTGGGTGCCGATGCGGTCGCCGGCCGAGGAGGTGGAGCGGTGGCAGCTGGGTGAGCAGCTGGCAAAGGCGCTGGACCAGTTGCCGGCTGAGCTGCGGGGCGCGGTCTGGTTGGTGGACGTCGAGGGGTTCACCCAGCGTGAGGCCGCCAGCATGCACGGCGTGCCGGAGGGGACCATCGCCTCCCGGCTGTTCCGCGGCCGGCGGCAGTTGCGCACCGCGCTGGAGAGGCCGGCCCGAGAGGCCAGGATCTGGAGGAACCAGTGACCATGGATTGCGGGCGCACGCGTCGCTTGCTCTGGCCGGACACCGGCCCTCGAGAGGCCACCGCCGAGGTGGTGGTGGCGCGGGAGCACGCGGCAGGGTGTGAGGAGTGCAGCCGTTTCCTCGACGACATGCGCCGCGTGGGCGAGCGGATTCGGCAGGAAGCCCCGCGCCCAACCGCGCCGGCCGAGGTGCGGGACCGACTGTTCAAGGCGATCGCGCGGGCTCGAACGGCTTCCGGCGCGACCACCCAAGCCACCTGGCTCCGCCGGCGGCTGGTCCCCGGCATCGTCGCCGCGCTCGTCAGCTGGCTGGGCTACCTGGCGGTGTGGAACGGATCGTCCGACGGCAACGACGCGCTCGGCTCGATCGTGGAGGACCGGCTCCGCTCGCAGAAGGGTGCCGGCCTCGCCTCATCGGACTCACTCCAGGTGGCGCACTGGCTGGCCGAGCGGCTCCCCTTCGCGGTCCAGGTCCCGATCTTTCCGGAGGCCAAGCTCACCGGCGCCCGGCTTCTGGTGGACAACCGGCAGGCGGGGGCGGTGGTGGAGTATCTGGTTCACGGTCGGGTACTCACCTATTACGTGCTGCCCGGCGGGCGGGTGGGATTCCAGCGCGAGATTCGGCTCGCCTCCCGCGACGGGTACCGGGTGGCGAGCTGGATTGACGCGGGACTCACTCACGCCCTGGTGGCCACGCTCCCGGACCCCAAGCTGATCGAGTTCGCCCGCTACTGCATCCACCAGATGATGGCAACGCTGATCCAATCGACGCCCTTGGTCGGTACCTAAGGCTCAGCTTCCGGTAGCGTCCACGATCCGGGTCTTCGGCTTGAACACCCCCCAGGCGAACCAGAAGTGGTTGCCGTGGGGGATCGCCTGTAGCCTCTTGCCCTCGAGCGGGCCGGAGGTGGCGCGACCGAGCAGGTCGAACTCGCTTCCGGTCACCCGGTCGCGAAAGCGTCCCTCGCCGCTCGGCTCGAACTCGAGGACTCGGTCACCCAGCCGCCGGTCGAACACGCCGGTCGACCCGACGTCGCGCCCCTGCGAGATCCGGGAGTCGTCCAGCGCGCTCGCGGTGCCCGGCATCCAGAAGACCGCGATCGGCACTCCGCCCACTACGTCGTTGGCGACCGGCCGCTCCCGAAAGGCGCGAAACGCGTAGGCCACATCTTGACCGCCGAGCGAGACTGCGATCACCCGTTCCATGGCGGGGAGCCTGGGGTCGGGCCGGCCGCGGAAGAAGCTCGAGATCGGGGATCCCTTGGGATCATCGTAGCGGGCGTAGGGATTCTCGCCATAGGGCCGGTCGAAGCCGGTGTCACGGGAGAGCACCAGGCCGTTCGGGTGGGTGCTCTTGAAGGTCTTCCAGCTCACCAGCGGCGCGCTCACGAATTCCAGCTTCTTCCCGGCGAGGTTGCCCACGATCGCCTCGCCGGTGGCCTGCTGCCACCAGCTCTCGGTCTGCCGGTCGTACATCACCAGATCGGAATGGCGCAGCCGGCCAGTGGTGCCGAAGTCGAGCAGGGTCCCGTCCAGACGGCGATCGAAGGCGAGAGCGGTGTTGCAGAGCGGGCAGTAGGTGACGGCGACGGGGCGGCCGCCGACCACGTCGTTCACGATCTCGTGCCACATCAGGATCTGGAGCGGGTAGGCCTTGGCTTCGTTCCCCTCGACCACGAGCACCACCGGCTCGCGGGGAGAAAGCCAGTCGCCGGCCTCAGTCACCGGCACGAACTCGGGCCGGTCGAGCGCCGGGATCCCGTCCTTGGGCGGCCCACCGGAGACGATTTCGTCCAGCGGCACGGTGTGCTTGGAGAAATCGGTCCGCCACCCGGCCTGCTGCTGGGCGGCGGCGGCCGCGGGCGCCAGGGCCAGCGCGGCGACCAGCGCCGCGCCGAACGATCGGCTCACCGGCATGGCGGATCAGGCGTGCCGGGCGGTGCCCAGCGGCGCGTGACTCGCCGTTGCCCGGAGCGAGACGAATGCCGCGCCTAGGAGAACCCCGAAGATTACGTGGCCCATGAGGCTGGCGAAGGCTACCGGCCGCATCATCGGCATCTGCAGCGGGGCGAAGGCGGGCATACCGAGGAACACAGGCATCAGGATCAGCCCGCCGAGGATCCACCAGACGAACCCATAGCCGGCGCCCCAACCGGCGGCGCTGCCGTAGCCTCCGATCTTGCCACCCAGGATCCAGCCGAACAATCCGCCGATCACGGCGCTGTTGAACAGGTGGTAGACCCAGCCGACAGCCAGGCTGTTCGACTTCACCACTTGGGCCACCATGGCCATCATCGGCATGCTGCCGCCATCGGGCGTGGGCGCGTGCATCAGCGTCATCATGATGCCGAACACGACTCCGGCGATGAGACCGGCGATGATGCCGGCAGTGAGATTGCTCCGCATGGGTCTCTCCTCGAGGAAGGTGGCGTGAGAGGGCCTGCCTCAGCGGGCCCGGTGCTGGACGCACCGATCTTGTCAGCCGAGGCGGCCGCCCTTCCACGTTGAGACACCGGGGGTGGCCCGATCCTTCCCCTCGACTGTCCCCGCGGCTGGATTGACCTTAAGCCAGTTTTGGATCGTACTCCACCAGGCTTGGCGGCGTGAGGTTCGAGTCCTCCAGCATTCGCAACATCGCTTCGATCACCCGACGCTGGCTGCCTGGGTCCCCCGGGGAGTCGAGCGGATAGCCGTGGGGAAACGGCACCACCAGGGCGCGCGGCGGCCGCACTCGCACGGCCACGTACTTGAGGAGCTGGATGACGACGGTGGCGCAGAAGAGATTCGCCCCCGCCAGGGAGCCGAGACGACCACGGGCGACCAACTCCCGCAGCCGATCGATCGGGAAGGCGAGGTTGGGATCCTCGAGTATGCCTCGGTGATCGAACGCCTGGCTCCGCTGACTGTTGGCCAGCGTGCTGACGTCGCTGTCACCGGAATCACCCGGAAGCTGAAGTCGCCGCCACGTATCGACTCATCGAAGGGTTGCTGATCCGGGAGGCTGAATCCGGGGCTGGCGACCAGGGACGCCCGGCATTCCGACAACGGCTTCGCTAGCGGAGTCCACGGCACCGGATCGATGGTGCGCCAGCGATAAGCCCGAAGGAAGAGCTGCCAGCGAAGCGGGAGCTCACTCAGAGCCGCCACAACCAACCTCCCTCTGCTTGCTGCTCCACCGCTGGCCAGCCTGTCAGTTGCGAGTCTCATCCGGCATTCCACCATCCGTCAAGTGGCTGGGAACTGACCCAATACCGGTGTCCGGCGAGCGGGCTAGGGGCCGATCGTCACCATGCGCGCCACGGACGGCACGCCCGATCCGTTCAACAGGAAGAGCATATAGGGGCCCGGCGGCGCGAGGGCACCCCTCGGCGGGCCCGCGGCGATGAGACTGGTGGGGCCGGCAGCCTGGAACGTGAGTGGATAGATCAACTGGCTCTGGTTGAAGGCATGCGTCACGGAGGAGAGCCGGACGAGTGTGCCCCGCGTGACCGATCCGGCATCGGGAGTCTCGACGCCGAACGACTGTCCGTAGGAAATCCTGGCCGGCGCCGACGTGACCTTGGGCCTCGGCGCCAAGCTGCCGTCAGGAGCGAACAGGTACGGCGGGCTGAACACCTGGGCGGTGAAGTCGCTGTTCTCGTACGTCACCCCACCCCCTTCACCGCTGCCGCTCGACAGCACTCGCGCATCGGGCAGCAGGAGGGCCGTGGAGTGATACGCACGCGACCTGGATTCGGCGGCCATGGTGGACCAGGAGGCGGTGGCCGGGTTCCACAGTTCCGCGGCGCGGACGGCGCCCGCCATGTCGTTGAAACCGCTCCCGCTGGTTCCGTGGGTCACCAGGATTTGGCCGTCGGCCAGGATGGTGAGGTTCAGTTGGCGCCGGGCGAATGCCATTCCCGAGACGCTTCGCCAGGCGGGCGCAGGCTCATTGAGATCGATCACCTCCGCGGAATTCGTGGGCGGATCGCCGCCTCCCACGTACAGGACTTTGCCAGGTGCATACATCACCGCGGATCCCATCCTTCGGTCCGCGACCTGCCGGTCCGCGACGGTGGTCCACGCGCCCGTGCCGCTCACGTCCAGGTAGCGAGAGGTCTGGAGGAAACCGGCGAGAAACACCTTGCCGTTCGGCGCCACGAACATCGGTGGGTAGTAAGGGCTGGGGATCTCGAGGCTGGCAGACGTCAGCCGGCGCCACGTCGACCCGTTGCTGATCTCGGGAATGGTGACGACGGCGCGAGACTCGTCGGAGCCGGACACCGCCAGCACTTCACCGCTGGGCAGCACGGTGGTCGTCGGGTAGTAGCGGCCCTGGGCCATCGAGCCGGTGCTGCCCCACACCCCGGCGGTCGGGTCGAACAGTACCGCCCTGGGGTCGCCGGCCGTCCCCGTGATGGTACCGCCGGTGACCAGCAGCCGTCCGTCGGGCAGAAAGGTGTGGCCGCTGCAGAAGATCCTGTAGGTCTTGGTGAGCGCCGTGAATCCGGCGCCCGGGTTGGCTGGGTTCCACAGTTGAGCCTCGCCGCGGTCACCCCACAGCAGGAGCCGTCCCGTCGGCAGCAAATGCGTGTGGACGGCCACCACGGGCGTGCTGAACGCAGCGTCCCACCTCCCCATGGTGGCCGCCGTGCTCGGAGCGGACTGCTTGAAGGTGGCCGCGATGGTCGCGTTCCTGGTGACCGTGAGCCGGCAGGTCAACGCCCCGGCGCATGGCGCGCCCCACCCGACGAAGACGAAGCCCGCCGCTGGCGTGGCCGTGAGTACGATCTCGGTCTGGGCGGGGTACTTGGCCGAGCAGCCGAGCGCGGCGGTGGTGCCGTTGGTAATGGTGCAGTCGATCGGCGGCGTGCGTCCCGCCTGGCTGGTGACCCGCCCGCTTCCAACGCCCGCCGTCCCGCTCGTGATCCCGATGGTGAAGGGCCCCTTGATGAACCGCACGGTCACCGTGGAGTTGACCGTGAGCGAGACCTTGCAGGCGCCGCCGCCGACACAGGCGCCGTACCAGCTACTGAACACGTGTCCGGTTTTCGGCACCGCGGTCAGCCCGACCACGGTGCCCTTGTCGAACAACGCGCTGCAGCCGGTGGTGCCTGCCACGCCCGCGGTGATGGTGCACTTGATCCCCGCCGGGCTGGAGGTGACGACCCCACTGCCGCCTCCGATGCCCTTGACCGTCAGCCTCAGTCGGACCGCGGCCGTCGCCAGCTCCGGCTCGGTCGTGGGGGGCGTATCCTG
>JACCSZ010000348.1 GCA_013812695.1 Gemmatimonadales bacterium | reverse complement strand
GCACCGCGTCGTGCGCACCGAGCGCGACCGGTACCACCCGCTGACCGTCGCATGACCGATCGCCGCCACGGGCCCTCGACCACCGCCATTCACGGCGTGCCCCGCCGGCGGCCGGAGGGGGCGCCGGTGGCCCCCGCCATCCAGCAGAGCAGCACCTTCGTCAATCCGGTGGGCAGCGACGAGCACATCCTGTACAGCCGCTACGGCAACAATCCGAACCAGCTCGAGATCGCGCGCAAGTACGCGCTGCTCGAAGGGGCGGAGGAAGCGATCTTCCTCGCGAGCGGCATGGCCGCCACGGCGCTCGCGCACCTCGCGGTGCTCCGTCCGGGCGACCATCTCGTCAGCAGCAGCTGGATCTACGGCGGCACCCAGCAGTTGTTCGATCAGGAGCTGGGCCGCTTCGGCATCGAGATCACCTATGTCGGCCCCGACCAGCCGCGGGGCTGGCGGCAGTCGGTACGCAAGGCCACGCGCGCCATCTTCATCGAAACTCCCACGAACCCGCTCATGCGGGTCGTCGACCTGGCACCGGTGGCCCACGTGGCCCGGGAGTTCGGCCTGGCGCTGCTGGTCGACGCCACCTTCGCGAGCCCGATCAACTTTCGGCCGCTCGAACATGGGGCCGACGTCGCCATCACGAGCGCCACCAAGTATCTGAACGGCCACAGCGACGTGATCGCCGGAGCGGTCGCCGGTTCATCCTCGCTCGTCGAGGAAGTCACACGGCTGTTGCGCCTATGGGGACAGGCCATCGACCCCCACGCCGCCTGGCTCGTCGATCGCGGCATGCGGACGCTCGCGCTCCGGATGGCGCGCCACAACGCCAACGGCTTGGCGGTGGCCCAATGGGCAGCCGCGCACAAGGCGTTCACCACCGTACACTATCCGGGTCTCCCGTCTCACCCGGATGCCAAGCTCGCCAAGAAGGTCCTCGACGGCTTCGGCGGCATGGTGGGCCTCGAGCTCGCCGGCGGCCCCAAGGCCGCGGCACGACTGCTTCAACGCATCAAGCTCGTCACCCACGCCCCCAGCCTCGCCGGGGTGGAGACCCTGGTCTCGGAGCCCCGCTTCACCTCCCATAGCGGCATCTCGCCCAAGGATCGCGCGGCGCTCGGCATCCCGGACGGGTTCCTGCGGCTGAGCTGCGGCATCGAGGACGCGGACGACATCATCGCCGATCTGGAGGAGGCCCTCTCCAAGTGAGCGGTGAGCGCCGCTCACTGTTCACTTTTCGCGTCCGGTCTTAGCTTCCGTCCGTGATTCGCCTCGCCCACGTCGACAAATCCTATCCCAACGGTGCCCTCGCCCTGAAGGACGTCTCCTTCCGGATCGGCAACGGGGAGTTCGTCTTCCTCACCGGACACTCCGGCGCCGGCAAGTCCACGATCATGAAGCTGCTGTTCGCCGAGCAGCGCCCGACGCACGGCGAGGTGCGCGTGTCGGGCTACGACGTCACCACGCTGCGCCCCGTCGAGATCCCCAAGCTCCGCCGCCGCCTCGGCGTGGTGTTCCAGGATTTCCGGCTGCTCGAGGACCGGACCGCGGCAGAGAACATCGCGTTCGCGCTCGAGGTGACCGGGGCGCGGGGCGACACCATCGCCGCGCGGGTGATGCGCGTGCTGACGCAGGTGGGGCTGTCGGCCAAGGCTCCGGCCTACCCGCGCGAGCTGTCCGGCGGCGAGCAGCAGCGCGTGGCCATCGCCCGCGCGCTGGTGAACGACCCGGCGATCCTGGTGGCCGACGAGCCCACCGGCAACCTCGACGAGCGCGCGACCCGGGGCGTCTTCCAGCTCCTGCGCGACATCAACGCCGGGGGCACCGTGATCGTCATGGCGACGCACGACCTCGACCTCGTCCGGCAGGCCAACTATCGGACCATCGAGATGCGCGAGGGCAGCGTGGTCTACGACAGCGCCGCGGACGACCTGGATGAGGCCGAGGTCTCGCGATGAGGCTGCTGACGCGCGAGGCGCTGCTGTCCTTCCGGCGCGCCCCGCTGCTTTCGACGCTCTCGATCACGACCATCGCCTTCTCGCTCTTCACGCTCGGCCTGTTCGGCCTGGTGGCCATCAACCTGCGCGAGGCGCTGCGCGGCCTCGAGGAACGGGTCGAGATCGTGGCCTTCGTGCTGCGCGGCACGCCGGCCGAAACGATCACGCTGGCCACCCAGGATATCGCCGCCTTTCCCGAGGTGCAGGACGTCGTCTACGTCACCGAGGAGCAGGCGTTGGCGCGGGCCCGGCGCGAGCTGGTCGAGTTCCGCGACGCGTACCGGGACCTTCAGGTGAATCCGCTGCCCGCGTCGATGGAGGTGCGGCTCCGGAATGGCTACCGCGACGCCGCGCACGTGGAGCGGGTGGCTCAACGGCTCCGCGGGTTCGGCTTCGTGAACGACGTGCGGTTCGGACGCGAGTGGGTGCAGAAGCTCGACTACCTGCGCAACATCACCGGCATCGTGGGCTTCGTGATCGGGCTCGCGTTCGCCGCCGTGGCGGTGGTGATCATCGGCGTCACGATCCGCCTCACCCTGCTGCAACGCGCGCGCGAGATCTCGATCATGCGGCTCGTCGGCGCCACCAACTGGTTCATCCGCGGGCCGTTCCTGCTCGAGGGCGCGCTCAAGGGACTGTTGGGCGGGCTGCTCTCGCTGGTGCTCTGTTATGCCGGCTACCTGTTGTTCCGGGACCGGAGCGGCGGGACGTTCGCGGGCCTGATCTTCTTCCAGCCGGTGCAGATGGTGGGGATCGTGCTGTTCGGCGTGCTGCTGGGACTGTGCGGAAGCCTGGTGAGCGTGGGGCGGCACCTGCGACATGCCTGAGCGCGGCGCAGCGGTGCTGGCGGTGCTCCTCCTGCTCGGCGCCGCCGCGCCTGCGATGGGCCAGTCCACCGACCTCGACGCCAGCCGCCGCCGGCTGGAGGAGATCCGGCGCGAGCGCGACCGGCTCGAGCACCAGCAGGAGCGGCTGCAAGGCCAGGTGCACGACGTCAACGACGAGCTCAGCAACCTCGAGCGGCAGCGCGAGTCCACCCAACGCATCGTCAGTGAGATCGAGCGCCAGATCGGCGGGCTGGCCAGCCAGCTCGATCGCTCGAGCGCCGAGCTGATCCTGGCCGAGGACAATCTCGCCGAGCGGCGAGCGGTGCTCGAGCGCCGCCTGGTAGACATTTACAAGCGCGGCTGGCTGTACACCTTCCAGGCGCTGCTGGCGGCCGAGTCCTTCGGCGAACTGCTCAGCCGCTACAAGTATCTCTACCTCACCAGCGAACAGGACCGCGCGCTGGTGACCGATGTCGAGCACCTCCGGAACCGGGTGGTCGTCGAGCGGAACACCATCCTGAACGTGCGCACCCAGCTCGACCGCTCGCGCCAGGAGCGCGAGGCGGAATACAGCAAGTTCACCGACCTGGCGCGCGCGCGGTCCCGCCGGCTCGAGACCCTGCAACGCTCGGCGCGCCGGACCGAGCGCCGCCTGACCACGCTGCAGAAGGACGAGGCGCGGCTCAACGGACTGCTCGCGGCCCTCGAGCGCGCGCGGCGCGATGAGGCGGCACGCGGCGCGCTCCGCGGGACCGTCTCGGGCCCGGGGTCGATCACGACGGCCAGCCTGGGCAAGCTCGATTGGCCGGTCGAGGGGACGATCGTCTACCGCTTCGGGCGGGACACGCTGCCGAGCGGCGGGATCATCCGGTGGAACGGCGTGGGGATCGCGGCGACGACCGGCACGGCGGTGCGCGCGGTGGAGGGAGGGAAGGTGCGGCTGGTCGGGCAATTCGGCACCTACGGGCTCACGATCGTCCTGGAGCACGGCAACGGCTACTACTCGGTGTACTCGCACCTGCAGTCGGCCGCCGTCAAGCTCGGTGCGGCCATCACCAAGGCCGCGACGATCGGCGCCGTCGGCGGCGAGAACTCCGACTACGGCCCGCACCTGCACTTCGAGATCCGGGGCGAGAACCAGACCGCGCTCGATCCGACCACGTGGCTCCGGAAGCGTTAGCGGGGGCTCCCCCGCCGCACCGGTCATCCGATCGCGAGGAGCGCTTGGTGCAACTGCCGGCGGCCGAAATGCTCGGCGCCCACGTGTCGGTCCAGGGCGGCATGGCCACCGCGACGGTCCGCGGCGTGGCCATCGGCGCCTCCGCCATTCAGGTGTTCACCAAGACGCCCAATCAGTGGCGTGAGCCGGTGGTCGCCGACGATGTGGCGAGGGCGTTCCGCGACGCTTTCGGCTCGAGCGGACTGGCGCGCATCGTGTCGCACGATTCCTACCTGATCAACCTCGCCTCGCCCGACCCGGCCCTCCGAGCGCGCTCGGAGGCGTCGTTCCGGGCCGAGCTGGAGCGGTGCCGGGCGCTCGGCATCCCGCACCTGGTCTCGCATCCGGGCAACTACATCGACGACCGCGCGGCGGGGCTGGCCCGGAACGCGGAGGCGATCACCCGGTGCCTCGAGGCGGTGCCCGGCAACGTCGGCGTGCTGCTCGAGACCACGGCGGGCTCGGGCACCGCGCTCGGCAGCACATTCGAGGAGTTGGCCGGCCTGCGCGCCGCCATCGGGACAGGGGTGCGGCACCGGATCGGCTTCTGCGCCGACACCTGCCACGTGTATTCCGCCGGCTACGACCTGGTGCGCGACTTCGACGGGATCTGGCAGCGGTGGGACGACACGATCGGCCTGGCGAGCCTCCGCTGCCTTCATCTCAACGACTCCAAGACGCCGCTCGGGTCACGCCGCGACCGCCACGAGCTGATCGCGGAAGGCTCGCTCGGGCCCGAACCGTTCCGCCGCATCATGCGCGATCCCCGCTTTGCGGGCGCGATCAAGATTCTCGAGACGCCCAAGGGCGACGACGAGTTCACCCAGGACCGTCGCATGCTGAGACGGCTGCGCGCCTACGCGCGGGTCCGTCCCGCGCGTTGACCCGGTGATCGGCCCGGCCCATCTTCCCCGCATGCGAACGACCCCGCTGCTGCCGGCGCTGCTGCTCCTGGCCGGCGTCCCGGGCCTCGAGGCCCAAACGGAGTATCACGCCCGCATCGGCGCCGTGGGCGCGAGCAACCTGCTGCGGGACGTGATCGTGAACGAGATCACGGTGCGGCAGTCGATCGCACCGATGATTGCCCTGGGCGGGTCGCTGCCGATCGGCGCGCGCGGCCACCGGATCGGGCTCGAAGCCACCGTTTCATCGGGTAAATTTCACGGCAGCGAGAGTGGCGCCGATACCGACCTGGGCACGCTTCGGACCGGCACCCTGCTCGTCAACCTCGAGGGTCCGCTGTACCGCGCCTTCCGCTGGCGGGTGGGGCTGGGCGGGCTCCAGTACTGGCCGCCCGACCGGGACGGCATCTTCACATCGGGCGGCACGACGCGATTGCTGGCCGGGGCCGGGATCGACTACCGGCGACCCGTACTCTCGAGGTGGGACCTGATGACATCCGCGCGCTACGACTTTCATCGCTTCAGCACCGAGGAGCTCGAACGCCGTGGGTTCTCGCAAACGCAGGGCGTGAGCAGGGTCTCGCTGTCGCTCGGCCTCAGCCGGAGCATCCGATGACGCGCCGCGCGCTCGGCACGCTCCTTGGCCTGGCCGCCACGACGGCGTGCGGCGACATCGCGAACCCCATCCGGCTGGATTTCTACGAGTGGCGCCTCATCGTGCCCGCCGTGCCGGGCCCGGGCAACGACAGCTTGAGCTTTCACTGGCCTCGGAACCGCCTGCCGGTGCGCATCTGGGTGGAGGACGCCGCGAGCCTTCGGGACAACATCCCGACCGCCATCGGCGCGTGGCGCCAGGCCTTCCTGTACGGCGAGTTCGACGCGGTCGTCGTGAGCGACTCACAGACCGCGGACGTCGTCGTCCGGGCCGGCGCGGCGCCGGGCATCGAGTTTTCGCGGATGCGCCTGCACAGCGCGCTGGCGCCCGAATGCGCCGGCGCGACCGATCTCGACATCAGCGACGATCAGACCCAGCTCGAGCTTCCGATCCGCATCTACGTGGACCCGCGCTCCGGTCCGACCGCGCCCGGCCTACCGGAATGTCTCGCCCTCACGACCACCCACGAGGTCGGGCACGCGCTCGGCATCTGGCGCCACTCGGGCGTCGCCACCGACCTGATGTTCTCGGACCCCGCGGTGACGGCCCCAAGCGCGCGCGACCTCGAGACGGCCGAGGTCATCTACCACCTGACGCCGAACGTGGAGGTGGCCGGCCCCTGATGCCGGTGCCGCAGCCGCAAGCGTAGCGGAGGCATCAGCTTGCGGCACTGGTTGCCCCGCGCGCCCCGCCTGCCGATACTTCCGGCCAGCCCGAGGAGCCCGCCGTACGGGCGCAGTCCCTTGCCGCGCACCATGCGCCCAGGAGCGTATGAGTACCGAGACGAGCGCTGTTCCCCACGAGACGCTTACCCTCGTCGAACATGGCCTCTTTCCGATCCGCATCCATGCCAACCTGACGCCGCCCGCGCTCATCGAACACGCACTCCGACGCAATGAAGGTCAGCTCACCGACCAGGGCGCCTTCGCCGCGGTGACCTCGCCCCACACCGGCCGTTCCCCCAAAGACAAGTTCGTCATCGAAGAGCCCGGCGCGGCCGATCGAATCTGGTGGGACCGGAACCCCCGCATCGAGCCGGCGGCATTCGATCGGCTGCACGAGGATGTGCGCGCCTACCTCGACGCGCGCGAGCTGCACGTGCAGGATCTCTTCGGCGGGGCCGATCCGGCATTTCGGGTGCCCGTCCGGTTCATCACCCCGAACGCCTGGCACGCGCTCTTCGTCCGGAACATGTTCATTCGGGCCGTCCCCGCCGAACTGGCGCACTTCCGGCCGGGCTTCACGGTGCTGCACGCGCCCGACTTTCAGGCCGATCCCGCACGCCACGGCACCCGGAGCGGAACCTTTGTCGTCATCCATTTCGGAAAGAAGGTCGTCCTGATCGGCGGCACCCGGTACGCGGGTGAGATGAAGAAATCGATCTTCACCGCGCTCAACTACCTGCTCCCGGCCCAGGGCGTCATGACGATGCACTGCTCGGCCAACGTCGGCCCCCATGGCGACACGGCGGTGTTCTTCGGGCTCTCGGGGACGGGCAAGACCACGCTTTCCGCGGATCCGGACCGCCAACTCATCGGCGACGACGAGCACGGCTGGAGCGACCGCGGTGTCTTCAACTTCGAGGGCGGCTGCTACGCCAAGGTGATCCGCCTCCGGCAGGACACCGAGCCCGAGATCTACGCCGCGAGCCGGATGTTCGGCACCGTGCTGGAGAACGTGGTGCTTCATCCCGCCACGCGCGCGGTGGACTTCGACTCGGACGCGATCACGGAAAACACGCGCGCCTGCTACCCCATCCACTACATCCCGAACTTCCAGCCCAGCGGCGCCGGCGGTCACCCCAAGAACATCGTGTTCCTGACCGCCGACGCGTTCGGCGTGATGCCGCCGGTCTCGCGGCTCACGGCCGAGCAGGCGATGTACCACTTTCTGTCCGGGTACACCGCGAAGGTGGCCGGCACCGAGCGCGGCGTCACCGAGCCGGCCGCCACCTTCTCGGCCTGCTTCGGTGCGCCGTTCCTGCCCCTGCACCCCGGCGTGTACGCTCAGATGCTGGGCGAGCGCATCGCCAAGCATGGCGTGAAGGTGTGGCTGGTCAACACCGGGTGGACCGGCGGCCCGTACGGTACCGGCTCGCGGATGAAGCTCGCGTACACCCGGGCCATGGTACGCGCCGCACTCTCGGGCGCGCTCGACGCTGTGCGGTTCGGCGAGGATCCGGTCTTCGGCTTCGAGACGCCCACCGCCGTGCCCGACGTGCCGTCCACCGTGCTCGCGCCGCGTGCCACCTGGGCGGATCCGTCGGCCTACGATGCGCAGGCGCACGACCTGGTCCGAATGTTCCGGGAGAACTTCGAGCAGTACCGCCCACAGGTATCCGGAGCGGTGGCGGCCGCGGGCCCGACGGCGTGAACGCGCGAGGGATGGCGGGGTCGCGTGGTACAGCCGTCATCCTGAGCGAAGCGAAGGATCGGGTCAGACATGCGAGTGAGGCCCGATCC
>JACCSZ010000332.1 GCA_013812695.1 Gemmatimonadales bacterium | reverse complement strand
TCGCTCCGGGTGAAGCCCGACGCCTTGATCGACGCCTTCTCGGCCCGGGTCTCGATGGCGCGCTCCGTCTCGTAGAAGTCGTCCGGCTGCTTGGGCTCTTTGATGACGCAGTTGGGGTCCTGCATCGCCATGGCGGAGTCGTTGTAGGCCAGGTACGCGCGATTGTCGCCCCGGCCCTGCGCGTCCACCATCTTGTTGACCAGCACGCCGTACTGGTCGGCCAGCTTCTCGTCGGCGGCCATCCGGGTCGGGAAAGTCTGCTGGCCCTGCTGGCACTTGAGCTTCGCGGTCTCGTACGTCATCGCCGCCCGCCGATGCCTGCCGTACGGCGTGTCCTCCTTGGCCGCCGCCTGCCGCTCGGCTTCGCCGGCGCGGAGGCCGGTCACCAACTGACGAGCACGTCGGGGGTGAGCACCATCGTGCCGGCGGCACCGGCCGGAGCCTCGGCGGTTTCGACGTCTTCGGTGGCGGCGGGCTTCGTCGCTTCGGGCGCGGCCGTGGCCTTGAGCTTCTTCTTGAGCCCGCCGAACTGCGCGCCTGCGGGGGTGGTGATGCCCAGCGCGACGATGGCCACCGCCGCCGCACGCGCGAAGGTGGCGAGCCGCCCGTCTGGATTCAGCATTGTATCTCCTGAATGGTTACGATGGGTCAGGTCCGACCCGGCCGCCGCTTCAACCGTGTGACGCGAAACCTCCCCGGAGGTTCCCAGTCGGGGCGGGTCCGCTCCTCGAATTCGAGGTCGACGGCCGTGCGGCCGCGGGTGCACCCTGGGCGCCCAACATTCGAAAAACCGGACGGCGAAATGTGCAACGCGGACGCTTGTGACGGGAGGGGGACTTGGGCTCATGATGCTCACGGAGACTGGATCGCCTATGCCTGACGTCGCCGATCTGTTCCGGCGCCTGACCGCAGGCGTCTACGTGGTGGGTGTCGCCGACGGTGAGCGCCGGAACGCGTTCACCGCCGCCTGGCTCACACAGGTCTCGTTCGAGCCACTCCTCCTGGCGCTGAGCGTCAATCCCGGACACGCCTCCTATCCGCTCCTGGTGGGCGGCGGCGGCTTCACGGTGAGCGTGCTGTCCCGAGACCAGCTGCACCTCGCGCGGCACTTCGGTACCCGCTCCGCCAGGGAGACCGACAAGCTGGCCGGCATCGCCTGGCGGCCCGGTCGCTCTGGCGCGCCGATCCTGACCCAGGCCGTCGCCTTTCTGGAGTGCCGCATCACCCAGCGCGTCCGGGCCGGCGACCACGAGATCGTCCTCGCCAGCCCTGTCGCGGGCGAGGTCCTGCTGCCCGACGCGATTCCCCTGACCTATGCCGACACCGGTGAGCTGGACGGCAGCCGCGAGCTGTATCCCGCTTCGTTGTAGCGGAAGCCACCCCCAGGCTTACGGCACCCGGAGCCTCCCCACTGTGTTTCGGTCGGTGCCGTACCAGATCTCCCGAGTCGGCCGGTGAAACACCATGTGCCGGACGGTATTGGCCTCCTCGCCACCCTCCGTCGCCACGCTGTGCGTGAACCGACCCGCCTTGGGATCGAACGCCACCAGCCGGTTGGGACGGACGCCCGTCTCCGCCAGCCAGATGTTCCCCTTGTCGTCTCCCGCCATCGCGTACGGGAGCGAGGCCGGGCCGGCAGGCATGACGAATTCTCGAACCTTCCCCGTCTGCCGATCGAGCCTTCCCAGGTAGCCGCGGGCGTAGTCGCCGTACCAGATCGCGTTGCCGGTCACGACCAGCCGCCGCGCCCGTGCGCCCTCGGGCAGCGTGTAGCGCCGCATCTTCATGGTTGCCGGGTCGATCGTCCCCACCTCGTTGGTGCCGAACAGGACGAACCACGGCCGTTGCTCCGCGTCAGCCTCGATGCCATACGGCCGAGAGCCGTCGCCCGTAGGCCAGAGCCGGATCTTCCCCGTCTTGGCGTCGCGCCGTCCGACCACCGCGGAGTTCTGTGCGGTGAACCACGCGTTCCCCACCCGGTCGAGGATCATGGTGTGGGGATCATCCACCTTCGCGTCCGGCATCGGATAGTTGGTGAGCTTGCGGCTAGCCGGATCCAGCTTGACCAGGCGTCCGTTCCGGTTTCCGGTGAACCAGACCATACCGTCCGGCGCAACGACCAGATTGTGCGGATGGGTCCCCGCCTCGATCACATAGCGCTCGAACTTCCCGGTCTTCGGTTCGAGGTAGGCGACGTAGTTTCCCTCCTGGCCGACGAACCAGACGCGGCCCGTCCCGTCCACATAGGGATCGCGCGGCCGGGTGCCCTCCCAGGGCACAGCCCATTCCGTCACCTCCGGAGCGCCCGGATAGCCGGCGGGCTTCAGCTCCCCGGCTCCGGTCGCGGCAACCGCGAGCGCGAGGGGAATCGCCACGGAAATCAGCTTGCTCATCGTCGATACTCCTCCTATCCAATCGATCACCGCTTGGCCGGTGCGGATCTGATGGTGACGACTGTGCGCGTCGTTGAAGCGCGGCGGTTCCATCGCTCCGCCGCGGTGGCGGCCCACTTCCTCTTCCACGAACGGGCGAGGGGCGGAGGCGAGGAGGGCACTGCCACGCACCAAGCGACGTGCGGTTCGGGCTCATCGCTCGAGCGAGGAGGCCGGTGGCTACCTGTAGTGTACGTCTCGGGACCTGGGCCCGCGAGGCCGCCACTACCGAGTCCCCACGACCTCGACCGTGCCTATCCGGGTCCCCTCCAGCATCCGCTCCGTCACCTCCCATCCGCTACCGATCCGCCCGACGATCGTGTACTCGTGGTCGAGCAGCGGGTTGTCCACCAGGTTGATGAACCACTGGCCGTCGCCGGTGTCGCGACCGCGGGCGGAGATGCCGACGGTGCCGCGCGCGTGGGCGCGCAGCGTGAGCTCGTCGCGCATGAACGCCGCGTCGCCGACGTATTCGTTGGCGTCGGGACCGCCACCCTGGATGACGAAGTTGGGCTCGACTCGCTGGAACACCTTGCCGTCGTAGAACCCCTCGCGCGCCAGGCGGAGCACCCGCGCCACCGTGGCCGGGGCCTCGTCCGGGAAGAGCCGGACCATAAAGCTGCCGCCGCCGCTCGATGCGGCCAGCGTGACGCGCAGCCGGAGGCGGTCCTGGAGGAATGCGCTCGCCAGTGGGTCCTGGGGCGTCGGCAGCGGGACCGGTCGCGCCTCGACCCGCGTGCCCGTCCACCGGCCGAGCGTCGTGGCGACGGTGGCGGCCACCGTCGTGTCGTAGTCGGCGAGGTACGGCTCGAGCCGGGGCGCGGCAGCGGCCGAGCCGAGCTCGGCGATGCGCGCGAGGATCGTGACGCGGGGGTCGCGGGCATTCTCGCTGCGGCGGGCGCTGAGGCGGTCGAAGGCATCCAGCAGCGCCGCGAGCGCACCGGGATGCCTGGAGCCCTCGAGGGCAGTCGCCGCCGCAAGCGCCACCTGATAGCCGCTCGAGCGCAGCGCGCGCAGGTAGACGGTGTCCGCCTCGTGCGCCGCGGTGGCCGCGAGCCCGGCGATGGCCGCCTCCTGCACGTTGCGGTCGGGGTCCGCCGCCAAGCGGAGGAGGATCGGGCGCGCGCCGGCGATTGCGGCCGCGCGAGCGGCATAGATCCTGGTCTCCGCGCGTCCCGCGACGCTGGCGAGCGGCAGCAAGGCGAGTGCAGCGGCAGAGTCGAGTCGCGCCAGCGAGAGGAGTGCGTGCGCGCCAGTCTGCCAGCGATGATCGGCGGCGCCATGCTCGGCGGGAGCCGCGGCCCGGCGCCGAAGTGTGTCCGCCGCCGCCGCCCGGTCGGCGCACCCGCTCCCGAGCGAGTCGATGGCCGTGAGCGCGACGTACGGCTCGGGGTCGCGCGTGGCGGCGAGGATCGGCGCGCAGTCGGGCGTGCCGTCGCCGAGTCGCGCGGCCGCGATGGCTTCCACCCGGACGATCGTGCTCGGGTCGGCCAGCGCGCGGCGGACGAGCCTGGCCCGCAGGGCGGGCGAGAGCGCTCCGGTGCCTCGCAGCATCGCGCGGCGCGACTGGTCGTCCTGGTCCCGCGCGGCACGCACCGCCGTGGCGCTGTCGAGCCCGGCCGCGGCCGCCAGCGTCAGCAGGGCGAGCCGGCGGACCGCGGTGTCCCGGGCGGCCACGGCCGATCGCCGGAGCAGGGTCCCGCTGGCCCGGGTGAGATTCCCTGTCGCCCGGCGCGCCCGCGCGAGCGTGTAGAGCCCGTGGACCAGGCCGAACGACTGCCGGACGGCCAAGCGCGCAC
>JACCSZ010000309.1 GCA_013812695.1 Gemmatimonadales bacterium | reverse complement strand
TGGCGATGGTGTGCGCCAGGGTCATCGTCTTGCCCGACCCCGTGACGCCGAGGAGGGTCTGGTACCGGTCGCCGCGCTCGAGCCCCGGTCCGGCAAGATCCCTCGCTCCGCTCGGGATGACAGCATGACGGGCCTACGGCCTTCCGTCACCCGTTCCCGAACAAAGCCCGGCAGAGTATATTGCTTCGATGCCCAGCCCCGCCTTCGAAGTCATCGCCCCGTTCACCCCCGCCGGCGACCAGCCCAAGGCCATCACGGAGCTCACGGCCGGCCTCCAGCGCGGCGACAGGTATCAGACGCTGCTCGGTGTCACGGGGTCGGGCAAGACGATGACCCTGGCGCACACCATCGCCAATTACGGCAAGCCGACGTTGGTCCTCTCGCACAACAAGACACTGGCGGCGCAGCTTTACGGCGAGCTTCGCCAGTTCCTGCCCAAGAACGCGGTCGAGTATTTCGTCTCGTACTACGACTACTACCAGCCCGAGGCGTACGTCCCGTCCACGGATGTGTACATCGAGAAGGACGCGTCGATCAACAGTGACATCGAGAGCCTTCGGCTCCGTGCCACCTCGAGCCTGATGGAGCGTGACGACGTGGTCATCGTCGCCACGGTGAGCGCCATCTACGGGTTGGGCGACCCGGTAGACTACCGAAGGCTCATGGTCACCGTCCGCCGCGGCGAGCAGCGCGGGCGAGACGACATCCTCGCCGAGCTGGTCCGCATACAGTACGCCCGGAACGACGTCTCGTTCGAACAGGGCACCTTCCGTGTGCGCGGCGACTCGATCGAGATTTTCCCCGCCTACGCCGAGCAGGCCATCCGGATCGAGCTCTGGGGCGACGAGGTCGAGCGCGTCAGCAAGATCAATCCGCTCACCGGCGACACGATCGCCCAGCTCGAGCAGTGCGCCATATACCCGGCCAAGCACTTCGTCACTGAGCGTCCCAAGATCGAGCGGGCCGTCACCCTCATCCGCGCCGAGCTGGCGGAGCGCCTGGCTGAGCTCAAGGGGTCGGGGAAACTGCTCGAGGCGCAGCGGCTCGAGTCGCGGACCGGGTTCGACGTCGAGATGATGCTCGAGGTAGGCACCTGCGCCGGCATCGAGAACTACTCGCGCCATCTGAGCGGGCGCCTGCAGGGCGAGCGGCCGGCGTGCCTGTTCGACTACTTCCCGCCCGACTTCCTGGTGGTGGTGGACGAGTCGCACGTCACCCTGCCGCAGATCGGCGGTATGTTCAACGGCGACCGCGCCCGCAAGCTCACCCTGGTCGAGTACGGCTTCCGCCTGCCCTCGGCGCTCGACAACCGGCCGCTGCAGTTCGACGAGTTCATGGCGCTCGCCCCGCAGATGATCAGCCTGTCGGCCACGCCCGGCGAGTTCGAGCTGCGGCTCTCGCAGGGTGCGGCCGTCGAGCAGATCATCCGGCCGACCGGCCTGGTCGATCCCGAGGTGGACATCCGGCCTGTGCGCGGCCAGGTAGACGACCTGCTGAACGAGATCCGGGTGCGCGAGGCTCGGCACGAGCGCGTGCTGGTCACCACGCTCACCAAGCGGATGTCCGAGGATCTGACCGACTACCTCCAGCAGACCGGCGTACGGGTCCGCTACCTCCACTCGGACATCGACGCCATCGAGCGGATGGAGATCCTCCGCGGTCTCCGGCTCGGCGACTTCGACGTGCTCGTCGGCATCAACCTGCTCCGCGAAGGGCTCGACCTGCCCGAGGTGTCGCTGGTGGCCATCCTCGACGCGGACCAGGAAGGCTTCCTCCGGAGCGACCGGTCGCTCGTGCAGACGATCGGCCGGGCCGCGCGCCACGTGAACGGCCGGGCCATCATGTACGCCGACCGGATTACCGGCTCCATGCAGCGGGCGCTCGAAGAGATGACGCGCCGGCGCGAGATCCAGCAGCGCCACAACGCCGAGCACGGGGTCACGCCGCGATCCATCATCAAGTCCATGGAGGAGGTGCGGCTGTCCACCCACGTGGCCGACGCGCGGACCGAGAAGCCCGAGCGCAAGCTCGCCGTCCAGGACAAGGTCGACCTGCGCGATCCCGCCCGCCGGGCCGCACTGGTGCAGGCGCTCGAGCGTCAGATGCGGGAGGCCGCCGCCAATCTCGAGTTCGAGCTCGCCGCCATGCTGCGCGATCAGCTCAACGAGCTCAAGGCCATGGCCGCGCCCGACGTCCGCCGGGGCTCCTCCCCCAGGCTCCGCCGCCAGGCGTGATCCGCGAGCTCACCCGTCCCGAGCTCGAGGCCGAAGGCGAGTCGCTGGGGCGGTCCCTCCCGCCGGGGAGCCTGCTCGCCTGCGAGGGAGATCTCGGCGCGGGTAAGACCACGTTCATCCAGGCCATCGCCCGCGGGCTCGGCGTGACCGGCCACGCCACGAGCCCGACCTACGCGCTGGTGCACCGCTACCGCGGGCGCCGCGGCCCGGTGTTCCATCTCGACTGCTATCGGCTCCGCACCCCCGAAGAAGCCAGGGACCTCGACTGGGAGCGGCTGGTGTCCGAGGGCGACAGCATTCTCGTGGAGTGGCCCGAGCAGGCGGGCGCGTGGCTGCCCGCGCCCAGCCGCCGCTACCGGCTTCATCACCTGGTCGATGCTGGCCGGCGGGGACTCGAGGAGCTCTGATGCGCCTGGCGCTCGAGACCGCCACCGATCGCGCCTCCGTTGCGCTCGGCGCAAGCGCCATGGGTGTGTTCGAGTGCGAGCTGATGGGCGCGCGCCGTCACGCAGCCGCCCTGCTGCCGATGGTCGACGATCTGCTGCGCCAGGCCGGCGCCACCCTGGATGACGTGACCGCGCTCGTGCTGAGCGATGGCCCGGGGAGCTTCACCGGCCTCCGCGTCGGCGCATCGGTGGCCAAGGCGCTGGTGCAGGCGCGCGGATTGCCGCTCTGGACCGCACCGTCACTCATGGTGCGCGCGGCCGGGGTGGCGGGCCCGGGCGCCACCGTGCTGGCGGTGGCCGACGCACTCCGTGGTGAGCTCTACGCCGCGGTCTACCGCTTCGACGGCCACGAGGTGTGTACCCTGTTCGCGCCATCGGTCTGCCGTCCGGAGGCGCTGGCGGGGAGCGGACCGCGCCCCGATCTTCTCGTCGGCGAAGCACCCGAACCCGCGGTCGGGATGCTCGAGCGTTGGGCGGGTTCCGCGCTGATCCGCCCGCCCGCGGGCGCGCCGCACGCGCGAACGCTGCTGAGCCTCGTGGATCGTCCCGGCGGCGCCATGCGAGTCGAGACGGTGCACCGATGGGAGCCGGCCTACGGGCGTCCGGCAGAGGCGCAGGCACTCTGGGAGACGGCGCATGGACGCCCCCTACCGCATTCGGTCGGCAGTCCCAGCTGACGCCGCGGGCCTGGTGGCCATCGAGCGTCGGGCCTTCAGTGACCCGTGGAGCGAGGCGAGCTTTCATGAGGCGCTGGTGAGTCCCTGGACCTTCGGGCTCGTGGCGGAGGCGGGACGCGGCATGGCCGGCTACCTGATCGCGCGCGAGGTGGCCGGGACCGGCGAGGTGCTCAACCTGGCCGTCGCTCCCGACCTCCGCCGTCGCGGGGTCGGCGGCGCGCTGCTCGAGGCCGGCCTGTCCGCCCTCCGCCGGCGCAAGGTGGATGAGGTCTTTCTCGAGGTGCGCGAGTCGAACATCTCGGCGCAGGCGCTGTACGTGGGACACGGGTTTCGTCCGGTCGGCCAGCGCGCGGCCTACTACCGCAATCCGAAGGAGGACGCGGTGGTGCTCCGGCTCGAGCTGCAGCAGCGGGCGTGATTCTGATGGACAGTGCGTAACTTTGGTTGACGGAACAACTTGCGAGGTCTACATTCTAGGCTGGTCCACGCGCGTGGCCCATCGTTCGAACCCAGGAGGTGCATGTGAGCCGGAGTCTGAACAAAGTCATCCTGATCGGGAACCTCGGGGCGGACCCGGAGGTCCGCAGCACCTCGAACGGATCCCGCGTGGCGACGCTCTCGGTCGCGACGAGCAGGCAGTGGAAGAACCAGAGCGGTGAAAAGCAGGAAAAGACCGAATGGCACCGGGTCGTCCTCTGGAACAACAAGGGATCGACGCTCGCCGACATCGCCGAGAAGTACTGCAAGAAGGGCGACAAGGTCTACATCGAGGGCAGCATCGAGTACCGGTCCTGGCAGGACCGCGAGGGTCAGACGCGGTACACCACCGAGATCACCGCGCGCGAACTGATCATGCTCTCGGGCCGGAGCGAGGGATCGGAGTCCTCGTACACCGCGCCCAGCAAGGTGGGCGCCGGCGCTGCCGCGGGCGCAGCCGCAACCGCAGCCGCGCCCAAGGGGAAGGAGTCGTTCGAGGATTTCCCTGAGGCACTCGACGCCGAGGACGACGACCTGCCGTTCTGATCGCCGCACAAGTTTCGGGCGGGCATCGCCGCCCTTCACCACGAAGGCACGAAGGCAGGTCCGCCTTCGTGCCTTCGAAATTCCCAGACCCTTCGCCATTCGCCAGTGCCAGACCAGGCCACGCCGCAGGCAGGTGATGCCTAAGTAATTGCTTGTGCGGCATTTAGCTGCCGGCTTGGTGCCGGGCAGGCGCTGGCGTTGAATTTGCCCCCCCCGGCGCTGAACCGTTCCCGATTCGCCGTGCCAGCTCTCCATATTCGACACCGACGTCGCCCGGAGATCCCGATGCCCCGTACGCACCGCTGGAAGTTGGTGGGCTTGCTCGCCGTCACCCTCATGCCGGGTACGGTGCTCGCGCAGTCGGTCGCCACGTCCCATACGGTCCGCGACGGTGACACCCTGTGGGATCTCGCCAAGCAGTATCGTGGCGATGCGTTTCTCTGGCCCGACATCTACCGCATGAACACCGCCGTTGTCGAAGACCCGCACTGGATCTATCCCGGCGAGATGCTGGCCTTGGCCGGTGCCGACAGCGTGCCGTCCGTCCCGACCACCGATACGCCCGAACCGCTCGCCGCGGTAACCGCGGTCCCGGCGCCGGCTGCCGATTCCACGCCGGCCGCTGATACCACGCGCGATGCGGCGGCGGCGCCCGCAGTGGCCGATGTGCCGCAGCCGGCCCCGCAGGCCACGCTGGCCCAGCTCACCGCGACCGACCCGAACGGTGAGGAGCAGGGCCTCTTCGGACCGAAGCGCACACAGATGCTCCAGGAAAGCCTCCGGGCCTACACCCAACGGGACTATCGCCCGCTCCGCCGGAGCGAGTTCTACTCGTCGGGCTTTCTCACCGAGAACCAGAAGCTGCCGTTCGGCAAGGTGCTCGGCCCGGTGCTGCCGTCGCAGATCGGCTCGTCCAGCCCGAGCGCCAATGCGCTGCCGTACTCGTCGATTGCCGTGGAGGCCCCGCGCGGCGTCACGTATCAGATCGGAGACACGCTGCTGGTCGCGCAGTTGGGGCGGGAGTTGCGGTCGCACGGCGAGGTCGTGATGCCCACGGGCCTCATCCAGGTCGTCGATACGGTGCAGGGGCGCTACGTCGCGATGGTCGTCGCCACCTACGGTCCCATCCGGAAGGGCCAGCGCGTCCTGCCCGCCGAGAAGTTCACGCCGCAGGGCGAAGCGCATGCCGTGCCGGTCACCGAAGGGGTGCGCGCGGTCTTCCTCGGCGGCCCGGGCCGCCAGGAGCTGAAGGCGCCACAGATGGTCGTGTTCCTCGACAAGGGCCGGCAGGACGGGGTGTCGCCCGGCGACCTGTTCGAGATCCGCCGCACGGCCGAACGGCTGCCCGACGGCCGCCAACTCACCAACGACGTGATGGCCACCCTGCAGATCGTGCACGTGCGCGATCGCACCGCCACCGCACGGCTGCTCAACATCCTCTCACCGGATATCGCGCCCGGCACCGGCGCGCGGCAGGTCGCCAAGCTCCCGTCCTGACCTCCGGGGGTGCGGTGGTGGCGCGGCGCCGGGGGGGCTCCCCGGCGCCGCGTCGCGTCGCGCCGCCCGGTTCCGTGGTTCCTTCCGCGCTTCACGCATCTATATTGCGGGGCGGCAATTCCATTCCTTCGGCATTTCCCCAGGTTGGAGAGATCATGACGAGTCGCGGCGCATGACCGGGCGGGTCCTGGTGACGGGTGGGGCGGGGTTCATCGGCTCCCACATCTCGGAGGCATACCTCAAGGCAGGCTGGGAGGTCGTCGTGCTCGACGACCTCTCGCGCGGCCACGAGCGCAACGTCCCGAAGGGCGCCCGATTCGTCCGGGCCGACATTCGCACTCCTGAGGCCCGGCAACTCCTCGCCACCGGCAAGTTCGACGCGCTCAATCACCACGCGGCCCAGATCGATGTCCGCATGTCGGTCGATCAGCCCGCCTACGACGCCGGCATCAACGTGGTCGGCCTGGTCAACCTGCTGGAGGG
>JACCSZ010000294.1 GCA_013812695.1 Gemmatimonadales bacterium | reverse complement strand
GCGCCAGGGCGACGTGGTTCGCTTCTCGGCCGCCGCGAGCGATGCCGCCGGCCGAGGGATCCTCGGCCTGGCACCCGCGTGGTCGTTCGGGCCGGGCGACGGGCACATCGGCGGCGACGGGACCTTCGTGGCCTACGAGCCCGGGGTCTACACCGTCACCGCCGCGCTCGGCGGGCGTTCCGCCACCGCCACGGTGAGCGTGAAGCGGCGCGGGGTGCGCCGGCCGGCTACGGTGGTCGGCTCGGTGGTGCGGAAGGCGTTTCCCACCTCGGAAGTGTGGCTCCACCCGAACGGCCGGGTGGTTTTTTTTTTTAATGATATGGGGTGCTACGTGATCGACACCATCGACGTGCGCGACCCCGCCAAGCCGATCGTCGTGGATTCCGTCCAGGCGAACACTCGCCTGGTCAACGACATCATGACCGATTCGGCGGGCACCGTCCTCGTGTTCACCCGCGAGGGCGCGGCCGACCGGAAGAACGGCATCGTCATCTGCACGCTCGAGGATCCGCTGCATCCGAAGGTCGTCGCCGAGTTCACCGAAGGCGTGACCGCCGGGGTGCACTCGGCGTTCATCTACACCCAGCCCAAGTACGGCACCCACGTCTACCTGACCAATGACGGCACCGGCGAGCTGCACGTCGTGGACATCAACGACCCGGCGCGGCCGAAGGAGGTCGGCCGCTGGAAGACGCCGCGCGCGGACTACGGCCGGTCGCTGCACGACATCGACGTGCAGGACGGGCTCCTGTACGCGAGCTGGTGGCACGACGGGATGGTGGTGCTGGACGTGGGCAACGGGGTGAAGGGCGGGAGCCCGTCGAAGCCGGAGCTGGTCTCGCAGTTCAAGTACGATCTGGACTCGCTCTACCGGCAGGTGGCGGAGACCAGCGGGCCGGGCTTCATCCGCGGCACCCACACCGCCTGGCGTCACAAGAACTACATCTTCGTGGCCGACGAGGTCTTCGGGCTCGACGCCGGCGACGCGCTCTTCAAGGGACAGCCCTCGCGGGCGTACGGACGGCTGCACGTGCTGGACGTGAGCGACCTGGCGCACCCGAAGGAGGTCGCCTGGTACGAGCCCGAGTACGGCGGCGTGCACAACGTGTGGGTGGCCGGCGACACGCTCTACATGGGCGCCTACAACGCCGGCTTCCTGGCGTTCGACGTCTCGGGCGAGCTGCGGGGCGATCTGCGCGCGCAGGGCCGGATCATGGCCCAGATGAACCCGACCGATCCGCAGGGCTTCCTGCCCAACTCGCCGATGACCTGGGGCGTCGTGGTGAAGAACGGCCTGGCCTACGTCAACGATTTCAACAACGGGCTCTTCATCGTGCGGCTGGAGCCGCGGCGGGAGGACCTGCAACCGGCGGTCCCATGATGCATCGGCTCGGGTTCGTGGCGGCGCTCGCCGCACTGACGGCGGCCGGCACCGCGCGCGCGCAGGAGCGCCCGGCCCGCGACTACTACGCCTGGGTCGCGTCGGAGGCGGTGGACCGGATCCAGCTCGTGCGGTTCGGCCCGGCGGGGCTCACGCTCGAGCGCGCCTTCACGACGGGGATGATGCCGACCGATCCCGACGGCCCGCACGGCGTCGCCCTCGGCCCGGGCGGCAAACGGCTGTTCGTCACCACGGGCCACGGCACGCCGTTCGGCTCGCTCTGGAAGTATGCGACGGCCGATGGCCGGCTCGAAGGCCGAGTGGAGCTGGGGTTGTTCCCGGCCACACTGCAGGTGTCGCCCGACGGGTATCTCGCCTACGTGGTGAATTTCAACCTGCATGGCGAGATGGTGCCGTCGTCGGTGTCGGTCGTGGCGACGGACGAAATGCTCGAGATCACCAGGATTCCCACCTGCGTCATGCCGCACGGCTCCCGCCTCAACGCGGCCGGCACCAGGCACTACTCGGCCTGCATGATGGACGACATGCTGGTCGAGATCGATACCAGGGCGCTCGAGGTCTCACGCAGCTTTGTGCTGCGGAAAGGCCGGGAGCACGGCACGGTCGGACGGCTGGCCCAGCCGGCGGCGGCGCGCGGCGCCTCGCCGGCGCACGACGCCGGAGGGCACGGCATGGAGCCGCCCAAGCCGGGCGACGTCTCGTGCTCGCCCACCTGGGCGCAGCCGAGCGCGGACGGGCGCCGGGTGTTCGTGGCGTGCAACAAGGCGAGCGACATCGCGGAGATCGACGTCGGCCGCTGGACGCTGACGCGGCGCTGGCCGGCCGGAAACGGCGTCTACAACCTCGCCGCGACCCGCGACGGCAAACTGCTCCTGGCCACCAACAAGCGCGGGCAGTCGGTGTCGGTGTTCGACGCGGCCAGCGGCCGCGAGCTCAAGCGGCTGCCGACCAAACGGAAGGTGGTCCACGGCGTGGCCATCACCGCGGACGACCGCTATGCGTTCGTGTCGGTGGAGGGGATGGGCTCGGAGCCGGGCACTGTCGAGGTCATCGACCTGCGCGCCCTGGCGACGGTGGGCACGCTGGATGTCGGGGCGATGGCTGGGGGGATCGACGTGGCGTCACCCTGAGCGGAATCGGCCCCCGGCCGTCACCTACGCCCGCGCCTCCCGCGCCGTCCGCACCAGTGACAGCCCCACCGCCGCGCCCAGCGTCAGCAGGATCACCGCCAGGCTCACCAGGATCGGCACGTGCAGCCAGGCGCTCACCGCCATCTTCGTCCCGACGAACACCAGGATCAGCGCCACGCCCGGCTTGAGATAGGCGAACCGGTCCATCATCCCGGCCAGCACGAAGAACAACGCGCGCAGGCCCAGGATCGCGAAGATGTTGGAGCTGTAGACCAGGAACGGGTCCCGCGTGACGGCGAAGATGGCGGGAATGCTGTCGATGGCGAACACCAGGTCCGACCACTCGACCACCAGCAGCACCAGCACCAGCGGCGTGGCGAGCAGGCGGCCCGTGCCGGTCCGGCAGGTGAAGTTCGCGCCGTCGTACGCGTTGGTGAACGGCAGTACGCGCCGCGCCAGGCGCACGATCGGGTTCTTCTCCGGCTCGATCCGCTGGTCCTTCTGAAACAGCATCCGGAGCCCGGTCAGGAACAGGATCCCGCCGAACACGTAGATGATCCACTCGAACCGCTCCAGCAGCAGGGCCCCGAGGCCGATCATGAGGAACCGCATCACGATCGCGCCGAGGATGCCCCACTTGAGCACCTTGGGCTGGGCCTCGGACGGCACGCCGAAGTAGTTGAAGATCAGGATGAAGACGAACAGGTTGTCGACGCTGAGCGAGAGCTCGATCAGGTACCCGGTGTAATACTCGAGGGCGCTCTGCGAGCCTTCCAGCCACCAGAGGAACATCCCGAACGTGAGGGCGATGGCGACGAGCCCGAGACTCCAGTTCGTCGCCTCCTTGAACGAGAGCACGTGCGACCGGCGGTTGAGCACCCCCAGGTCGAGGACCAGGAGGGTGACGACCAGGCCGGTGAAGCCCAGCCAGACGGCGAGGCCGTGCTCCCCCACTTACCGGCCCGCGGCCATCGCCTCGAGCCGGGTGACGCGCTCCGCCGTCGGCGGGTGCGTGCTGAACAGCTTCATCACACCGCCGCCGCGCGCCGCCAGCGGGTTGACCTGCGCCAGGGGCGCCGCCGCGGGGGCCACGTTCATGGGGATTTTGTGCGCCAGCGCATCCAGCCGCCGGAGCGCGTTGGCCAACGGGATCGGCCGCCCCAGGATCTCGGCGCCCACCCGATCGGCCTCGAACTCGCGCTGGCGCGAGACGGCGAACTGGATCAGCATTGCCCCGATCGGCGCGAGCAGCAGCAGGCCGAGCTGTGCGATGGGATGGCCGTCATCGTCGCTTTGCCCCCCGCCGAACATGAGCAGGTACGGCAGGTTGGTGAGCGCGCCCGCGATCCCGGCCGCCACCGTCGTGATCAGCATGTCGCGGTTCTTGATGTGCGCGAGCTCGTGGGCGATGACCCCCTCCAGCTCGTCCTGCGGCATGTACTTCATGATGCCCGTCGTCACGGCCACCACGGCGTGCTCGGGGTTCCGGCCGGTGGCAAAGGCGTTCGGTTGCTCATGCGGCGCGATGGCCACGACCGGCATCGGCAGTCCGGCGCGCTGCCGCAGGCGGTCGACCATCCGGTACAGCTCGGGCGCCTGCTCCTCGGCGACGATTTTCGCGCCGTACATCCGGAGCACGAACTTGTCGGAGAAGAAATACATGATAAAGTTGAACGCGCTGCCCACGACCAGCGCGAGCACGAGGCCCTGCGACCCCCCTAGCAACTGGCCGGCGAGCAGGAACAGGCCCATCAGGCCGGCCATCAGTACCATGGTCTTGACGTTGTTCATGCGGTCCTCGGAATCCCCTGCGGTGAGTGGGGTCTGGCAAAAAAAGAGCGAGACCCCGTCCGCTCCGCTTTCGCGTGGACGAAGGTCTCGCTCTGATGCGTAGGAGACGCCTGCCTCCCCGACCCCGGCTGGACCGTGCTCGAACGAGTCGAGCAGTCTTGACGATCCGGTCGTCCGCCTTGAGGCGGATGAGCTACTCCCCTTCTCGAGGGGTAGAATCTAGCGGGATCGGCGTCGAGGGTCAATCAGTCTGCGAGGCGAGAAGTCATCCACCACTGGGCGGGAATCCGGGCAGGCGTGTCGGCACCGGCCGGAGGGACGGGGGACCCTCTGGTCGCTGCAGTGCGTGGGCGTTTGCGATCGCAGGATGGGGCGGGCACTGACGCTCCCGACGGGTCCACCGTCCCCCCGGCGGCGGCCGGCACGCCTGCCCGAATTCTCAACCGGCGCACCCACGGAGCCCCAAGCGCCACGCCCGGACAACATGCGCAAGGGGCTCCGGTTGACTCGCTAAAACGGCGGCTCCGCCCGGTGCCTCGGATCGTCGAGCACGATCGCCTGCACCATGCTGCCCGCCGGCGTCTCGAACTGTCCCTCCGGAATCACCAGCAGCGCGTTGGCCAGCACCATCGAGGTCAGGATGCCCGAGCCCTGCGGGCCGGTGAGCCGGGCCTCGAGCCCGCCCCCGCCTTCCTGCACGATGCCCCGCAGGAAGTGCTGCAGCTTCGGCTTGAGCGAGACCGGCTCCGCCATCCGGACCGCTACCGCCCGGCGGAACGGCAGCAACTGGCCGCACATCTGCCGGATCGCCGGCCGGACGAACAGCTCGAACGTCACCATCGTGCTCACCGGATTGCCGGGGAGCCCGATCCAGGGCATCCCGCCGAGCAACCCGAAGCCGACCGGCGCGCCCGGCCGCATCCGCAGCTTCCAGAATCGCTGCTCGGCGCCCAGCTCGTCGAGCACCGAGCGCACGTAGTCGTGCTCGCCGACGCTGATGCCGGCGGAGGTGACCAGCAGGTCGCAGTCGCGCGCGCGAAGGAAATGCTCGCGCAGACTGTCGGGCGTGTCGCGCGCGATACCCAGATCGACCGGCTCGCCCCCCGCGCGCCGGACCAGCGCCGCCAGCGTGTGGGAGTTGCTGCTGGCGATCTTCCGCCCGCTCAGGATCTCCTCCGGCTGGTCCACGTCCACGATCTCGTCGCCGCTGCCCAGGATGGCGACGCGCGGGCGGCGGTAGACCAGCGGCTGCGCGACCGCGAGCGAGGCGAGCACGCCGAGCGGCGCAGGCCCGAGCGGGGTGCCGGCGGCGAGCACCATCGTTCCTCGCCGGATGTCCTCGCCCACGCGGCGGATGTTGACGCCGACGTCGCGGTCGCGCACGATCGCGACCGTCTCCGCGCCGTAGTCGGTGTCCTCCTGGCGAACCACGGTATCGGCGCCGTCGGGGAGCGGCGCCCCGGTGAAGATCCGCGCGGCTTCGCCCGGGCCGAGCGCCCGGGTGGGAAAAGTGCCGGCCGGCAACTGCTCGACGACCCGAAGCCGGACCGGCCGCTCCGCCGAGGCGCCGCGCACGTCCTCGCCCCGGGCGGCGTAGCCGTCCATGGCGGAATTGAGCCATGCCGGGATGTCGATCGGGCTCACCACATCCTCGGCCAGCACGCTGTCGAGCGCCTCGTCGAGCGGCACCCGGAGCGCGGGTTGCCGGCGCACGTCGTCGAGGATCCGCCGTGCCGCGTCGGCTGCGGAGAGCGGGTCGGTGGCGAGCGGCACGCTCACGGGTCCACCGGTTGCGCGTGCTCGATCGTCAGGCTCGCGAGGAGCTGCAGCCACATCGTGTCCTGAAACCGGACTACCGTGCACGCCGCCTGAAAGTCGAAATCGTCGGTCACGATCGCCACCCACCGGCCGGCGTCCGGCGCGGCGGGATCGTAGATCGGCGTGTCGGCCACCGACGGCCGGAAGACCTCGATCCTGGGAATCGGCGCCCGCTTGTATCCCTCGGCCAGGACGATGTCCGCCTCGGCGAGATAGCGGCGCGCCAGCCCGACGGGGTCGTACTGGTCGGGCGTGCGCTCGAACAGCACCCGGAGGTCGGGCGCCGCGATCAGCACCCGCTCGGCGCGGCCCTCGTGGAAGTGCCGGTAGCTGTCGGAGCCGGCGCGGTCCACGTCGGCCGGATGGTGGCTGTGCTTGATGGTCATCACGCGGCGGCCGCGCCGGGCCAGCTCGGCGGCCAGGGCCACGGTCAGCGTGGTTTTGCCGGCGTTCTTTCGCCCGATGATGGAGAGGATGCGTGTCGACGCCACAGTCCGTCCGCCTGTGCGAGATCGTCCGCGGTGTTGACGTTGAAGAAGAGGAGCGCCGGGTCGCCGAAGCGCCGGACCTCGGACAGAGGGAGGATACCGACAGCGATGCGCGGGTGGAAGCCGATCGCGCGGAGGTCGCCGGCGTCGAGCGTGGCGGCGATGGCGTCGCGGCACGCGGGCCCGTAGGCGGCGCACAGCGGCTCGACGCCGCGGCGCCCGTCGCTTTCAGCGAGCATCGCGTCGTGGCGCTCGAGTCCCGCCGCCAGGGCCCGGACCAGCTCGACCGACACGAACGGCATGTCCCAGGCGACGCAGACCACCGGCGCCGGCGCCTCCACCACCGCCGTGTAGATCCCGCCGAGCGCGCCGAGCCCGGGCCGGACGTCGGGAACGACGCGGAGGTCGCGGCGCCACGCCCCGGCGTCGGGTGCGTTGGCCACGAGCAGGGGCGGCTCGCCCAGCGCCTCGGCCAGCGTGTGCACCAGGCGGTCGAGGATGCGCTCGCCGCCGATGGTCTCGAGCCCCTTGGGGCGGCCGCCGAACCGCGTGGCGCCCCCGCCCGCCAGCACCGCGCCGCGAAGGCGGCCGCCGGTTGGAGCGGCGGTCAGTAGCGTCTCCCCCGCTGGCGCTCGAGGATCACGTCGAAGCCGACATTGAGGCTGAAGATGTGCTTGTACGCCGTTTTGTGCGGCGGCACTTGCCCGCGTTCGGGCGACGGGCCGGTCACCTGCTGAATGCCCACGATGTTGTCGCGGATCTCCCAGCGGAGCTGATAGCCCTTGCCCGCGGCGATGGTGGTGCCGACGCCGAGCCCGAATGCGGGCCGGAGCCGGGTGCCCGTGTTGTCATCGTTGTAGATGATCAGCTCCGCCTGGCTGGCCTCGCCGACCACCAGCAGCGGGCTCTGGTTGTTGACCAGCACGCCCACGCTCGCGCGCGCGAACGGCGAGATGAACTCGTCGCTCGCGACCCGGTAGATCGCGCCGATCGACGTGGTGACGGCGGCCGCCGAGCGCTGCCGCTCGTCGATCGAGGTGCAGCGCTGCACGTTCAGCGCGGACTGGGCGGGCTGCTGCAGCCGGCAGGTGTCGTCGTAGCCGAGCCCCAGCAGGAACGCTTCAGCGGTCAGGCCGAGATTCTTGCCGCGGTAATACGTCGCGGAAAAGCCGGCGCCGATGGTGCGCTTGATGTTGCGGCTGAGCACGTAGTTGTCGACCAGCGGATTGTCGCCGTCGGACAGGTCCGCCACCGGCTGGTTGGGCACCGTCCAGAGGCCGACGCCGTCGAGGTACGCGCCGGAGACGGTGAAGATGAGGGTGGGACGGTCGCGCGTGCGCTGCGCCGCCAGCGGCGTCCACAGCGTCGCGAGCAGCGCGACGGC
>JACCSZ010000293.1 GCA_013812695.1 Gemmatimonadales bacterium | reverse complement strand
GCCCGGGGCGAGGCGCCGAACTCGATCAGCGGCGCCAGCTCGCCGAGCCCCGCCTCCGCCGGCCGCCGGGTCGCCGCCACCAGATCGAGGACGTATTCCTTGATCCGCTCGTCGGCATACACCGCCTGCACCAGCCGCCGCGCCGACAGCACCCGGCTCGGGTCGAGCAGCTCGGCCGCGGCGGGCTCCTCGGGTGCGGTCATCCGGTCGAGCACCTCGCGCTCCTCGTGCCGCTCCGGATAGGTGACGACCAGCTTGAACATGAACCGGTCGACCTGCGCCTCGGGCAGCGGATAGGTCCCCTCGTGCTCGATCGGGTTCTGGGTGGCGAGCACCAGGAACAGCTCGGGGAGCGGGAAGGTCTGGCCGCCGATCGTCACCTGCTTCTCCTGCATCGCCTCGAGCAGCGCGCTCTGCACCTTGGCGGGCGCGCGGTTGATCTCGTCGGCCAACAGGAAGTTGGTGAAGATCGGCCCTTTCTGCACCGTGAAGTCGCCGCTCCGCTGGTTGTAGATCATCGTGCCGATGAGGTCGGCCGGAAGCAGGTCGGGGGTGAACTGGATGCGGTGGAACTGGGCGGCGATCGTGCCCGCCAGCGTCCGGACCGAGAGCGTCTTGGCGAGGCCGGGCACGCCCTCCAGCAGCACGTGGCCGTCGGCGAGCAACCCGATGAGCAACCGCTCGAGCATGGCGCGCTGGCCCACGATGACCCGGCCCAGCTCGGTCATGAGCTCGCTCACCAGCCGGCTCTCGTGTTCGATGAGCTCGGCATTGGGCAAGCCGGAAGCGACGCGGGGGTCGGCCGCGAAGCGCTCGGGAATCGTGCCCCTCAACTGGGCCCGTTGAACGCCGGATCGCTGGCCCTGGTCCGCAGCTCCGTCTCGGTCCCCCGGTACCAGCCGCCCCGGAACTCGAAGTGCCGCTCGTCCAGGATCCGCATGCTCAGGGCGTCGGTGCCCTGCTGCTGGACCTGCCAGAGCAGCACCTTGGCCCCGATCTCGGCGGCCGTCTCCCAGATCCCGGACACGAGCGGCGGATAGAGCTCGGCGAATTCAGGCTTGAGCTTGCCTTCCCGGGGGGTGAATTCCATGCCAACCTCCAGCGCGGGTGACGGTCGCGCGTCCGTATCGGCGAGACGAGAGCCCTCATAATGCAGCCCGCCCTCCCCGGCCACCAGGGGTGCGACGCACTGGGATGCCCCTCCCGGCCATTCCCCGACTCCGCCAGTATTCGGGTCGCCCCAGCCGAGCACCCCGCGATGCGCATTGTAGTGACGTTCGACACGCCCTACGACGGGTGGGATCACCCGGACCACGAGCGCCAGATGGCGACCGAGGTTGCGGCGTGGAAGCACGATGAGCCCGAGATGGAGTACCAGGTCGCCGACGCGCTGCGGGTCGGCGGGCACGAGGTCATGCTGATCGGGGTGCGCGACGATCTGCAGTATCTGACCCGCTGCCTGGACGAGATCCGGCCCGACCTCGTGTTCAACGGCGTCGAGGCGTTCCACGGCGACGCCAGTCTCGAGTACATGATTCCCGGCATGCTCGAGGCCGAAGGCTACCGCTACACGGGCTCGCCGCCCCTGGCCCTGCTGGTTTCCCGCAACAAGGCGATGAGCAAGAAGGTCCTGGCCTATCACGGGATTCGAGTGCCCGGCTTCGCCACCTTCCGTCCGGGCGAGCCCGTGGCACCCCCGCCTGGCGTTGCCTTTCCGCTCATCGTGAAGCCGCTGCAGACCGACGCGTCGGCCGGGATCGCGCAGGCGTCGGTGGTGCAGGATCCCGCCGCGCTGGCCGATCGGGTGACCATGATCCACGACCGGTTCGACCAGCCCGCGATCGCGGAGGAATTCGTGGACGGCCGCGAGCTCTACGTCAGCCTGATCGGGAACGCCGACCGGCTCGACATCCTCCCGATCACCGAGATGGTGTTCGACAAACGCCGCACCCGTCCCGAGGAGCGCATCGCGACCCACTTCGCCAAGTGGGACGAGGACTACCGCGCCCGGAAGGGGATCCGGAACGTGCTCGCGCGCCCGCTCGCGCGCGCCACCCGGGCGCGGATCGAGTCGATCTGCCGCACCGCGTTTCGCGCCCTCTGGCTCCGGGACTACGCCCGGCTCGACATCCGGCTCGCTCCGGACGGCGAGGTCTGGTTCCTCGAGGCCAACGCCAATCCCTTCATCAGCTACGGGCACGACATGGCGAATGCGGCGGAAAAGGCCGGCATGGACTACTACGCGTTCGTGCAGCGGCTGGTGGACGAGGCGGCCGCGCGCTATGACCGCCCGTAGGCGCCGCGCCTCGGTCCCGCACGCGGACCACCGCTGCATCTGCGGCCACGCGCTCAAGAAGTTCTGGTCCTGCTGCCCCAACTGCGGCCGCGCACAGCAATGGAAGGACGCCGGCCAGGTCACCGGCGCCGAGTGTTACCGCTGCGGGTGGATAGTGAGCGACAAGTATTCGTATTGTCCCTGGTGCGATGCCGACATCTTCGAGGAGGGTTTCTCGAGCGAGACGCCGCTCAAGGCGCCGCGCGGCTTCCGGATGGACGCGCGCTGCGACTGGGGCTGCGGCGGCGGCGTGCAGTATCCCATGCGGTTCTGCCCCTGGGACGGGCACCCGCAGGAATGGAACGAGGACGACCAGTTCGAGGGGGGGTGCCCCCACTGCAACCGCGGTGTCGACGACTGGATGAACTTCTGCCCCTGGTGCGGCCGCGACGCCACGGGACGCGACCTGATCCCGCGCGCGCTCACCCGGGTGCGCCGGCTGCTGCTGGTCTCCCGGATTCGCGACTGGGGCTACCGGGTCCTGCTCCGGCCCGGCATCTCGGGCGTCGACCCGCGCTGGCCCAAGGCGGTGGAGATCGAGCAGCGCTACGTGGTCGGCAAGCGGCGGCAGGACGAGATCCCGTGGACCATGCTCGTGGGCCTCATCACCCACGAGCTGGGCCACAGCTTCCTCTACCACCACTGGGACTGGACCAGGAGCCGACGCTTCCGCCGCGCCTTCGGCGAGGTCGACAAAGCGTACCGCGGGATGGACAACACCTGGGTCTACTTCCAGCGCCGCCGCGTGGCCATCGCCCCGCGCGATTTCGTCAGCACCTACGCCGCCAAACACCCCCAGGAGGACTTCGCCGAGACCTTCCGGTTCTACGTCACGCGCCGCGGGCGGCTGCGGAACCTGTTCGCGGAGTTCGGGCAGAAGCGGAAGGGTGTGATCCTCTACGAGAAGTTCCTCGTGCTGCACGACTTCGTGCGGGCGCTGCGGGGGTGGGGGTGAACGTCGGCTGACTCGACAGCAGGAGCCAGGCGTCCCGGCAGCGGCGGATGCGGGACCGCCCTCAGCCCTCACCCAAGACTTCCATGGCGGCGTTGCGGCCGTTGATGCCGATCACGCTCCCTCCCGGATGCGTCCCCGCCCCGCACAGGTACACGCCCGGCATCGGCGTTCGCGCCTGCAGCCGGCGGTCCCACATGTGGTCGGGCAGAATCTCGCCCTGGAAGATGTGCCCGCCCGTGAGCCCCACGCGCCGCTCGATATCGGGCGGACCGAGCACCTCGAGCGCGGTGATGGCGCCCGGCAGGTTGCTGCAGAACCGGGCGATCGAGCCCACCACCGTCCGACCCACCTCCTCGCGCCGCGTGTCCCAGGTGCCTTCGCGGAACCGGTTGGGCACGTACTGGCCGAAGACGCTGAGGGTGTGGACGCCGTCTGGCGCCACGCTCGGATCGAACACGGTCTGGAGGTAAAGCTCGTTCCAGGTGCGCGGCGGGAGGAGGCCGTCGTTGGCCATGCGGTGGTAATCGCGCCACTCCTGCTTCGTGAGCGGCGTGTTCACCTGGCCGGTGTGATGCGGCTCGGACGTGCCCGGACGCGCGGTGAAGTTGGGAAGCTCGGTCAGCGTCATGTTCACCTTGACCGTCACGCCCTCGATGGGGATCGCCCGCACCTGATCGGCCCAGGCCGCGTCGGCCCCGCCGTCGAGCAGCGCCAGGGTCCGGCGCGGATCGGCGTTCGACACAATCCGCGGCGCACCAATCCGGTCTCCCGAGTCCAGCTCCACTCCCTCGCTTGGGATGATCCGGGCCACCGGCACTCCCGCCGCCACCGTCGCCCCCGCCTCGCGCGCGATGTCGCAGAGCAGGAACGACACCATGCCCATTCCGCCCTCGACGTATCCCCACGTGCCGGCCATCCCCTCCATTCGGCCCGACGCGTGGTGGTAGAGCACCGACGCCGTTCCCGGATCGTGCGGGCTCGCGTTGGTACCGATCACGCCCTGCCCCAGGTAGGCGATCTGCAGCCGCTCGTCCGTGAGATAGCGCTCGACCATCTCGAGCATGGACCACTCGAACAGGAGGCCGTGTGCGTCGGCATCGCCCGCGATCCGTTGCTCGATCGCCGCGCGCGTCGGCGACGGCCCGATCCAGATGTCCGCGTCGCTGTCGGGCCGGAGCGCATCGCGAAGCCTGTCTTTCACCGCTTTCATGGCCCGCCAGCCCGCGACGTCCCGCGGCGCGAACCGGCGGATCTCCGCCTCGCAGCGCTGGTCGTTCTCCCAGAGCTGGACGCTGCTCCCGTCCTCGAACGGCATGAACATCCCGCCCGCGGCGGGCGTCCACCGGAACCCATGGCCGGCCAGGTCGAGCTCCCGCATCACCAGCGGATGCAGCAAGCCGGCGACGTAGGCGCACGGCGACATCCGCACGCCGGGCCAGGGCTCCTCGAGCGTGCACGCGCCGCCCACCCGCTCACGCGCCTCGAGCACCAGCACCCGCCGTCCGCCGCGGGCCAGATACGCCGCGCAGGCGAGCCCGTTGTGGCCCGCGCCGACCACGATCACGTCCCACGGCCGCGCCGCCAGCGCACGCACCGGCTCCGGCAGGCCCACCCGTCCCATGACCGCGCCGGTCGGGCTGTCCTGGTAGCGACGCCGCACTGATCGCCTCACGGTGAAGGAGTCGAGGAAACGACTCGGCAATTTAAGGGGATCCGAGACCCGTGGCCTTCCGGTGCCGGCCGCGCGGCAGACCCGGTGCCGGAACCGGGAAGCCGCGGTGTACACTCCGGGCGTGACAGACCGCCGACCGAATCGAAGGTCAGGTCGACTGGCCGGGCCGCTTCGACCACATGCAGCAGCGGCCGGGGTGATCGTCGCCGCGGGAGCGGATACGGGAGTGGATGCGGGACAAACGCTCAAGGCCGCGCTGGAGCCCCACGGTGGCCGCGGCGGTGGGAAGGCACGGCTGGCGCAGGGGACGGTCAGCCAACCGGATTCGCTCGCGGCTGTTCTCGCGAGCCTGCTCGAGGCGTTTGCGCGCTAGCGGCCGCCTGCCGGAGCCTCCCCGCTCTCTGAGTCACGCGGCACGCTGAGACCGCCCATATGCGTCTCCAGCGCGCCGCGGAGCTCGGCGCCCTCGGCGCCGAGCAACCGGAACAGCTCCCACTGGGCGGCACGCGCCGCGCCGGTGCGCCGGCCGTTGTACATCAACGAGAGCACCAGCACGCCGTCCGGCCGGCCGAGATATCCTGCCAAGGTGGCGACGTGGTCGAGCGTGCCGGTCTTGGCGTGGACCACGCCCCGGGTCATGCCTCCGCGCAGACGGCGAAGCGTGCCGGTGCCGTTGGCGGGAAGGAGCAGCGGAAACCGCTGGTTGCCCGGCAACTGCGGGTAGCGGGCGAGGTAGAGCACCTGCGTCAGCGGACTGATACGGTTGAGGTCGCTGAGGCCGCTGCCGTCCACCAGCGACACCCGGGCCGAGGGACCGACGACCTGTCGCACGTGTTGGGTGACGAGCGCGGGACCCGCGGTCTGGCTCCCGGCGCCCCACTGCAGCATCAGCTCCGCCCCGATGTTGAGGCTCCGTCGGTTGACCTCGGTGGCCACGCTGTCGAACGGTGCCGACTCCACCTGCGCCAGCACCGACGCGCCGCGCGATTCGACCACCACCGGCCCACCCGGCTTGACCCAGCGGATCCCGGCGCGCTCCAGCGCCGCGCCCCATGCCACGGCCACCAGCCGCGACGGATCGTGCGCCACCGCGGAGAACCCGACCGCGCGCCGGCGCACGCCGATCGTGCCGTTGAGCGTCCAGCCGCCATCCGCGCTCGGCGTGAGCCACAGCCGCCCGCCGCCGCCGCTTACGGTCGTCGCCGCCATGCGGACGAGCCGGTCGACCCCGTCCGGATACCCGCTCACCAAGGTAGGTGGTGCGCCGGTGTCACGGCCGGGTCGGTAGGTCAGCGAGATGGTGTTCTCGTGCAGCGCCACCGGGCCGACCGGCGGCGCATAGAGACGGCCCTGAAAGTCCGCTGCCCAGACGGTCGGGTAGTGGCTGGCCGCCGGACCCGTTCGGCTGGTGAGCGCCAGCGGGCCCTCGAGCTGGCGGACGCCGCGCGCGCGGAGCCGGCGGGCCAGCTCGCGCAGCGTCGGGCCGTGTCGGCCGGTGCGATCGAGAGTCCAGTCGCCGCCCAGCTCCAGCGCCCAGCTTCCGCGCCACCGGCCCGACGCGTGGTCGAGCGTGCCCTCGCCCACGACGCGGGTGATGAGCCGGGAGGCGGCGCCGACCCGGGCGCGCGTGAAGCCGGTCGTGAACACCTTGGCGGTCGACGCCGGAATGAGCGCCAGCTCCGGGCTCATGCTCCAGAGGATCCGGCCGTCCATCGTGCCGATGGCAATGCCCCACTCACCGCTCCTGGTCCGCTCGGACGTGCGCCGGTACCAGTCATCGATGGCGGCCCGTTCCCTGGCAGTGAGCGTCTGAGCCGCGAGCGAAGACGCCACGACCACGCCACAAATGGCAGCCACCCCTAGCGTCCCGATGAGACGGCGGTCCATGGACGGCTCGAGGTTGGTGACGGCCAAAAGTTGCGCGCGACGGAGGAAGGTTCAGGGCAGGAAGAGCAAGCGGTGAGCCATGGCACAGGCCCTTGGACGACCAGCACTTGCGGAAAGGGAACGGAGGGCGGTGTGGGGCATTTCGCGAGTCACCCCGAGCGCCGCGAACGGGGTATGACTCGGCTCAGGCCCCCTTCGCGGCGCTCGGGGTAACGCAGGTCTCGAGCGCGTGCAGCAGCTCGGCCGCGCTCTGCCACCGGTCGGCGGGCCGGTGGGCCAGCGCCCGGAGGATCACGCTCGAGAGCTCGCGCGAAATCGCCGGATTGAAGGTGGACGGGTCCGGTGGCGCCTGGCGCAGGTGCATGGTGGCCAGCTCGCCCAGGCTGTGCAGGTCGTACACGAGCCGGCCGGTCACGCACTCGAACAGCACGGCACCGGCCGAGTACAGGTCGGTGCGCTGATCCACCGCCTCGCCGAAGAGCTGCTCGGGTGCCATGTACTGTGGCGTCCCGATCACGACCCCCACCGCCGTGAGCGCTTCGCCCGGTGCCGGCAGCCGCTCCGCCAGCCGCGCGATTCCGAAATCCATCACCTTGAGGAATCCGGCGGGGTCCACCAACAGGTTCTGCGGCTTGATGTCCCGGTGCACGATCCCCTCCTCGTGCGCCACCTCGAGCGCGCGGCAGAGCTGCTTGCCGATGGTGAGCGCCGCCGACACGTCGAGCCGGCCCGCCTGCTGAATCAGTGCCGCGAGCGTGGTACCGCGGACCAGCTCCATGGTGATGTAGTAAGTCCCGTGCGCCTCGCCGAGATCGTAGGTGCGCACCACGTTGCGATGGGTGATCCGGCGCGCGAGCCGGAGCTCCTGCTTGAACCGCTCAAGCACGGTCGAGTCCAGGGTGCCGAGTTCCGGCCGCAGCACCTTGATGGCCACCGGCTCGCCGATCTGCCGATCCATCGCGCGGTACACGATGCCCATGCCGCCTCGGCCCAGCAACTCCTCGATCTCGTACCGGGAGGCCAGCACGCTGCCCGGCACGAGCGACTGGTCGCCGGGCGCCGCCGTCGTGGGCACCGTCATCGCCGGCTTCGTCCGGAAGTACGCCACCAGGCGGTCCTTCTCTCGCAGCTCCTCGACCATGCGGCGGAACGCCACCGCCAGCTCGCCGATCTCGTCACGGCTGGTCACCCGGACATCGGCGTACGTTCCCTCGCTCACCTGGCGAGTCGCCTCGACGAGCCGCCGCACCGGCCGGGTGATCTGCCGCGCGAGCACGATCGAGGATGCGAGCGCCAGCAGCAGCCCGCCCGCAAACGCCCAGCCGATCGTTCGGCCGAGCTGTCGCCATGCGGCCAGCTCCGTCTCGCGATCGTGCAGTCCCACATACCCGCCGATCGGCACACCGTCGGCGGTCTGCAGCAACCCGGTCACCCCTTCGTACGTGCGGCCGCCCGCGCTCAACCGGAATCGCGGCGGAGCGCTGTCGCCCGCCACCGACTCGACGGGCACCCGCCGCACCGCCTCCCGGAGACCCGAGGCACTCACTGTGGATACGGCCACGGCCGGTACTCCGAGTGTGTCGCGCGAGAAGAACAGGATTTCGGAGCCGGTGTGCCGCTTGAGCTGCGCCGCAAAGGCGCTGTCGATCCGGACCGCCGCCACCACTACGCCGTAGCGCGCGCCGCCCGCCGGGTCGGCCACGGGCACGCCGACCGCCTGGAACAGCTCGTCGCGATCGGGCGCCGATTCGATTCAGAGTCCCTCCGTCGTCCGCCCCTCGAGGGCGCGCCCGATCAGCGCGCCGGCCGAGAAGTCCTCATCGGCCGCGGCGCGCTGCGCGGTCCAGGCCTTGAGCACCCCGCCCTCATCGACAATGAGCACCCAGTCCGCTCCCGTCTGTGCCCGGAGCTCGTCCGCCTGATCCAGCAGGTTGGCGCGGTCGTCGGTGCGAAGCGCCTCACCGATGCGCGAGACGTAGGCGGGCACCTGGACCAGCGCGGCGGTGAGCTGGCGGAGGCTTCGGCTGCGACTCACGAGGGCGTCGCCGATGGCGGAGCGGGTGGCCCGGAGCGCGCGGGCCGACGAGGCCTGAGCAGCCTCGTCGGTGCGGCCGCGCGTGACCAGGAGGGCGGTGCCGAGCGCCGCCATGACCACCAGGGCGGCACCAGCAAAGATCTTGGTGCCGAGCGGCATCCTCAGTATCTCCGTCCCTGCTGCGGATACGGCTGGCCGAACTTGTTGAGGTGAGGCTTGAAACGGTGCCCGCGCGCGTCGAGGGTGAGTGCGAGGCCGCCAAGGCCGCCAGGCGGCACGACCACCGGCTGCGTCGCTTCCGGGGCGCGCTCGTGCCACGCGTGCAGCGTATAGCGGCCGGGCGGGACCTGGCTGAGCGTAAAGGACCCGTCGCCCGACGGCTGGGCGACGTACGGACCATCGCGCACGATGACGAGGGCGCTCATCTGCGCGTGCACGTTGCAGTAGACCCGGACGACCCCGGCTCGCGTGAAGCGCGCCGTGCGGGTCTCGCCGCGCCCGTAGAGCCCGAGATCGAACGGCTGCTCCTCGGACAGCGAAAAGACGTTGTGATTGAATGGGTCCAGATTCGGGAAGGAGACGGTGGATCCCGCGGGCACGACGAGCACGTGCGGCCTGAACGCCTTGTCGGAGGTCGTGATCTCCGCCCGGGCAGGCGCGGGCGCGGCGCCCCGGCCGTCGAGCCAGATCACCGCCTGTCCCACATCTTCGGCGGGGCGGTTGCCCTTGTCGAGCACGGTGAGCCGTCCCCGGACATCGGTCGCGCGGCGCGCCGCCAGGGTCGCTGCCGCCCCCACGGCGAGCAGAATGGCCCGGCGGAACCGCCCGCCACGCTGTATTTTGGCCCGCATATTCTCAAGGTTACCGTTGGCCCGGACGACCGTCAACGCGACCACCGAAGAAGGTCCGCCATGCCGCGGCACATCCTGCTCTCCTTCCTGCTTTCCCTCGCGCTCGCGGCTCCGGCCGGCGGTCAGGACACCGGCCTGCAGGCGCACGTGCGCGGCCTGATCCTGCTCAACGCTTTCGCCAACAGCGACGGGTTCAACAACAGCGACGTGCCGCAGTTCGTGCTCGCCTCCTTCGGCGGGGCGGCGGCGGGCGCCGCGGGCGCCACCATGCGCCAGTCGCGGGTGACCGTCGCCGCACTGGTGCCCGAGTTCGCCGGCGGGCAGCTCACCGGCGAGCTCGACGTCGACTTCTTCGGCGGGCAGCAGCCTTCCACCGGCGGCCGCACCTTTCCGCTGGTGCGCCTCCGCCGCGCCTTTGCCGAGCTCACCCGGGGCCGGGTGACGGTATTCGCCGGCCAGGAATCACCGCCGATCGCCGAGATCAATCCGTCCTCGCTGGCCAGCATCGGGATCCCGGAGTTCGCCGGCGCCGGCAACCTCTGGCTCTGGATTCCCCAGGTGCGGCTGGCCGCCGCCCTGGCGCTTGGCGGCGCGGTCCGGCTGGGGGTCGAGATCGCGGCGCTGGCCCCCACTTCGGGCGACCCACAGACGGCGTTCTTCACCCAGCCCGACATCGCTGAGCGCACCAGCCGGCCGTATCTCCAGGCGCGGGTGCGGGCCCGCTGGGGCGACGGGGACACGCAGGGCGAGGTGAACCTGGGCGGCCATTACGGCTGGCTCGCCGTCGGCACCGGCAGACGAGTCGCGTCACGCGCGGTAGCGGTGAGCGTGTGGACGCCGCTGCTGCGCGGGCTCGAGGTCCGTGGGGAGGGCTACACTGGGCGGGCGCTTGCCGGGCTTGGCGGCGGCGACATCGGGCAGAACTTCGGGCTCGACAGCGGGGCCGTGAGGACGACAGGCGGATGGGTGCAACTCAACGCTCGGCCCGGGGCTGGCTGGGAGATTGGCGCCGGTCTCGGGGTGGACGATCCCGACGACGCGGATCTGGACACCGCCACGCAGCGGCTCCGAAACGTCGCGCTCGAGGGCCACGCGAGCTGGCGCCTGGCACCGGTGGTGATCGGGGCGGAGCTCCGCCGCCTCCAGACCCGCTACGGGGCGGGCACGGTGTCGGGAACGCACGCGAACGTGGCGGTGGGGTTTGAATTCTGAAGGAGCGACGGTCACTCGGAATGTCGGTTTCCTCAAACCCCTCGCGCCGCAGGCTCCTGATATCCCGGCGCCGCCTCCGGCGCGGGCTCGAGCCCCCCCGGCAACGGCTCGTCCACCTGTGCTGTCAGCTCGTCGCCCGCCACTCGAGCCTGCACCCGCTGCATGACCATCTGCGCCAGGCTCGCTTGCAGCACGAACTCGCGCAGATAGTGATCGGTCACGGCGTTCACCGGCATGACGCCCTTGAGGAGCCAAGCAAGCTCCAGCGCGTTCTCGACGTGCGTGGCCACGACCGCCTCGGCCGCCCGGGCCCCCACCATGCGGGCCAGTTCGAGCGTCCGCTCCTGATGGCGCCGCCGGTACCGGCTGTGCTCGAGCACCAGATCGAGGCGCAGGCGGCCCCAGCCGTTGAGCACCGGCATGTCCGCGGGCTGGGGCACGCTCTTGAGGTCGATGGCCGTAAGGGTGCGCGAGCGCACCACCTCGTGCATCGCATCGGGCACGGCGGTCACGCGAAAGTACAGATCGAGCGCGTCCAGCACGGGCGCCCTCGTGGCGAACTCGGAGACGAATTGAAGTGCCTGGCGAGTATGGGTGTCGATCAGCGCCTCCCAGCTCATGGCGTAGGCGACGCGGACTTGCAAGTGCAGCGCTTCGGGAATGCGGCGGAGTGACATCTGGCTGGGAACCGTCATGGAGCCGACTCCGCCCGCAATATCCGGTCCCGTAGTGCCTGGTAGCGGTCAGTGCACCGGAGCGCACCGAACGAGAGGGAGGAGGGGATCGAGCAACCGGCGCACCGGGCTCGCTCGAACTACCGACCCGGATCTTTTTCCCTTGCTGGAGCCAGACTAACCCTCGCTGACCGTCCTCGCCTGGCACACTGCACCCCCGGGTGCAAAACGCGCAGCACCGAGTTAGCGAATCGACGCAGGCAGGTGCGCGTAGCGCGATTCCCAGTGGTGCAGCGACTCGACGGACAGGCTCTCGAGTTCGCGCGACACCGCTCGCGCCGCGGTCAGCGCAGTCTCCACATCCTCCGGCGCGGGCCGGTGGCCCGTTGGCCCGGGCAGCTCGGCGACCCCCACGAGAACGGTGAGTTGATTGTTCACCCGATCCTGAAGCATGATGCGCAGCTTGCGGATGAGCCGGAGGCGCGCGAGCCGCGAATGCCGGCGCACCGCCCAGATGAGAAAGCCCTGCAGCCAGACCAGGAACGTAAGCGCGAGCCCCTGCGTGCCGCGGTCGAGTTGGGAAAATGTGAGCATTACGGACAGTAGTACGCCAACGGCCGTGAGCACCAGCTCGAAGTGCTCGGCGAGCTTCGCCTGCACGGCGTGATATAGAGACCGAAACGGAGCCACGACGACCTCGGGGCAGATGGCGGTGGGGAGGTGACATATAATCTGTGAGAAAGCGCTCACCTCGTCCAGTGGCAGATTTTGGACACCGTACAAAAAAACGACGCCGCCACGTGCAACATGTGGCGGGGTCGTTCACTCCAGCCCCCCGTCACGTTACGCGGCCAGATCGCGCAGTTTGTCGCCGTGCTGCTCACGCAACTGTCGGAGGGCTCGGTCCCGGAGCTGCCGGATCCGCTCACGGGTGACGCCCATCATCCCGCCGATCTCCTCGAGCGTCCGGGTCTTCCCGTCGTCCAGACCGAAGTAGAGCCGGAGTACCTTCGCATCCCGCGCGGGGAGTGCCGCGAGGGCGGCGTCGAGATCGTCGGCCCGGCTGTTGGCCATCGTGGTCGCGTCGGTCCCTTCCTGAGTCAGCGGGACGAACCGCTCCATGCGGCCGCGCTCGTCCGCTTCGCGTACCGGATGGTCGAGCCGCATGGCCTCGATGTGTAGCGCGCTCAGCGCGCGCACGGCGTCGCGGGTGAGCCCTGTCGCCTCCACCAGCTCCTCGGTCGTGGGTGCCCGGCCCAGCTGCTCGGCCAGCAGGGTCGTCGCCCGCCCCAGCCGATTCAGGTCGGCCGTCCGGTTGAGGGGCACCCGCACCGGCCGCCCATGCCGGGCGATCGCCGCCTGAATGGCTTGCCGGATCCACCACACCGCATACGAGATGAACTTCACCCCGCGGTCCGGATCGAACTTCCTGGCGGCGGTCATCAGGCCGAGGTTGCCCTCCCCGATGAGGTCCATGAGCGGCACCCCCCGGTTCTGGAACTTCTTAGCCACCGAGACCACGAAGCGCACGTTGTGCCGGGCCAACTTTTCCTGCGCCTCGACGTCCCCCCGAAACGCGCGCTGGGCGATCGCGGTCTCGTCCTGAACGTTGAGGAGAGGAATCCGGCTGATTTCCTGGAGATAGAAATCGAGACTCTCGCGCCCTTCATCGACCGCCCGGGGCAACTGCGCGGCTCGGCTGCGCCCCTTCCGGCGGCTCCGCTTCTTGGCAGGCAACTGAACACTCCTATCTATTGCGATTGCAATGGCTTGTATGATCATTTTCCGGCCGCGTAGTCCACCTGTCATCTGGGCTGATGACTGGACGGCCCCCACCGTTGCAGGCTTTCAAGGCAAACACCTCGGTGCGCCATTGGGTTCCCTCTGAGTCGCGCTGTCTTGCCATGGGGTCGGCCGGCACGGCGGGTGGAACCCGCCCGTGGATGTCGGCGTCCACCGATGAGCATGGCACGGAGCCTGCTGACCCCATGGTCGGCTCGCGATAGAGCGAGGGCACCCGGGAAGGCACAGATATCGTAATGACATGCGACTATAACGGTTGGAACGACTCGCCAGAGGACGAGCGCGAGTGGTTCGACCAGCATCCGGAGATCTGGAGTGTCCTGACGCTCAACGCGGACACCCCTTCGGCGCCGGTCCCAGGCTCCCCCACCTATCGAACTCGGCGCCGAAGCTAAGGGCGACTGGTTCTCAACTCTCCGCTACCGCCGGATCCAGCAGCTTGTAAATCACCGGCGTCACCAGCCGCGCCGTCAAGGTCGATAAGATCAGCCCGCCTCGTGATACCCGCGCGAGGGGGGCGTGCGGCGCGGAGGGCGCCGCTGATCCATTGTCGCTCGTGTTTACCGTGTAGGGCTATCTAACGTCGTTAAGTCACCGGTCAAATAAACCCGGCATCCTACAGCCCCTCCCTCACGATCCCGCGCATGAGGGCATCCACCGCCGCGAGGCCGGTGCGCTCCGGATCCGGCCAGGCGATCCAGTCGTCATTGTCGAACACGATCGAGAGCGAGATGATCCCGTGAGTCACCGACCAGCACATCAGGGCGACCTGGTCGGGATCGCGCAGCTCCGGCCGGAGCCGACCCGCGGCAATCGCCTCGGCCACCGTGGCGCGGAGCACACCGTACGCGTCTTCCTCAGGGTTCCCCTTCTCGAGACCGTTCTCCACGTCGGGTGTGACGGTCATGAACAGAAACCGATAGTGGTTCGGATGCTCCAGGCCGAATCGCAGATAGGCCTGGCCGATCCGACGGAGACGCTCGACCGGATCCTCGATGCGGCCGATACGGTGAAACGCCTGCGCCAGGGCCCTCGTGTCGTTGGCGCAGAGCTCGCGGAGCAGGGCGTGCTTGTCGCGGAAGTGGTGGTAGATGGCCGTCGGTGTATACTCGATCTTCTTGCCGATCGCCCGCATGGTCACCGACTCGACCCCATCCTTGACGAACATCTCGCGAGCGGCGTCGAGAATGAGTTCGCGGGTTTCCCGCCGCTCGCGGACGCGGCGCTCGCGAGGGCCCCGGGTGACGTTCAGTGCCATGAGGGCAACTTAACGCTGTTAAGTTCTGTGGGCAAGTAGAGCGCCATCGTGACGGCGGTCACCCATAGGGACTCGTGTGTGAGAGTGATCACTGCAGCGGGCAACGATTTACGCTAACATGCCGGTTCATACGTCACCGGCGTGATCTTACTCGCCAGGAGGAGCAAAGATGAAGAAGCTCGCAGCGGCACTAGCGGTGGTGGCTGTACTCGGCGGGTGCGATCGCAAGGACGCGGATCGCGATACGGGAGCCCTCGATAACGAGCGGTCGGGCGTCGACACGTCCATCCGGTCGAGCACCATCAAGGATACGACCATCGTCACGGCAGATACCACCATCGACGTCGACACTGTGAAGAACACCGATAACATTGACGACAAGACCGACGACAAGAACGACTGAGCGGCACAAAAAAACCGGCTGAGCATGCAGTTCGCTCAGCCGGGCCCACTCACCACTCGCTTTTCACTACCTTCTTTTTCCGCTTCCGCCGCTCCGCCGCCGCGGTCTTGATCGCCCGGGCTTCGCTCGGCTTCACGTAATGTCGGCGCCGGCGCAGCTCGCCGAACAGTCCGGACTTCTGGAGCTTCCGCTTGAACAGCTTGAGCGCGCGCTCCAGGCTGTCCTCGTCACGCAGCCTCACCTCGGTCATGTAGCCGCCCTTCGTCGGGTAACAAACGGGGCCGGCACCAACGCCAGCCCCTGCACAACACGTCGGTCCCGGAAGACGCTCCGCCATCCGGCGCTGGAAAAACGTACACCGAAGCTCGAAGCGGAGCAAGTGGTGACCCTGCTCACGGGTACCCCTGCTCCAGGAGGATACGATGACTCTTGTCCGATCCTTTACTATGGAGGTCTTGTGGTCCAACGATCCAACGGCAGCGGCCGCTCCGCCACCGGAACCCGGCCCCGGCAGGACGGCTCGAGGGCGGAACGCGGGAGCGCGGCCAGCCCGCGGCCGCGCACCGGCCAGCGCGGTCCCGAGCTCCAGGCGTACGGTACGATCGCGCGGCTCCCAATCGGCCTGGACGAGTCGGTCTGCAAGGAGAGCGCGGAGGCCCTCAACCAGCAGCTCGCCGATGCCATAACCCTGCGCGATCTATACAAGAAGTCCCACTGGCAGGTCGCCGGTCACACCTTCTACCAGCTTCACCTGCTGTTCGACAAGCACTACGCCGAGCAGGTCGAGTTGGTGGATCTGCTCGCCGAACGGATTCAGATCCTGGGCGGCATCAGCCTGGCGATGGGGGCGGACGTGGCCGAGGAGACGCGGATCGAGCGGCCCCCGCGCGGCCGCGAGGAAGTGCCGGTCCAGATTTCCCGGCTGCTCGAGGCGCACGAGCTGATCCTGCGGCACGCCCGGGAGGCCGCCGGCGCCGCCGACGAGTCGGGCGACGATGGCACCAACGACCTGCTGGTCAGCAACGTGGTCCGGACCAACGAAATGCAGGTCTGGTTCCTGGCCGAGCATCTGGTGGATGCGCCGGTGGTGGACGCGGACGAGGAATAGACCCGCTTCGCTCCAGGGAGCGCATCACCGCGAGCAGGTGGTCCCAGGGAGTGCCGTCCGGCACCGGGAGCCGGAGCCGGAGCCGGCGAGATTACTCCAAAATCGAAGCATGGCCATTGGCCGGAGAAGAACCGGTCACTTTGCGCGGGGCGTAAGGGTCCGGCCGGAGCCTCGACCTGGCGACACCGGACGGCCCGCGCGCGCTGGCTGACCTCGTTGCCAACGCGCACATTGCGCGCATGCGATTGCGATCACGCGTGATGCGGCGCCAAGGGCTCGGCCGTGCCGGCGCCTTGCTGGCGCTGGCCGGGCTCGTCTGGATGGGAGCGCGTGGGATGGCGCCCCTGCCGCCGCTCGGGCCGTTGCTCGACCCTGTTCGAGGTGTCTGGGCGTTGGCCGCCTCGGCGGAGTTTCCCGCCGAGGCCAGCAGCCGCATTCCCGGGCTTGCCGGCACCGTGCGGGTGGTGTACGACGACCGCGCCGTTCCGCACGTCTTCGCGGCCACCGAGCTCGACGCGCTTCGCGCGCTCGGCTTCGTCACCGCGCGCGACCGGCTGTTTCAGCTCGACCTCCAGGCGCGTGCCGGCGGCGGTACGCTCACCGAGCTGCTCGGCGCGCGCGCGCTCGATCAGGATCGCGAGACTCGCGGGCTCGGCATGACGCGCGCCGCGGAGCGACTGGCGGCGGCCCTGCCGGACACCGGCGAGGCACGTGCATCGCTCGAGGCGTACGCGGCGGGTGTCAACGCATATCTCGACGCGATGCCGGCGGGAGAGCTGCCGCTCGAGTACCGATTGCTCGGGCGGCGGCCCGAGCGCTGGAGTCCCCTCCGCACGATCCATGTCGTGCTCCGGATGGGCTACACGCTGACGCAGAACGTCACCGAGCTCGAACGATTGCGCGCCGCGGCGTTCGTGGGGAGCGCCGCGGCGGGGGCGCTCTTCCCATGGCACTCGCCATTGCAGCAGCCGATCCAACCCTCGCATGGCGCGCCGGGGCGGGTGCCGCTGGTCCTGCCCCCCCCGGGCCCGCCCGACAGTCTGGCGCTGGCCGCCATCGCGATCGCGCCTGCCGCTCCCGGATTCCCACCCCGGATCGAACGCGACGTTCGCGGCAGCAACAACTGGGCGGTAGCGCCCGCGCGGACGCGCGCGGGCGCGGCGCTTCTGGCGGGCGATCCCCACCTGGACCTCACGCTCCCATCGATCTGGTATGAGGCTCACCTCCGCGTCCCCGGCGTCCTGGACGTGTATGGCATCACTGTCCCCGGCCTGCCAGCGATCCTGATGGGATTCAACCGCGACGTCGCCTGGTCATTCACCAACGTCGAGGCCGACCTGATGGACTGGTGGGCGGAGCAAGTAGACGACGTGGCGCGGCCGCGGCGCTATCGTCTCGACGGCGGGTGGATGGCGGTGGAGGAGCGGGTGGAGAGGTATCGCGGGCCGCGCGGGGAGATCGTAGGCGTGGATACGCTGCGCTTTACCCATCGTGGCCCGATGCGGCGGGTCGGTGCACGCTGGCTTTCCACTCGGTGGACGACACTCGAAAGCGCCGGGGAAACCGGCGCGTTTCACCGGGCCGCGCGCGCCCGCACGGCGCGCGAGTGGCACGAAGCCATGACGCCGTACCGGTCGCCGCCGCAGACCATGCTGGTGGCGGATCGCGCGGGGACGATCGCCATTCGGTCGACCGGACGCTTTCCGATCCGCCCCGGTGACGGGCGCGGCGATCGCATACGTGACGGCACCACCCGCGCGAGCGACTGGACCGGCGACTGGTCCGTGGCGGAGCTTCCGCAGTCGACGGCGCCGCCGCAGGGATTCCTGGCCTCGGCCAACCAGGAGCCCCAGCATCCGCGCGATCAGCCACGATACCTGGGCGGCAACTGGATTCCGCCGTGGCGCGCGCTCCGCATCAACGCGCTGCTCCGCGCCGATTCCCTGACGACGCCCGCGACGATGCGCCGATGGCAGACCGATCCAGGCAGCGCACGCGCGGATTTCTACGCGCCGTACCTGCTCCGGGCCGCCAGCGTGCGCCCAGCGGACACGGCGCTGGCGCACGCCGCACGGCTGCTGGCTGCCTGGGACCGGCGCTACACCCGCAACACCGAGGGCGCCGTGCTGTTCGAGGCGGCGATGGCCGCGGCCTCGTCCGGCGTCTGGGACGAGCTGCCGCCGGGGGTGCGTCCGGGCGGCGGGGCCTTCGTCGCCTTGCTCGATGATCCCACGAGCGCGTGGTGGGACGTCCGCGCCACGCCAGGGGCCGTGGAGGGGCGGGACGACGTGCTCGCCGATGCCCTCGCCCAGGGATACGCGGCCGTGCTGCGCGCGCATGGCGCCCCCGAGTCCGGTGGCTGGCGGTGGTCGGCCGTCCACCGGATCCACATCTGGCATCTGCTGCGCGTTCCATCGCTGTCGAAGCTCGACGTGGACGTCGCCGGCGGCCCGTCCACGATCAGCCCGTCGAGCGCGGGCGGAGGCGAAGGCGCGAGCTGGCGCATGGTCGTCGAGCTTGGCCGCGAAGTGCGAGGATGGGGCACGTATCCCGGAGGTCAGAGCGGCAATCCCGCGAGCCGGCGGTACGACGACCGGATTCCGATGTGGCAGCGCGGCGAGCTCGCCGAGCTGCGGTTTCCGCGCGACGCCGAGAGCGTGCCGACTTCATCAGTGCTCATGCTCTCACCGGCCCCGTGAGCTGGGCGCTTCGCACGGTGGCGTTCGCCGCGCTCACCGCGGCCGGCACGGCGGCCGCCGGGTGGTGGGCGGTGCCCGCGCTCGCCGTGCTGTGGGTCCGAACGGCCCCTTGTTACCGTGGCTCCGCGCCCTCGTGCGCGCTCGGTGCGGCTCTCGGCTGGGCCATACTGGTCGGCTGGGCAGCCGCGGAGGGTCCGGCGGGGCTGGTGGCAGAGCGCGTCGGCGGCGTGCTTCAGCTGCCCGTCTGGGGTCTGCCGCTCGTCACCGTGCTGTTCCCGGCGTTCCTCGCCGGTGCCGCCGCGAGAGGGGCACAGCCCGCCCCACCCCGGTGACCCACACCACCTCCATCTCTGGGCCCGAACGGTACCATACGCAGGGCAACTAGCGGCCCTGGCGAGTCAGGGTCCGGTGCGAGCGCTGGAGCGGGATGGATGATGGTCAAGCTGAAGCGGGTCAGCGAGCAGACCATCGGACCGAGTCCAGCGATTTCTCGAGGGAGGAGAGCACCCATGTGGACGCAGCGCATTCTGGTATTCACTGGGCTCGTGGCGCTCGCGGCGTGCCGCGACCGTGGGGAGGAGGTCGCGGTCTCCGACGTCCCATTGCGCGAGTTGGAGATCGCTCCGGAGGATACCGCCGCGCCAATCGCGACCCCGGTCGACAGCGCGTCGCGCCCGGAGGTGCGGCGCACGCAGTCGGGAGGACGAGCGGCCGAGCGTGCGATCCAGCCGAAGCGTCGGACTAAGGCGCGCCAGCGGCCCGGCACCGAAGCGGCGCGGGCGGGCTCCGCGCGAGCCGGCGGGGCCCGGGAGGATTCGACGGGCATCGCGCCAATGCCGGTGGACGCGTCAGGAGTCGATCTGACTTTGGCCGACAGTGCTCGGGGTGACACGGTGCCGGGCGACACGTCGACTGCGGCCGAGGCTGAGATCGCCACGGCCCGGCCGGCTCCAACCGATGCATCGGCAAGCGTGCCGCCCGTGGAGGCCGAGCGGTCGTCGTCGAATGCCAGGCCACCGGCGACACCACCGCCGGCGACGACACCCTCGCCGGCGAGTACGCCGCCAGCGAACACGCGGTCAGCGGAGCCGCCGTCTGTGCCGGCGCCGTCAGCGACGCCGCCGCCGCCCGCGGCGACCGGCGCATCGGAGCAACCCGCGGCCCCGGTCGCACCACCAGCTCCAGCCGGCGCCTCGGATGCCGTCCCGCCTGCTGCTGACATGCACGCGCTACCCGCCGGCATGCACGTCCGCGCGTTGCTCCAGGACTCGATCCACTCGCTCCACAACTCCGCCGGGCAGACCGTCACGGCGCTGGTCTCGGGCGACATGCGCGCCCCGGATGGGCGGACCCTTGTGCCCTCGGGCTCGGCCGTGCGGCTCACGATCACACGACTCAAGCCCGCGCGCACACGGAACGCCGTCGATGGCGAGCTCGAGCTCCGTGCCGACAGTGTGGTGGTCGGCGGGCGAGCGTACCCCATTCACGCCGAAGTGCAGCCGGTCCCGCACGAGCTGAAGGGGCGAGGGGTGGACGCGGGCGCCGCGGAGAAGGTCGCGGCAGGCGCGGCGGTAGGCGCCGTCGCGGGCGGCGTGATCACAGGCAAGACCAAGGGAGCGGTGGTGGGCGGCGTCGTCGGCGCCGCGGGTGGAGCGGTCGTGGCAGCGCACACCGCGAGCCGCGACGTGGTGGTAACGCCGCGGACGCTGGTGGTGCTGACGCTGACGTCGCCGTTTACCGGCGGAGCGCGGCTGCGTTAGCCCCGCTAGTCTGGCTTCCTGCGCGACGGGGTGAACGCAGGAGAGTGTGGCGGGAGCACAAGCCGACAGTGCTTCCGCCACACTCTCCTGCATTCACCCCTTCTGCACCACTAGGCGGTAGGGGAAACCTCGTCCTCGTCCCGCACGGACGCCACGGCCGCGCTGACGTCGCAGGCCAGCGTCCGCTCGCGCCGCAGGGTCTCCACCAGCGCCTCGGCCTGCTTGATCTGGAAGGTCAGCGCGCCCGAGCGCTCGATGACGTGCTCGACCACGGCCCGCTGCGCCTGCAGGGACTCCACGGTGGAGCGCACCTCGACCGCCAGCGCTTCCGCGCGGGCCAGCCGCTGCTCGGTGCGCTCGAGCTGGCGCCGGCGGGCCTCGAAGCCGTGCAGCGACTCCTCGGCCGACTTGAGCTGGGCGTTCGTTTCCTGCAGCAGCTCGTGCGTGTCCTCGATGTCGCGCCGCGCGGCCCCGATGGTCTGAGCCTGCTCGACCGAGCGCTCGGCCAGGTCGAAGACGTGCTTGACCTGGGCCTCGAGCGCGTCCACCGCTCCTTGGCGCGCCAGGGTCTGCTCCAGGCTTCGCGCCGCCTCCGTCTGCGCCGACTCCCACTCCGCCAGCAGGCTCTCGAAATGGTTGAGCTGGCGATCCACGGGCTTGAGCGCGTCGGCGCGCGACCCGAGCTCGCCCGAGAGGCGATCGAGCCCGTCCGCCTGGGATTCGGCCTTCTGCAGCATCGCGCCGATCCCGCGCGCGAGCTCCTCCAGCCGCTGGGCGGCGTCGGCCGATTCCTGCCGGAGCGCCGAGGCGCGCGTCAGATGATCCGTGGCCTTGTCGAGCGCGCCCTGGCGCTGCTCGAGCTCCTCGCCCAGGAGCCGGATCCGTTGCTCGAGCTCGTCGAGCCGCGTGGTGCGGCTCTCGAGCGCCCGCACCGAGCCGTCCACCACATCCACCCGCCGTTCGGCCGCGTCCACCGAGGACGCCACCTCGGAGATGGTGTCGGACACCCGCTCCGCCTCCTGGGCCTGCGTGGCGAGCTGCGTGAACCGGCCCTCGGCGCCGTCCATCCGGACCCGCAGACCCTCGGCGCGGTCCTTGAGCTCGGCGCTGAGCGTGCCGAGGTCGGCCAGCCGGCGATGCACTTCGTCCACCAGCGTCCGGCGCGCGTCGATGTCGCTCATCGAGGTGCGGACCTGTTCGACGTCCATCCGGATCCGCTCGACCGCCGGCTCCATCGCGCGGAGCTCCTTCACCTGCGCCTCCACCTTGCGGGTCCAGCCGTCGGTGGCCGTGAGCCAGTTCTGGGTCTCCCCATGGCTCTCGCGCACCCGGGCCATCTCGCCTTGCGCCAAACGCATCTGCTCGAGCCCGTCGGCCATCATCTCGTGGGTGCCCTTGAGCGTGGCGAGCTGGAGCACCGCCTCGTCGAGCTGGGGCTTGAGGGTCTCGATCCGCTGCATGCCTTCGGCGGTGTCGCCTGCGAGTGACTCGAGGCGCTCGGCGTTCTCGCGCATCCCCGCGATGCGGCGGGCCTCGTCCGAGAGCCGGACCAGCTCCTGCGACAGCCCGCCGGCCTGGTCGGTCAGGCTCCGCACCTGCGCCTGCACCGCGGACGCGCCCTGGCTCGCGGCGTCGAGCACGGCGAAACGCGCCTCGCACTCCTTTACGGCGCCGCGGAGGTCGCCGACACGCTCGCTCACGGCGTGCAATCCGCGATTCTCGAGCTCGAAGCCCTCGCTGCTCTTCCGCATCTGCTCGCGGAGGTCGCCCAGCGCCTGCCGCGCCCCCTGCTGGGCGGTCTCCGCCTCCTGCTGGGCGGTCTGCAATTCCTCAGAGCGCGCCATCACCTTCGCGTGCAGCGCCTGCACCTCGCCGATCTTGGCCTCGATCGCGCCGAAGCGGCGGATCTGCTCTTCCTGGCGGCGAAGCCAGACGTCAAGCTCCCGATCCATCACGGTGAGCTTGCTGATCTGCCCCGCGGCCCGATCCACGGCCTCGCGCTGCTGCTCCAGGGAGGTGGTCTTCTGGGCCAGGTGATCGGCGAGCGACTTGAGCACGGCGAGCTGGTGCTGCACGCCGGGGATCGTCTCGGTGGCCTGGGTGAGCGGATCGAGCGAGCGCTCGACCGTCTGGAGGCGCCGCTCGGTGTCCTCGACGCGGCCGGTCGCGGCCTGGTGATCCAGGTCGATCGCCTCGAGGCGAGCGGTCGTATGCCGATGCGCCGTGAGCGCATCGTCGTGCTGCGCCCGGATCCGCCCGACCCCGTCGGACATCTCCGCGATCTGCCCGCGCAGCGCGTCGGCCTCGCTCCGGAGCACCGCCACCGGGCCTTCGAGGCTCAGCACGCGCTCGACGTCGTCGCGGAGGTGGAGCGCGCTCTCGACCTTGTCGCCGAGGTCGCCCATGCGGGTCTGGATTCGTTCTACATCCTCGCCCGCGCTCATCAACCGGGCCGCCTGCTCCTCCGCGGCGGCGAGCCTCGCGCCCAGCGCTTCGAGCCCTTCCACCTGGCGCTCGACCGCCGCGCAGCGCTCCCGCAGGGTGTCCAGCTCCGCCGACCGCTCCATCACCGGCGCCAGCTGCCGCAGCTCCTCCGCCGCGGCCTGGGCGCGGACGACGAGGGCTTCGAGCGCGGCGGCGACATTGGTTCCGCGCTCGTCCACGGCGACCACGGCGTCATCGTTACGGCGGCGGCCCTTCAGGAACGTGACCATGGCTCACTCCAGGAAAGAGCGCGGAAGCTTGGATTCAGGTCGGATTGCGCGCGGTGGTGAAGACAGTGACGAGGCGGACCGCGCAATGGAATGCAACGCGTGTGCCCACCGGCAACCTGGGCGAAGGAGTCGGACGGTGTTGGCGTGAGGCGACGCGCAACCGCCTATGAACAGAGAGGATGGCCGCGCCACGCGCGGATTGCTCACTCCGGGGGCCGCGCTGGACGATGGAGACCGCTTCGCGACCTGCAGGGCGTTCTGGCAGGTCGCGATTTTTGGCTGCGCTCGGCCTGACGCGATCAGGGGGGTGATCCGGCTCACCTCGCGATCCTGGACCACGGGCTACCATGAACCCGTGGTTTCACCAGCACCATGGAGGACAGCATGGCAGATAAACGAACCTGGGATCAAGAGGACAAGTGGTGGGAGCAGAACTTCAGTACGCGCCCGTACGCCTCCGATCGAGACTATCAGGATATCCGGCCGGCATATCAGTACGGCTTCGAGTCCGGCACGCACCACATGGGCCGGAACTGGAACGACGTGGAAGGCGATCTACGGACCGGGTGGGACAAGGTCGAGAATCGGTCGGCTGTCGCGTCGACCTGGGAAAACGTCAAGGATGCCGTGAAGGACGCCTGGAATCGCGTCACCGGGCAGCAGCATGACTTGGACACGGATAAGATGAGTGACGCGGGCATCGGCAGGACGCGGCAGCTGTAGCATCCAAGCCGGACAGCGAAGTCCAGCACGATGAGCACGCAGGTCCAGCGAGGCCCGGGGCGAAAGCTCCGGGCCTCGCTGGCGCGCGGAGACCTCCTCGACGCGCCGGCCAGGGTTTCCCGCCGGATATATTCCATCCTTCCCAACACGAAACGGTTCACATGGCTCTCCGCATCATCGCCCGCGTCTCGATCGTCGCGCTGGCGCTGCTGGCCCCGATGCCGGCCGCCCGGGCCCAGACATCGGTGGACGAGCGCGGGGCCCGCGCCCTCTTCGCCGAGCTGGTCGGCATCAATACGACGCACGATCACGGCAACACGACCATCGCCGCGCGGGCCGTGCGCCGCCGCCTGCTGGCCGCGGGGTTTCCAGCCAAGGACATCGTGATCGCGGGGCCGCATCCGGTCCGGCAGAACCTGGTGGCGCGGCTCCGCGGCAGCGGGGCGCGCAAGCCGATCATCCTGCTCGCGCATCTCGACGTCGTCGAGGCGCGGCGGGAGGACTGGTCGCTCGAGCCGTTCACGCTCACCGAAAAGGACGGCTATTTCTACGGCCGCGGCACGAGCGACATCAAGAACATGGCGGCGCTTTTCACGCAGACGATGATCCGGCTCAAGCGCGAGCGGGTGCCGCTCGACCGCGACGTCATCCTCGCGCTGACCGCGGACGAGGAGGGCGGCGACGACAACGGCGTGCAATGGCTGCTCGCCAAGCGCCGGCCGCTGATCGACGCCGAGTACGTGATCAATGGCGACGGGGGCGACCCGGTCATGCGGGACGGCCAGGTCTATGCCCGGAACGTCCAGGCGAGCGAGAAGGTGTACATGGACCTGCGGCTCGAGGTGCGGAACCCGGGTGGCCACAGCTCGTTGCCGGTCAAGGAGAACGCCATCTACCGGCTGAGCGCCGCGCTCACCCGTCTGGCCGGGTACCAGTTCCCGGCCCGGCTCAACGAGGTGACGCGCGCCTACTTCACCCGCGCGGCGGCCTCCGCGCCGGATACGATCGCCCCACGGATGCGGATGGTCGGTGAGACCGGCGACACGACGGCCATGCGGCGGCTCTCGGCCGGGTCGGCCTGGTTCAATGCCGTGCTTCGGACGACCTGCGTCGCGACGCAACTGGAGGGCGGCCACGCCGCCAACGCGCTCCCGCAGACGGCGGCAGCCAACGTGAACTGCCGCATGCTGCCGGACGAGTCGCCGGACACGGTCATCGAGACGATCCGGCGTCTCGTGGCCGACACCGCGGTGCAGATCACGGTCACCTCGGCGGCGGTGCCGTCCCCGTCGTCGCCGCTGGTCCCGGAAGTGCTCGAGCCGATCGACAGCATCACCGCCTCGATGTGGCCGGGGGCCGCGGTGGTGCCGAGCATGGAGACCGGGGCGACCGACGGCCTGTTCTTCCGGAACGCGGGGATTCCGGTCTACGGCATCTCCGCCGTGGCGCTCGACGCGGACGACATCCGGGCGCACGGGCAGGACGAGCGGATTCGGGTGGACGCGTTCTACCGGGGTCTCGAGTTCACGACGCGGTTGGTGCGGGCGGTGGCGGGGAGGGTCGGCCCGTCACCCTGAGCGAAGCGAAGGGGGCATGCGTCGGGTCCTGCTCCCTTCGCTTCGCTCAGGGTGACGGGCTTCTCACGACGACGGCGTCTGCAGCGCGCGCGGGGCCTGCTCCACCGGTCCCAGCTCCGGCAGCTCGCCGACGACAGCGCCGAGATCCCGGAAGCGTCGCGCGGAGACGAGCACGCGGGTTTCGAGCGACCCGACGGTGCGATTGTATCCCTCCACCGCCCGCTCGAGCCCGCGCCGCACGTCCTCGAAATGCCCGGCCATCGTCCCGAGCCGCTCGTAGAGCTGCCGGCCGAGCTCGCTGATCTCCTGGGCGTTCCGCGCGATCTGCTCCTGTCGCCAACCGTAGGCCACCGCGCGAAGCAGTGAGATCAGCGTCGTGGGGCTGGCGGGGATCACCTGTTGCCCCACGCCGAACTCGATCAGCGAGGGGTCCTGCTCGCACGCCGCGCTGAAAAAGGTCTCGCCCGGCAGAAACATCACCACGAAATCCGGCGCGGGCTGGAACTGATTCCAGTATTCCTTGCCGCCGAGCCGGACGATGTGGTCGCGCACCTGGCGGGCGTGATCCTTGAGGCGGAGCGCTCGGTCCTCGTCGGGTCCGTCGAGCGCGTCCAGGTAGGCGGCGAGCGGCGCCTTGGCGTCGACCACGACGGTCTTGCCGCCCGGGAGCCGGACGACCAGATCCGGCCTGAGCAGGCCATCGGCCGTCACCACGCTGGCCTGCTCGTCGAAGTCGCAATACTCCAGCATTCCCGCCATCTCGACCACCCGCCGGAGCTGCATCTCGCCCCACCGCCCGCGTACGCTCGGCGCCCGCAGCGCCTTGACGAGGTTGCCGGTTTCCGCCTGGAGCCGGTGCTGGGACTGCGCCATGGACTTCACCTGCTCGAGCAGTGCGGCATAGGCGCCGGTCCTCGCGAGCTCCACGTCGTGCAGCGTGCCCCCGACCCGCTCGAGCGACTCGCGGATCGGCCGGACCAGCTCGTCCACCGCCTTCCGGCGCGCCTCCAGATCGCCCGCCGCGCCCTGCTGGAACTCGCCCAGCTTGGTCTGGGCGAGCTGGAGAAAGCTCTCGTTGTTGCGCTGGAGCGCCTCGGCACTGAGCGCGCCGAAGGCGTCCCGCAGCCGGGCCCGCTCGGCGGCCGCGCCGCGGAGCGCGAGCCACGTGATGAACGCGCCGAGCGCCGCGCCGAGCACCAGAGCGAGGAGCAGCAGCGGGAACCCCGTCACCTGACCCGGGCTCCGCCCTTGAGCACCAGCCGGACGCGCCGGAGCGCCGTGACGTCGCGCGTCGGATCTCCCTCCACGGCGACGAGATCGGCCAGGAGCCCGGGCGCCACCCGCCCGACCCGGGATTCGAGATGAAAGATCCTGGCGTTCCCGCTCGTCGCGGCGCGAAGCGCGGCGATGGGCGTCATCCCGTACTCGACCATCAGCTCCAGCTCGCGCACGTTGTCACCGTGCCGGTAGACGCCGACGTCGCCACCGAAGCAGATCGGCACACCCGCGTCGAGCGCGGCGCGGAAGCCGGCGCGCTTGGCGACGAGGGCGGGAAGGGGCGGGTCGCGCCCCTTGACCCAACCATCGAAATAGGCGGCGTAGGCCTCGCCCGCCGCGAGCGTGGGGCAGAGCGCCACGCCGCGCTGGCGCATCAGGCGGTACACCTCGGGCGTGCCGTGGTCGCCGTGCTCGATGGTCTCCACGCCCGCGAGCACCGCGCGCCGCATGCCTTCGGGCGTCATCGCGTGGGCCGCGACGGGACGGCCGGCGCCGCGCGCCGTCGCCACGAGCAGGTCGAGTTCCGCCTGGGTGAACGTGGGCCGCAGCGCGCCGGCCGGCCCCCAGCCAAAATCGGCGTACACCTTGATCCAGTCGGCCCCCCGGCCGATCTGCCCGCGCACGACCCGGACGATCGCCTCGGCGCCATCGGCCTCCTCGGCACCCTGCGGCGGGTCGAAGGCGTAGCGAGTGCGCGACGGCGCGTAGCTCCCGGTGGCCACGATGGCGCGCGTGACGGCGAGCAGCCGTGGCCCCGGGACGATCCCCTCGTCGATGGCCCGGCGGAGCTGGACATCGTTGTCGAGCGCGCCTTCGGTGCCCAGGTCGCGCTCGCTGGTGATGCCGGCCCGGAGCGTAGCCCCCGCGTGCGCCACGGCGCGCGCGATCCGGAGACCGAGCGGCTCCGCGAGCACCTGGGCGTCCCACAGCGTTTCGTCGTAGGGGTGCAGAAAGAGGTGCGCATGGCCCTCGATCAGACCGGGGATGAGGGTGGTGCCGGCCAGCGAGATCCGCTCGGCGCCCGCGGGTGGAGTCACCCGCGAGGCGGGGCCGACCGCGTCGATCAGGTCGCCCCGCACCACCACGACCCAGCCGCGCGCCGGCGAGCCGGCTACGCCGTCCCAGACCGCGTCGGGCACGAGGATCAGCACGCGCGAGCTGTCCTGCGCGCCAGGGTGCTGAATGGCGTTGACGGGGGACCCGAGCACGAGAGCCACCGCTCCCATCACTACGATGTACATCGACACGCCTTTCGGTGCAGGACGGGATGATCTCCGAACATCCACTAACCTTGACGCTTCCGCGCACGCGCTGTAACGTCGCGGTGTTGCTCCGCTGCGTGCCCGCTCACCTACCCCGTCTCGTTCGTCCCGCGTGGCCGTGGCCGGACAGGTGCATTTCCGTCCTTCACCGATGGAGGTACTACATGGACGCACTGGTTGCCTTGGCCCTCAGCATCGGCATCCTCATCGCCGGTTGGACGTACGTCGCGCTGGGACCGGGCGCGCTCCCGGTGTGGGCGGGCATCGTGGCCTGGGGCTCCTTCTTCGCGGCCGGCGGCAAGACGGACGGGCTGATGAGGACGATCGCCACGAATCTGAGCGGCGTCTTCTGGGCTCTCCTTGCGCTCACGGCGTGGAACCGGTTCGGTGGCGGCGTTCCCGTGCTGTCGTTGCTCGTCGGCCTTGCGGCGATCTGTATGGTCATGCAGTCGAAGGTCCGCGCTCTCAGTTTCATCCCCGGGGCGTTCTTAGGCGCCGCTACCGCGGTCAGCGTAGTCGTCGGAGCGAATGGAAGCTGGAGCAGAACCGTCATCGCGCTGGTGATCGGCGCGGTGCTCGGCTACGTCTCCGAACTGCTGGCCGGCGCGATGACGGGGTCGGCAAGGCGCGCGGCGGCATGAGCACGGGCCGTCACGTCACATAGTACAATCGAGGCGCGGTCCGGGGGAGCCCGGGCCGCGCTTCGAGAACCCGGACATTTCGCGCCTTCGCCGACCAGGTCGGCGCGTCGCCCATATTGAGCGTGATGACCCACCCCGAGACCGACGCACGGCCGACCAGCTCGCGCCCGCCTCGCCGGTGGCTCCGCCGCATCGGGCTCGGGCTCGCGACGCTGCTGGGGATTGTGGTCATCCTGCTGGCGCTGTTGCAACTCCCGCCGGTCGCCACAGCCGTCGTCCGTAAGCTGCTCACGCTGGCTCCCTTCAACCCGGGCAACCGTTTGGAGGTTGGCCGGGTGTCCGGCAATGTGCTGCGCGGGCTCACGCTGGAAGATGTCGGGCTCGTTCAGGATGGCCGACTCCTGGCCCACATCGACCGGCTTCGGGTGGGCTATCACCTGCCGCGGCTCCGGCCGCCGGTCAGCCGACTGGACGAGCTGGAGGTTACCGGCGCGCAGATCACGACCCGGCGGCGGGGGGACGGCTGGGACCTCCTCGACGTGGTGCGCCAATCGTCCGATACGACGAGCGGCGGCGAATTCATGATCACCCGGCTCCGCATACGCCAGGTAACGGTGGCCGCCGTGCTGGCGCCGGATTCGGTGGTGCGCCTGCGCGTCCAGGAGCTGGCGGCACACGACCTCGCGCTCGGCGACACCGTACGGCTGGAGATCGACTCGATCCGTCTGGCGGTCCGGCCGTCCGGCGGTGATCGGTGGTTCTCCGTGGCGACTCGCGGCGGCGTGACCGCCGACGAGATCCGGCTGGACCCGTTTCGCGTTCACACCGAGACGAGCGACCTCAGCGGGCGAGTCGTGCTCCCTCGGAGCTTCCGCGAGGCGCGGCTGGTGGATCGACTCGACGTCCGGCTGGCTGCCCGGCCGCTCGACCTCGCCGACCTGGCGGGGCTGACCCCGTTGGTGCCCACATCCGGCCTGCTCCAGTTCGATGCCCGGGCGGAGGGCGACGGCAACCTGATCACGGGGCATCTCGCGGCATCGGTGGACCGCGGCCGACTGAAGCTCGATGGCAGCACCACGCTGCGCGAGGGCAAGCCGTCCGCGTATCGCATGCAGGGCGTCGTCACGGAGCTCGACCCCTCGCGGCTCAGCTCCGCAGCCCCGGCGGGTGAGGTGAACGGGCGCCTCGACGCCGAGATGGATGGGCCGCTGCCGCGCGCGACCGGCCACGCGCGGCTCACGCTGGGCGCATCGACGGTCGGCGCCACCGCCGTGCGCCGGCTCGAGCTCGGCGCCCGGTTCACCCGCGGTAGCGCGTCTCTGACACTCCGCGGTGCGCTCGACACCGGGTCGGTGACCGCGACGGGGACAGCGCGGCCCTTCGATTCGATCCCCACGTACGACATCAGGGGCACGCTACTGCGTATGCCGGGGACGGCGGCGCTGGCCCGCGCCTTGGCCGGACCGGACGGCAACCCCGCACTCGAGGTCCGCTTCCGGGTCGCTGGTCGTGGCGCGTCGGCCGACTCGGCCACGGTCCGAGGGCGGGTGGACCTCGCCGCCGTGCCCGACACCGGCGGCCGAGTATCCGTCGGCCATGTGATGATCCGGCTGGCCGGAGGGCGACTCGAGCTCCGCCCGGCGTTACTGGCGGGCGGCGGGACGATCAGCGCCGTCGGCCGCGTTACCCTGGGCGACACGCTTGCCTACGAGCTCCGGCGGGGACGGATCGACCGTGTAGACCTGGGCCGACTCACACGCGACACCGCCACCGCCCCGCTCAGCGGCACATTTACTCTGTCCGGTCGCGGCACAACACCCGAGACGGCGCGGGCGACGGGCATCGTGCACCTGGACGAGCTGCGCTACGGCGCGCGCCGCGTAGAGCGAGTCGATGTGGTGGCCCGCCTCGACCGCGGCCGGCTTCGGCTCGATGGAGAAGGCGCGCTGGAAGGCGGCCGGCTGGTGCTCCAGGCGCTGGGCCGGCCGTTCGACTCCACTGCGTCTTACGTGGTTCGGCGGGCCGCGCTCGAGCACGTGGACGTGGGCACCTTGCTTGGCCGGCCGGATCTCGCCGGGCCGGTGACGCTCTCGATCGCCGGCGAAGGCCGTATCCGCGGCACTGCCCGCTCCGGGCGTGCGCGCGTCACTGTGGACTCGTCCCGCGTCGGCCGCGTCGTGGTCACCGGCGGTGACGCGACCGTTCGGCTCGACGGTGCGCGCCTCGATTACGACGCGACCGTCCACACCACCGGCGGCACGCTCTCGCTCGCCGGCGACGGCACCCCCGGCGCCGACACCCCGGGGTACCGGGTTCGAGAGGGCCGGCTCACGGCCATCGATCTCGGCACGCTGCTCGCCCGGCCCGATCTCCGCACCGATCTCAACTCGACCTTCACGGCGGAAGCGGCCGGCCACTCGGCGGACAGCCTCCGGGCCGGGCTGGCTGCGGTGCTGCTCCCTTCCACAGTGAACCGGGCCGAGCTCAGGTCCGGCTCGGTCGATGCCCGCGTCACGGGCCGACGCATGGAGGCGACACTCCGAGCGGACGGGCCCGACGCGGCGCTCGATGCCAGGCTCAGTAGTGCGCCGGGGGCGGACGGGACCACGCTGTCCGCGGACGGCACGATCCGGGTCGAGCATCTCGCCAGGTGGACCGATCGGCGCGATGCGGACGGACGCATCGAGTCGCGATTCGCGCTCGACATCGAGACGGACAGCGCCGGCCTCCGCGGCGTGGGCGGCACCGTGGACGCCATGGGCGGCTTCGGCGGGGTCCGGGTGCCGGCGCTTCGGCTGGTCATGAGCCCGGCTTCGGGGCAACTCCAGATCGATACCGTGGTGGTGCGCTCCAATGTCGCCGTGCTCGACGGCGCGGGGCGGCTGCAGCTCCGGCCGGGCCCCGATCCGGGCACGCTCACACTGATCGCGACGCTCGGCGACCTGGCGCCGGTGGCCGCCCTCCTGGACATCGATACGGTGGGCTTCGACTCGGCGCGCGTGCACCTCGCGGCAGGCGGACCGGCCTGGCGCTGGCGGCTCAAAGGCGGCGCGGATGCTCATGGCGTCGCGTTCGGCGGCAACCTGGCCAATCGGGTCACCCTCACCGCCGCGGCGACGCTCGACAGCACCCGGGTGAGCGCCGTGTCTGGGGATCTCCGGGTCAAGGATGCCGCCTACGGCGAGCTCTCGCTCCGTGAGCTCACCGCCGTCGGCGGGTACGACTCGACCGTGGCGCTCGACCTCGACCTGAACGTGGGCGACAGCGTGCGGGTCGCCACCCGGATCCGCGGCACCGTCTCGAGCGCGCGCGACACCGTGCGCGCCGAGCTGCAGCGGCTCACGCTCGAGGAGGGCGGCCGAGCCTGGGCGCTCGAGCGGCCGGCGACCTTCGCGTTCGGTCCGAGCGTGGAGATCGAGAACCTCGCGCTTCGCTCCGGCAACAGGAGCGTGACCGTGGACGGGGTGTTCGACCGGCGCGGCGAGAGCGACATGACGCTTCGCATCGCCGCGCTCGACCTCGAGGCGTTGCGGGCGACGGGATTGGTCCCGATCGGTGGCCGGCTCGATGGCGTGCTCCGGCTCTCGGGGCCCGCCGCGTCGCCGCGGCTGCGGGGAAAGATGGGGCTCGCGATCGTATCCGGCAGCGGCCAGGAGCTCGGCACCCTGGGCACCGAAGTCGACTGGACCAGTGCCGGGCTCCGGGTCGCGGCGGCCGCGACGCCCCGCCGTGGCGGCGCGCTGACGGTCGACGGCACCCTGCCCTACCGGCTCACGCTCGCGCCGCGCGATACCGCCGCCGCCATCGGGAGCGAGCCGCTCGAGGCCGATACCGTGTCGCTCGCGGTGCGCGCCGACAGCTTCGACCTGGCGCTGTTCCAGCCGCTGCTGCCCCCGGATGCCGCCACCGGCCTGCAAGGACGGCTGCTGGCGGACGCGCGGATCGGGGGGAGCATCCGGACACCGCGGGCGGCGGGCGACATCACCTTGACGCGCGCCGGTCTCGAGCTGCCTGCCATCGGAATCACGTACGAAGGCGGCGAGTTGGCCGGCCGGCTCGAAGGCGATGCGCTCCGGATCGACCGGCTGCGCCTGCTGACCGGCAAGGAGCAGGAGCTCACCGCAAGCGGCGCCATTCGGCTCCGGCCGTTGAGCGATCCGGGTCTCCAGCTCGTGGCCGAGCTCCGGCACTTCCGGCTGGTCCACTCGGATCAGCTCCGAACCGCGGCCTCCGGGAGGCTCGAGCTGGGCGGCACGCTGCTCCAGCCATCGCTCCGGGGCACGCTGCAGCTCGACCGCACCGATTTCTTCGTCGGCGCGGCGGCGGCGCAGGCGAGGGTGGAACAGGTGGAGCTGACGCCGGCGGAGCTCCGGGAGCTGGCGCGCGACTTCGGCCCCGCAGTGCTCTCGCATGCGGAGGAAACGGCCGGCCTGATGGATCGGGTGCAGCTCGATCTGGCCATCCGGATGCCGAGACAGGTATGGATCCGGCGGACCAGCAGCCCGAAAGCCGACATCGAGCTGATGGGCAGCCTGCGCCTGACCCAGCAGCCCGGCCAGGACATGCGATTCTTCGGTCGGGTCGAACCGGTGCCCGAGCGCGGAACGCTGGAGCTGAACGGCCGCCAGTTCCGCCTGACCGACGGCGACATCACGCTCGCGGGACCGGTGGACTCGACCACTCTTGACGTGAACGCCTCGTACCAGGTGCCCACCCAAGGTGGCGGCAACGACGAAGGCGTGCTCATCGCCGTGCACGCCAAAGGGCGGCTCGACAGTCTGAACCTCGACTTCAGCTCCGAGCCGACGATGAGCCAGGACGATATTCTCTCGTACATCGTCACCGGCCGCCCGGCCTCGGACAATCCGCTGTTCGAGGGCGAGGGCGGCGGGGCCAACGCCGGTGAGCAGGTGGCGCTGAGCTCGCTCTCGAACGCGATCTCGAACGCGGCCGGGCAGGGACTCGGTTTCGACGTGTTCCAGATCCGCCAGGAGCCGTCGCGAGGGCTTACGCTGACCGCCGGCCGCTATCTGGGCTCGCGGCTCTTTCTGGATCTGCAACTGCCCCTGCAGCTCGGTAGCCAGAGCCAGCAGTCCTCGCGGTCGAGCCTCGGACCGGGATTCGAACTCGAGTACACCCTGCGCCGCTGGCTGCGCGCGGACCTGCAGGGGGGCAGCCTTTCACCGGGATTTCTGCTTCGGGCGCGCCGTGCATATTAGGCATCGACGTACCGCGCTCGCGCTCGTCCTGCTCGGGTCTGCCGCGCGGCTCCAGGGCCAGGACGCGCTCAACCGGGTTGGACCGAGCACATACGTGCGCTCGGTCGCCTTCCGATTCGACAGCACGCAATCGCTCGAGGAAGCGGCCCTGGGGCAGAAGATCGCGCTCACGGGCCGGGGCGGTCTGGTCGGCCTCCGACGGCTGTTCTCGTTCGTCCCGTTCGTGCCGAAGGTCGGCGCGCACCTCTTCGACCCGGTCGAGATGCAGCGCGACGTGGTCCGCCTCCGGAATTACTACCAGCGCTCGGGCTTTCCGAAGGCCAAGGTACGATACGATGCCAGGTACCAGGCCAAGGCGGACGCGGTGGAGGTCACCTACGCGATCGCCGAGGGCCCACCGCTCCTGATCGATACGCTCGCGTTCACGGCCATGGAGGGGCCGCTCGCGATTCCGGATGAGCTCGGACGGAGCTGGCGCCGGTTCGTCCGCGGCGAGCGCCGCCGGGCCGGCCGCGCCGGCCAGGACGAGCGCCGGGGACTGGCCGACAGCACGGTCCGGTGGTTCCGGGCCCACGGCTACCCGTTCGCGGCCGCGCGAACGGTGGCCCGCATCGATTCGACGGCGAATAGGGCCGAGGTCACCGTCCAGGCCGGCGCGGGCAACCGGAGCAGGATCCGTCGGATCGAGGTCACCGGCAACGAAACGATCCCCTCGCGCGAGGTCGTCCGGCAGCTTCCGATCGAGTCCGGCGACTGGTACAACGCCCGCGCCATCGAGGAGGGCCGCCAGGGACTCACCCAGATGGACATCGTCCGGCTCACGTCGGTGGACGTGCCACGGGATTCCGCGGACGACTCGAGCGTGGTCGTCATGCTGCGCGTCGCCGAGAACCGGGAGCACTTCATCAGCGGGGAAGCCGGGTTCATCTCCACCGGCGGGCTCACCACCCAGGCCTCGTGGACCGACCGAAGCTGGCTCGGCGGACTCCGCACCCTGACGGTGGCCGCCACCGCGCAGACCGGGGTGGCGGCACTCGAAAACCCGGCCCAACAACTGTACCGCCTCAACCTCACCGCGTTCCAGCCGTACGTCGGCGATCGGCGCGTGACGGCCGCGGGCGGTCCGTTCATCGAGTACCGGAGCGATCTCCGCGACCGGAGCTGGGCGGTGGGATTCGAGGGCTCGATCGTCTGGGCACCAGCGCCGCTGCGCTCGCTCTCGCTCGGCTATTCCATCGCGCACCGGCAGGTGTACGACTACGGCATCGGCAACGACCTCCTGCCCGAGCAGTACCTTCCGCTGCTCGGACTCGGCGAGGCGGGCACGGTGGGTACGCTCGCGCGCACCCGCAACAGGAGCGCGATCACGCTCGAGGGGAGCTACGGGCGACTCGACCGGATCGCCAATCCACGGAAGGGTTACGTGATCCGGCCCCGGGTCGAGGTGACCCTCCCCGGATTCAACACCAACGAGTATCTCCTGGCGGACATCGGCGCCACGGCGTATCTCCCGCTCACCCCGCGGACCGGGTTCACGGTGCGCGCCGGCGGCGGCCGGGTCTACCCCCGAGGCAACAGTGTCGCCTCGGCGGAGGACGAGTCGGCTTTCGTCTCCCTGCTTCGGCTTCGGGACGCCACGTTCACCGCGGGCGGCACGCGCGATGTGCGGGGCTGGGGCACTCTGCTGGTGGGGCCCAAGCTGCCGCAGGTCGAGCTCGAGCAGCGCGGGGACAGCACCGTCGCCGTGGCCGATCGTTACACGCCGGTCGGCGGGCTGGCCCGGCTGGTGGGCAGCGTCGAGTTTCATTTTCCGATGCCGGTGGTGAGCGAATCGTTCCAGCCGTACCTGTTCTACGACGCGGGGCGCATCTGGATCCCCGACCGGCGCTTCAGGCTCGACGCCGGCGTGCTGGACCAGGACGAGGTGTACCAGGCGGCCGGGGTCGGCATCGGCTACCAGACCATCGTGGGCGCCATCCAGGTGGCGCTCGGCTACAAACTCAACCCGTCGCCGCTCGACGAGCGTTCACCACAGGACGTGCTCGACGCGCTGAGCGGGGGGACCCCGATCGAGACGACGCCGACGTCGTCCTCGCGCCGGTTCCACGTGCACTTTTCGATCGGGGCGACGTTCTAGCGGGGAGGAGTGGGCCGAGGAGGCGTCACCGGCGAACGCCACCCGCGACATCGCTTACCGGAGCACCGACCATGAAGGAAGAACCACCCAAGCCGGCGCCGCCTTTGACCGCCAGCCAGCGTCTAGCCGAGTACCGCCGGAAACGCGACTTCACGCGCACCGCCGAGCCTCGCGGCGGGCCGCGGAAAGCGGCGCGCAAGCTGGCGTATGTGATTCAGAAGCACGCGGCCAGCCATCTGCACTACGATCTCCGCCTCGAGCTCGATGGGGTGATGAAGAGCTGGGCGGTGCCCAAGGGGCCGAGCCTCGACCCCGCGGTCAAACGGCTGGCGATGGAAGTCGAGGATCACCCAATCGACTACAACACCTTCGAGGGCACGATTCCCAAGGGTGAATACGGCGGAGGCACGGTCATGGTCTGGGATCGGGGCACCTACCGTTACGGCGGCGTGGACGACGTCGATCCGGTCGAGGGCCTCCGCCGCGGCTATACCAAGGGAGACTTCAAGTTCGAGCTGGACGGCAAGCGGCTCACCGGCTCGTGGGTGCTCGTCCGCACCCGGCGTGGCGAGCCGAAGCGCGCGCAGTGGCTGCTGATCAAGCACCGGGACGCTGCCGCGGAGCCCGGCTCCGAAGTCGTGGAGGAGTACCAGACCTCGGTGGCCACCGGACGCACGATGGACGAGATCGCCGCCGGCCGGAAGCCGCGGACCCGCAAGGCGGGTCGCTCGTGACGCGATGCCTCGTGATGCTGCTGGTCGCCGCGCTCGCTACGGGCTGCGGCCGCGACCGCTCGACGGGCCGCGAGACCTCGGCTGTGGTGGTGGACTCCACGCTGTTCGGCGACGACCGCGCCCGCCAGGGCGACACCGCCCGTACCTCGCCGGACGTCGCCTTGCTGGAGCGACTTGTGGACGAGTACGAAGGACTGGACGTGGTGATGGACGCGCTGGCCGGCCCAGCGAGCGGGAGCCGCGTGCAGGGCAAGGCCTGGAAAGCCGGCCGGCACGAGGATGCGGCGAAGGGCCGGTTGCTCGACCTGCTGCAGGTGGAGTTCGGGGAGCGCTACCATCCGCGCACGCCGGACGGCGCGGCGGGCACCAGCGATTCGATCGCAGCGCTTCCGCGCGAGGCGGGCACCTGGGCACTCAACGCGCTCGTGCTGGACCACCACCGCCGGGTGGCCGCGACGATCAGCGCGGAGTTGTCGACGCTCCGCAGCCCTCGCGTGCGCGAAGCTCTCGCCGAATTGCACGAAAGCCTCCAAGAGGAGATTCGGAAGCTAGGGGCGGCACCGCGAGTACCGCTCAGGCCTGCCTAGCGCAGCCGGATGATCCGGGCTTTGGACGGCACGCCGTTGCCGTTCAGGGTGAACAGCATGTAGTAGCCCGGGGGCGCCAGGTTGCGGCTGGCCGGCGCCTTGACGCTGATTCCGCCGGTGGTCGTGGTGAAGTCGAGCCACATGAAGCGTTGATTGGCGTCGAACGCGTGCGTCGTCGAGCCCAGCGCGATGAAGCTCACCTTGGCCACCGCCGCCGGACTGCTGGTGCCGACGACGAACGACTGGCCGTAGCGCGCCGACGTGGGCGCGCTCGAGATCGTGGGCCTCGTGCCCTTGAACAGGTAGGGCGGCGAGTAGAACTCCGCGTTCTTCTGGTCGGGCGATGGGGTGCCGTCGGCGAGCAGGGCGTTGCCGCTGGCGGCGTGCAGCACCCGCCCGTCGGGTAGCAGCAGCGAGGTCGAGTGGTAGGTCCGGTCCACCGCGTTGCTCGCGACCTGGGTCCAGGCGCCGGTGGCGGGATTCCAGATCTCCGCCACGTGTACCGCGAGGCTGGGCTCGTTGAAGCTGGTCCCGCGGCTCCCGCCGGTGACCAGCACTTCGCCGGTAGGCAGCACCGTCGCGTTCAGGTGCCGGCGCGGGTAGGCCATGGAGGCCGTCCGCTTCCAAGCCGGCGACGCCGCGTTGAGATCGATCGTTTCCGCCGTGGCGGTCGTGCGCCCGCCCCCGGCGTAGAGGATCTTGCCTGGCAGGTACATGACCGCGGCGCCGTAGTTCCGCGATCCGTAGGTCCGGGTAGGCCCGGTCGACCAGCCTCCGCTGCCCGTCGTGGTCAACCAGCGGCTCACCTGCTCCTCGCCCGCGTAGAACACCTTGCCGTTCGGGGCCACGAACGCGCGGGGATAGTACGGGAGGGTGCGGCTCGCGCCGGTGAGCGCGCGCCAGCCGCTGCCGGTCCACACCTCGGGCACGGTCACCGTGACGCCGTTCTCGTCGCGGCCCGCCAGCACGAGCACCTCGCCGTTCGGCAGGGTGGTCGTCGTCGGGTACCAGCGGCCCTTCCGCATCGGCGGCGCCGTTTCCCAGCTCCCGGTACCCGGATCGAAGAGGTGGGTGTCGGCCAGGCCGTGATCGTCGCTGATGTGCCCGCCCGCCACGAGCAGGCGGCCGTCGGGCAGGAAGCTGTGGCCCGCGCAGAAGAGCCACGCGCCCACCGGCTCCGCCGCGAAGTTGCCGGTCGCGGGGTCGTAGACGTACGGCGCATCGAACTTTCCCCACCCGAGCACGCGGCCGTTCCGAAGCAGGTGCATGTGGAGCGGCACGATCGGCCACGCCACTGGCGGGCTCCACGCGCCGGCGCTGCTGGTGGCCGCGGCGGCGAACGATGGACCGCCCGTGACCGGCTCGCACGCGGTGCGCTCGTGCGCCCGCACGACCAGCAGCTCGTCGCCTCGATAGAGGGCGAGTGAACCCTCGTGCCGGACGGCCAGCTCGACCTCGCTGATCGCCGGATCCCCCGCGGGCGCGGCACGCAGCATCTGCTCGCCGTGCTCGTCGGTACCCTGCACGCGCCAGGTCACCCGCACCGGGAATGGGTGCGCGTTGATCAGGACGAAGCGGTTGCCGCAGAGATAGAGGGCCTGGATCGGAGACTCGTCGCCCTCCGCTCCAGGTCCCGGCGCCGCGTCAGGCGGCGCGGCTGGCGGCCCAGCCTCCCGGTCACACCCGGCGATCGGAAGAATGGCGAGCAGCGTGGCCACCAGTGCCGGAGCTCGAACGCGAGAGCGAAAGTGGGACATCAGGACCTGTCGGAGGATGAACGGCCAATGTAGCCCACGCCCACAGCCCGCAGAGGAGGCGCATCGCGCCGGAGTCGACTACCGCAACTTCGAGAGCGCTCCTTGGATTCGCGCCCGCTGAGTCGTATCGGGCACTATCGCCAGCGCCTTGGTGTAGCTCTCCGCGGCGAGTTTCTTGTCGCCCTTGGTCGCGTACGCCTCGGCCAGGCTGTCGTAGGTGTTCCACGACTTGGGATAGTCCCTGGTATTCTTCCGGAAGACCACGATCGCCGAGTCCACCTTGCCCTGCCCCATCAGCAGGTAGCCGTAGGTGTTCATTTCGCGCTCGGTGGCGATCGCGAGCGAGCGCCGGGCCGCGGCCGCCGCCCCCGCCTGGTCACCCCGTTGCCCGAGCAACGACGCTTTGACCCGGAGGTTGGTGAAGTTCTCGTTGATCGCGATGGACCGCTCGGCCCAGGCGAGCGCCTCGTCGAGGTTTACGCCGTTGGCGGCGCTCCACCCGGCGGCCTGGCTCCAGGGCTCCCAGAAGAACCGGCCGAGTCCGCGAAGCTGTTCGCGCAGGCTGTCGGTCACCACGGCTTTGGTGTCGGTCTCGATCCTGATCGGCACCGCGAGCTTCTCCCACCGCAACGTCGCGACGACCGAGCTCTCGGTCGGATCGTCGAGCGTGTAAGCCAGGCGCTCGTGCATGGCGCTCGGAGCCGGCGTGGTGGTGAAACGGGCGGCGTCTTCCTTGGGATCGTAGCTGAAGCTTCCCCACGCGTTGGCTTGCCGGCTCAGGATGACGGTCCATTCGCGCCGGGTGGGAATCATGTGGAGGCCGTAGCGCCCCGCCTCGAGCGTCCGGCCGCCGACCCGCACCGGCGAGGTGAACGCGATCACCGTGTTTTCATTCGCGCCCGCCCGCCAGACGTCGCCGAACGGAACCAGCGTGCCCCAGACCTGGCGTCCGTTCACCGCCGGGCGGTCGTAGGTGATGCTGACGGTGGTGAGGCCGATCGACTGGCTGACAGCAGCGCTCGGACTCTGCTTCGGCAGCATCAGCGGCGGGGCCTGGGCGAGCAGAACCCGGACGCCGGCCAGCGAGGGGGTCACCGCCAGGGCTGCGCACGCCAGGGCGAGGTGGAACATGCGATGCATAGGAACTCTCGGAAGGAGGGATGCCCTCCCTACGGTAGCAGGTCGCGACGGGTTCCGCTCGCGGTCACCACGTGACCGTGTATCGCCCTCCCAGCGTCACCAGCGTCTCGCTCGCGCGGAAGTCGCTGCGCGGCTCGTCGTTCGGCCAGGCGCTCCGGTGGGTGGACAGGCCGAGGTTGACGGCGAACGCGTCGACCACGCGGACGCTGGCCACCAAGCGCTCGAGCGCGTCTCGCCGGCGCGACACGATGGGGCCGCCGCCAAACGCGAAGGTTTTCTCGGCACTCAAGCTCACCGGCAGCCGTACTTCCGTCAGGTTGCCGTTGATGCTCACCCGCGTGCTCACGACCTGCAGGGTCTGGACGCCGTCGCTGTATACGCCGAGCTGGGAACTGGCGGTGATGCCCCGCAGCATGAGGCTCGGCCCGATGCCCGCCCGCCACGCGGTGCGATCGGCGAGCACCGGGCTCTCCTCGTCCGGGAGCCACTCGCTCCGGTCCGCGTCGACATGGAGCGCCACCCCGTAGCTCATGTCGCCCGCCCGCTTCAACACGCGCGAGAGATCGAATGAGGCCCCGCGCTCGCCCCGTCCGGCGAATCCCTGGACCTGCGCGCTCCAGCGGCGGTTGGCCCACTCGGCCTGCGCCGACCAGATGCCGCTGCTCAGCGCCTCGCGGAACAAGACGGAGCTCCGCGACCCGACCAGCGACCGCCGGGCGAACACGGCATCGTACCCCGCCGTCAGCGCGACCGTGCGATGATTGGCCTCCGGGAGCTGGACCGGGATCTCGTGGTGGAGCTCGCGGCAGCGCCCTTGCCGGCAGACCTTGATCACCGCCGGCTTATTGAGGCGCGAGAGCAACTCGCCGCGATGACGGACCGCAAACCGTCCCACCGGCACCGAGTCGCCGAAATCGGCGGTGAGGCGGGTCCGGAGCACGCCGCCCGTGCCCCAGTAGCGGTCGAGCCCATTCCCCGACTCGAGCACGATACTGTCCGCCCCCGGGCTCGTCACCGTGAGCTCGGCGGATTGTCCGGCGCTCGGCAGCGCGGGCTCGAGGCGGACGGTGACGGGCTCGGGACCATTCGCCAGTTGCGTAGTCTGCGACGGGATGGCGCAGCCGACGAGCGCGGCCGCGGACGCCGTGGCGAGCGCGATCCGGGACAGTGGGTTCAGCGAGGTCGTGCGGTAGTCCCGCGAGGCGCGGTGTGGCGACTTCGTGTCAACACGATAGCGCCCGCGACACAACCCGGGCAGGGGTCCGGCTGGCGGCGCGGAAGGCGCGACGCAGCTTTGTGCAGAGATGCCGCCATCGATGTTCGTCATCGCCTGTGTTCTCCTCTCCGCCCATCCAGCCGCACCGCCCGCGCCGGCCCCGAACGCCTGAAGCCCCGGAAGCGGAGCTCACGCGCGTGAGCCGGAAGAGCTGGAGCGCTGATGCCTGCAGTGCGACGGTCTAGGCTGGTACGGCGGGTGACGGTCACAAGGGCAAGCGGTATGCCCACGTGTTGCCCAAGGCGGGGGCGTACCCGACGAACGTCCCGAGCGTAATGACGATGCCGGCGATTTCGGGTCGCCGCGTGTGGTTCAGTGGCCGCCGCACTTTCGGCCGGAGCTGCCAACGCTCGACGAATTTCTGGCGGAGTTGTGGAGGGACGAGTACCAAAACGTCGACCACGATTGGAGAGATGACGCCGTGGACCATGCACGACGGCTAGGAGCGATGCTGCGGATGGAGCGCTCCTGGGGCCCGAGCCTGGCCCCCGGAGTCCTTACAGGCGCTCTACGCGGTCAGTCGGAGCGACGAGCGCCGCCACCGGCTCGAGCTCCCGCAGGCCGCACCAGTTCAGCAACCCGGCTACGTCCAATGCGTGCTCCGCAGTGTCCACCATGACCGCGGTCTGCTCATTGGTGACGATCGGCACGGTATGCAG
>JACCSZ010000249.1 GCA_013812695.1 Gemmatimonadales bacterium | reverse complement strand
CTCGGCGGACTCGGGCACATGGGCGTCAAGTTCGCCCGGGCGCTGGGCGCCGACGTGTCGCTCTTCACCACGTCGCCCGGGAAGGCGGACGACGCCCGCCGGCTGGGCGCCGACGAGGTGATCCTGTCGAAGGACGCCGAGGCGCTGAAGCGCCACGGCGGGCGGTTCGACTTCATCATCGATACTGTCGCCGCCTCGCACGATCTGGACGCCTATCTCAATCTGCTGAAGCGGGACGGCACGCTCTGCCTCGTCGGCGTGCCCGACCACCCGCACCCGTCGCCGTCCGCGTTCAGCCTGATCGCGCGCCGCCGGCGGTTGACCGGCTCGCTGATCGGCGGGATCAAGCAGACCCAGGAGATGCTCGACTTCTGCGCCGAGCGGGGGATCGTGTCGGATGTCGAGGTGATCCGGATGGACCAGATCAACCAGGCGTACGAGCGGATGCTGAGGAGCGACGTGAAGTATCGCTTTACGATCGATCTCGCGACGCTGACCTAGGGCGGTGCCTCGATACCTTGACATCTGGGTGTCACCGTCCAATTATGACGGAGACATAGACGTCTAGGTGGAGGCCCAAGGCATGCCCGCTCGAGCGAAGGACCTGCTGCACGGCACCCTCGATGCCCTCATCCTCAAAACCCTGAGCTGGGGACCGCGCCACGGCTACGCCATCACGCGCTGGCTGCGGGACACGAGTGCCGACGCCATTCAGGTCGAGGAGGGTTCCCTCTATCCGGCGCTCTACCGGATGGAGCGGCAGGGATGGATCGAGGCGGAGTGGGGCACGTCCGAACTGGGCCGGAAGGCGCGGTTCTACCGACTGACGCCACGCGGTCGAAAGCAACTGGCTGCCGAAACCGAGCGATTCGCGCGGTTCGTGGCGGCGGTGTCACCCATCCTGTTGCCGGGCTGAGGCATGCCCCCCGGCGGTCGGTTCGGTCGGCAGCTCCGCTCCCTGATCTGGCGCGACAGCGTGGCGGAGCAGGTGGATGCGGAGCTGGAGTTCCACCTTGCGATGCTCACCGGCGAGCTGATGGAGCAGGGGCTGAGCCCCGAGGCGGCGCGTGCGCAGGCGCTCGACCGCTTCGGCGACCTCGCGGCCATCAACGCGGCTTGCCGGAAGATCGGCCTCGAGCGCGAGCGGGCGGTGCGGCGGACGGAGTACCTCGCCGAGCTGCGCCAGGATATCGCGCACGCGCTGCGTCAGCTCCGACGTGCGCCGGCCTTCACCACGGTCGCCCTGCTCACCCTGGTGCTCGCCATCGGCGCCAACACGGCGATCTTCAGCGCGGTGAGGGCGGTCCTGCTCCGACCGCTGCCCTACCCGCACGCCGATCGGCTGGCCGTGCTCTGGGCCCGGGCGCCAGGGGAGGACCGGATCCTGATCTCCTTCCCAGACTTGGAAGAGTGGCGCGCCCGCAACCGCACCTTCGAGGAGATCGGCGTGGTGCGCACGCAGAGCGTGAATGTCACGGGCACCGGGCGGCCCGACCGGCTGTTGGGGTCGTTCGTGACCGCCAACACGCTCCGGCTGCTCGGCGTCCGCGCGGCCCACGGCCGGCTGTTCAGCGACGCCGAGACCCATCGGGGCACCGGGCAGCGGGTGGCGGTGCTGTCCCACGCCGCCTGGACGTCGCGCTATGGCGCCGATCCGGCCGTGGTGGGGCGTACGCTCGCGCTGAATGGCCTGCCGACCGTGGTGATCGGCGTGTCGGGCGTCGGTTTCCAGGGTCCGTTCGGGCCGACGGAGGTGTGGCTGCCGGTCACGTCGCCGCCCAATACCAACTGGTTCGAGCGCGACAACCCCACCTGGTGGGGCGTCGGCCGCCTCAAGCCGGGCGTGACGCACGCGCAGGCGTCGGCGGACCTGAGCGCCATCGCGGGCGCGCTGGCGGCCAGATTTCCGGAGACCAATGCCGGCGTGGACGCCCTGGTGATCCCGCTGCACGACTTTCTGGTGGGTGACGTCCGGCCGGCGCTTCTCATCCTGCTCGGCTTCGTGGCGCTCATCCTGCTCATCGCGTGCGCCAACATCGCCAACCTGCAGCTCGCGCGCGCCACCGCACGCCAACGAGAGATGTCGCTGCGCGCGGCGCTGGGGGCCGGGCGCGGGCGCCTGGTCCGTCAACTGCTCACCGAGAGCGTGGTGCTCGCCGCCATCGGCGGGGCCGCCGGCATCCTGGTGGGCCGGTGGGCCATAGCGACCCTGGTGGCCACCGTGCCCGGCGGCCTCCCGGTGTTCGGCCCGGGCGGCCTCCCGGTCTTCGGCGAGGTCGGACTCGACGCGGGGGTGCTCGGGTTCTCGGTCGCGATCACCCTCGGTGCCGGGCTGCTCTTCGGCGCCATCCCGGCGCGCTACGCGGCACGCGCCGACCTCGCCAATGCGCTCCAGTCCCGCGGTGCCGCGGGCGCCTCGGGCGGGCGGGGCGACGTCCGCAACACGTTCGTGGCAGTGCAGCTCGCGCTGTGCATCGTGCTCCTGGTAGGAGCCGGGCTGCTCAGCCGGAGTCTCGCGAGGGTACAACAGCAGCGGCTCGGCTTTCAGCCCGAGCGGCTCCTGACGGCCGAGTTCCGGCTGCCGGCGGCGAAGTATGCGAACGACACCGTCGTGGCCCAGTTCGCCGCGCGGGCGCTCGAGCGCCTCCGAGCGGTGCCGGGG
>JACCSZ010000235.1 GCA_013812695.1 Gemmatimonadales bacterium | reverse complement strand
GCGGGATTCCGACCGTGCCTGCGCTGCCGACCGGAGCTGGCGCCCGGGCGGGCGCTCTGCGACGCGGTGCCGCGCCTCGCGCGGGCGGCAGCGCACCGGATCGCCGTCGGCGCGCTCAACGGTCGGGCCGTAGGCCAACTCGCGGGCGAGCTCGGCGTGAGCGACCGGCATCTCCGCCGCGTCCTCGAACGCGAGCTCGGTGTGTCGCCCCTCGAGCTGGCGCAGACCCACCGCCTGCTCCTCGCCAAACGCCTGCTGGCCGACACTTCGCTGCCGGTAACCCGGATCGCGTACGCCAGCGGTTTCCAGAGCCTGCGCCGATTCAACTCCGTGTTCCGCGAGCGATACCGGCTGAGTCCGGGCGCCCTCCGGCGAGCTCCCCGCGGTGCCAGCGGCTCAGGCTCGGCGGCGGCTCCCGTCCTCGATCTCATCCGACTGACGCTCGCCTACCGCCCGCCATACGCCTGGGAGTCGCTGATCGAGCGGCTCGGCCGGGACGCGCTCCCGGGGGTGGAGCGGGTCGAAAGCGGGCGCTATGGTCGTACGGTGCGGCTCGAGGGAAAAACCGGGGTGGTCTTCGCGACCGCTCCGGCGGCGAAGACACACCTCGACGTAGACGTCTCGCCATCGCTGCTGCCGGTGCTGATGCCGCTGCTCGCACGACTTCGCCACCTGTTCGACCTGGACGCCGAGCCAACCGTGGTCGACGCACACCTCGAGCGTGCCGGGCTCGGCATGCACGTGGCACGCCGGCCCGGCCTCCGGCTCCCGGGCGCGCTCGACGGATTCGAGGCCGTGTTCCGCGCGATTCTGGGCGGCCGCGCCGGCTTGGCGGCTTCCGATGCCGGGCGGCAGATCGTGGAGGCGTTGGGGGAGCGGCTGGACAGCGGAATTCCCTCACTGGGCCTGCTCGCGCCGGACGCCACATGCGTGGCCGAGGCGGGTGCGGCGGGTCTCGAGGCACTCGGCGTAGCACGGCGCTCGGCGGAGATTCTCGCGTCCCTGGCGCGCGCCCTCGCGGGAGGCACGATCTGGCTCGAGCCGGGGAGCGACGTCGCCGCGGCGCACCGATCGCTGCGGGCGATCGACGGCGTCGGCGAGCGGCTCGCGACTCAGATCATGATGCACGCGCTCCATTGGCCGGACGCCTTCGATGCCTCGGATCGCGAACTCCAGCGGTCCGCGGGTGCGGCCGGGGCGGCTGCGCTCCGGGCGCGGGCGGAGCGATGGCGCCCGTGGCGGGCGTACGCGGCGCTGCACCTGCGCGAGGGCGGGCGTGAGCCAGGCGGTGTCTGAGGAGCGTCTGTCATCCCACCTGCAGCGCCGCGGAAGAGAAGGACCTTGCCGGGCCGAGGTCGCCCCACGATTATCGCTGAGGGCCAACCGCGGAGAGACGCATGGACCGGCAACCTGCTTTCGACCGCTGCAATCTGGACCACCTCGACCTTGCCGGAATTCGCGCGCACGGGGGTGAGGGCCTCATAGGGTTCGCGCGAGTCCTCGATCGAGAGCGATTGGCGGGGAGCTGCAACTTCATCGACCTGGCGGAGCTTCCGGCGGGCACGAGCATCGGCCCACACACCCACGAGGCCTCCGAAGAAGAGTTCTACCTAGTGCTCACCGGGACCGGTGAGATGTGCCGGAACGGCGAGCTGTTTCAGGTTCGGGCCGGCGACCTCATCCGCAATCCGCCGGGCGGCACCCACTCGCTGCGCAATACTGGGGCGAGCCCCCTGCGAATCTTCGTGTTCGAGCTCAACGTGCGCCCATGACGACCGCCATGATCATGGCCGGCGGGCACGGTGAGCGCATGCGCGTCACCGGGTCGTCCACACCCAAGCCGCTGGTCCCGGTTCACGGCGTTCCACTCCTGGAGCGGAACCTGTGTGCCCTGCTGAAGGCAGGGCTTCGAGACATCGTCGTGGCTGTGCCGTCGCACACACCGGAGATCGGCCGGTTCGTGCAGACCAGAGGGCAGGCGATCACCGACGCCCTCGACGCCCGGCTCCGAGTCCTGGAGGAGACTCAGCCGCTCGGCAATATCGGTCCGGCGGCCGAGGTGGAGCTCGAGGGCGCCGACCTCCTCGTGGTCTACGCCGACAATCTCACCGCTCTCGACCTGAACGCCCTGCTTCTCCACCATCGCCGCGCCGACGCCACGCTGACTTGTGCCGTACACCTGGAGTCGTTCCGGACGCCCTTCGGAGAGGTGCAGGTACGGGACGGAGTCATCGTCGGCTACGTCGAGAAGCCGGAGCGCCGGATCCTGATTGCCAGCGGGGTGGTGGTGTTGAGCGCATCGGCGGTTGCCCGTCTGCCGCGGGGACGTGCCGTCGAGATCCGTTGGCTGGTCGACCGTCTGCTGGAGGAGGGGGAGAAAGTCGCCGCCTTCCTCCATGACGCGCCCTGGATCGACGTCAATGACGCCGCGAGCGTTGCCCGCGCCGAGCGCCTCGTGGGCGAGCACCGCGAGGCATTTGCGTGCCGGGGCGAGCCGAGAGCGTGAGCCGGATCAGGGTCGCCTCGCTCATCGCCACCCTCGGATTCGGTGGGAGTGAGAACCGGCTGCTCTCGTTCGCCCGGACGATCGACCGGAGCCGTTTCGAGCACCTCGTGATCACGTTGTATCGCCCGGATGAAGATTACGAGCGCCGGAAGGGGACGCTCAGGCAGGCCTACCAGGACGCCGGTGTTGAGGTCCTCGACCTGGGTGAGATGCCCAGGTCGAGAATCATGACCTCGCGCCGGCCCGTGGACCTCGCTCGCGCTGCTTCGACCATGACGCGATTGCTCCTGCGGCTGTGCGGGGTGATCCGCGAGCGTCGGATCGAGCTCATCGACGCGCAGCACGCTACCGCGACGCTCTTCGGCGTCATGGCGGGTGCGCTTACCCGGCGCCCCACCACGGTGACCCATTATTTCCCCTACTACTTCGACCGTCCGGGCATGCGCCTCATGGGGCAGACGGTGTTCGCGACCGCCGATGCCTTCATTTGTGACTCGAAGGCACACTCCGACCTAGTGAATCGATGGCTCGTGCGTCCACACCCGCGCTCGCTGGTGATTCCTAACGGCATCCCGGTGCCCCTGACGACTCGGACCCGCACGCAGATGCGGCGGGAACTCGACATCCCCTTGGACGCCGGAGTTCGAGTGGTCGGCCAGGTGAGCCGGCTCATCCCGTACAAGGGCCAGCGGGTGCTGTTGCAGGCGGCCCGGACGGTCCTCGCCGAGGCGCCGAATACCTACTTTGTGTTGACCGGTTACGCCGGAGAGGATCCCCCGTATGTCGAGACGTTGAAGCAGGACGCCCGGGACCTGGGCATCGCCGACCGAGTACGCATCGTGAGCTGGCCGGGCGCCATCGGGGACGTCTGGACGATCGTCGACATCCACGCACACGCCTCGATCCAGGACTCCTTGCCGGTCGCGATCGCCGAGGGGATGTCGCTTGGAAAGCCTGCGGTGGTGACGAACGTGGGGGGTGTCGAGGAGATGGTGACCCACGAGCAGACCGGCCTGGTCGTACCGATGCGGAATCCCGGGGCGCTCGCGGCCGGAATCCTGCGCCTGCTTCGGGAGCCCGAGACCGCGGTGCGGCTCGGCGCCGAGGCGCAGCGGCGCTACGACCAGCGCTACCGACCCGAGGCGATGGCTCGCGCGCTCGAGGCGCTCTTCGTGGAGCTGGTAGGTCGAGACCCGGTGCATGCCTGACGGCCGTCTGGATCTCTCCGGCCAGATCGTGGCCGTGACTGGCGCGGGTGGATTCATCGGCTCGGCCCTTGTCCGCGCCCTGCTGGGGCGCGGTGCGCAGGTTCGGGCGCTGGTAGGTCCGCCCGGGCAGGAAACCTTCGAGCTGCCGGAGGGCGTGATCGCACTGCGCGCGGACATCGAAGACCGTGCACTGCTCTCCCGACTTGCTGGCGACGCAAAGGTCGCGATTCACCTGGCTGGTCCCCCCTCGGTCGCCGCGTCGTTCGATGATCCAGCCGAGTGTTGCCGCGTGCATGTCGGCGGCACCGTGGCGGTGCTGGAGGCGTGCCGCCTCGCCGGACTCCGTCGCTTCCTCTACGTCTCGTCCGCGGAGGTATACGGTCGCACGCCGCCGAACCCGGTTTCCGAGAATCACGCGCGGCGACCACGCTCTCCCTATGGCGCCGCCAAGGCCGCAGCGGAGCAGTTCGTCGAAGCCTACGCACGCGGCGGCGACATCGAGACCTTCGTGCTGCGACCGTTCTCCGTGTACGGCCCAGGTCTTCGACGGACCTCCGTGGTCGGAGCCATCGTCCGACAGGCGCTGTGGGAGGAGGAGATCGTGCTCGCCGATCTCCGCCCAGTGCGCGACTACTGCTTCGTGGACGACGTCGTCGAAGGGATCATCCGGGCTGCCGAGGCCCCGCCGTCGGCGCCCCGCACCTTCAATCTCGGCTCCGGTGCGGGTACTGCGGTCGGTGCACTCGCGGCGCGGGTCCTGGCGGTCGGGGGGCGCATGCTGCCGGTCCGGGAGAAGCCTTCCCACCATCGTCGGGCCCTGGCCGACATCGACTACCTGGTCGCCGATCCGTCGCTGGCGGCCCGCGCACTCGGATGGACTCCCGCGGTGTCACTGGAGGACGGACTGTGCCGCACGTTGCGATGGATGGAGTCGCACCGGTGAGGATCCGTGTGCTAGTCACCGGCGCACAGGGGTTCGTCGGCCGATATCTGGCTGCCCATCTGGTGCGCACCGACCCCGACCTCGAGCTCCTGGGCCTCGGCCGGTCTCCCCGCCTGGATGACGCGTTTACCCATTCGATCCATTGGGGGACATCCCGGGTGAGGGCCCCGCTGCCCCCAGGACTTCAGGCCGTACTCGAATCGCCGCGCTACGACTACGCGTCGCTCGACCTCGGCCGGCAGCCGGAGCTGACAGGCCTGCTCAGCGACTTTCGGCCCCACCGGATTTTCCACCTGGCGTCGGCTCTCAGGGATTCCTCGCCGGCTCATCTGTTCCGCACCAACGCCGAGGGGACGATCTGCCTCCTGGAAGCGATTCACGAATCGGGGATCGAGCCGCCGACGCTGGTCCTCGGATCCACCGGCTTCCTGTATGGGCGGATCGAGCCGGCGGCTCTTCCAATCGCCGAGAGCACGCCGTGCGCCCCGATCGACCTGTACGGAGTGAGCAAGCTGGCCTCCGAGCACGCGTCGAGGATCCTCGCTCTGCGCTACGGCATCCCCGCGATCTGGGCTCGAATCTTCAATCTGGTAGGTCCGGGTCAGGAGGAGCGGCACTTCTGCGGACGCATGACCAGCCAGGCTGCCGCGATCGGCGCTGGGTTGCTGCCGCCGGTGATCGTGGTCGAGCCGCTCACCGCCACGCGCGATTTCCTGGAAGTGCGCGATGCCGCTCGGGCGCTCGCCATCTTGTCCCTGAAGGGGGCTCCCGGAACGATCTACAATGTGGCCAGCGGTATCGAGTCTCCGGTGAGCGAGGTCCTGCTGGCCATTCTTCGCGCGGCCGGTCTTGAGGAGCAGGTGACGGTCGAGCTCAAGGCGGCACGCCCCGCCGACCTTGCGCGCTACGTCGCGGACGTTCGTCGTCTGCGGGCACTGGGCTTCGAGCCGGAGCACTCGCTCGCTGGCAGCCTGGGTGACCTGCTCGCCTATTACCGGGGGTCGGTCGCGGAGGCTGCAGCGCGGGGCGAGCGGCGGGCGTACCGCCCACGGGTGTTTGCGAGCGTGGAGGCAGATGCCGCCTACCGGTACCCGGTGGAGATCGAGGCCGGTCTGATCGAGCGGCTTCCCGAGCGCCTCCAGGCGCTCTTCCCGACAGCGCGCATGGTGCTGCTCACCGATGCCTGCGTGCTCGAGGTGTGCGGCGCGCGCCTGCTGGAGCATCTGCGGGCGCGCGGGGTCGACGCCGACCTGGTGCTGCTTCCGCAGGGAGAGAGCGCCAAGTCGGCCCGGGTCTACCTGGAGCTGATCGAGCGGCTCCACACGGCCCGTTTCGACCGCCGCGCGGTGCTCGTCAATGTGGGCGGGGGGGTGGTCGCAGATATGGGCGGATTCGTCGCAGCGACGTATCTCAGGGGTGTGGCGTACGTGAACGTCCCGACCACCCTGCTCGCTCAGATCGACGCGGCGATCGGTGGGAAGGTCGCCATGAACATGCCGTGGGCCAAGAACTTCGTCGGAGCCTTCGCGCACCCGCGGGCGGTGTTCAGCGATCCGGCGGTGCTCCGCTCCCTCGACACTCGCGAGATCTGCGCCGGAGTGGCGGAGGCGCTCAAGGTCGCGATCATCGGGGATCCGGACCTGTTCGAGCTGCTGGAACGCGAGGACGTGGCCATCCGCAATGGCCACGACGCCCGGCTCCTCGGCGAGGTCGTGGCGCGCGGGAGCCAGATGAAGATCGCGTTGCTGGCTCCCGACCCATATGAGCGGAACCTCAGGCGCGTGCTCAACCTCGGACACACCTTCGGCCACCCGCTCGAAGTGCAGACCGGCTACAATCGGCTCCTGCATGGTGAGGCGGTCGGATTCGGCCTCGCCGTGGCTACGGCCGTCGCTCGGGGACGCTCGCTCTGCACACGTGCGACGGTGGACCGGATTTACGGTGCGCTCCACGCCTACGGGCTGCCCCCGAAGGTGGCCCGTGCGGACCTGCTCGCCGCGTGCAGCCGGCTCGACGCGATCCGTCTGGCGCGCGGTGGCAGGCTCAACTTCGTCCTCCCGCGGGAGGTAGGGCAAGTGGAGATTGTCGAGGAAGTCTCCGACGCCGAGATCGTCGCGGCGCTCGCCGAAATCGCCCGGGATCCGCTCATCGGCGGGTGCGTGGCAGCGGAGTGATGCGTGCCCTTGGTGTCGATGTCGGCGGCAGTAAGCTGCTCGCCTGCCTCGCCGACAGTGAGGGGCGAACGCTCGGTCGCACGGTGCGCGAAACCGGTCGGGCGACGGGGCCGGAGAAAGCCTGTCGGCTTATCGTCGCCGCAGCGAGGGAGCTGCGGGAGGCGCATGGATCGTTCGACGTCGCAGGCATCGGCTTTCCAGGACAGGTGGACTTCCCTCGGGGACTGGTCCGGGCGAGCGTCATGCTGGACGGCTGGCTCGACGTGGCGTTGGGCGCGCGGATCTCCGAAGCCCTGGGTGTACCGTGCGTCGTCGACAACGACGTGAACGCCGCGGCGGTAGCAGAGCTGAAGCAGCGGGACGACGACCCGCCGGCGAGCATGCTGTTCGTGTCGGTGGGCACCGGCATTGGCGGCGCCATCACACTGGGCCCGCACCTCTGGCGTGGTCATACCGGCGTAGCCGGGGAGATCGGGAACACGACGATCGACCGTCACGGAGCGACCTGCTGGTGCGGCCGCCGCGGATGTCTCAACACGTGTGCGTCGGGCTCGGCCATGCAGAACGCGCTCGGGGCCGATGTCCGGTTGTCGGCTGTGACGGGGTCCGACCATCATCGGCGCGAGGACATCATCCAGGCGGCCGCGACGTCGCTCGGGATCGGCATCGCGAACGCCCTGAACCTGCTGAATCCGGCGTTGGTGGTGCTCGGCGGCGGAGTATCGCAGCTCGGGCCCGGGTGGCTCGAGGCTGTGGCCGCGGCGGCCCGGCGTGAGGCGTTCCCCGAGGCCGGCCAGTGTCGCTTCGAGCTGGCGCTGGCGGGGTACGAGGCAGGCGCCACGGGGGCGGCCTGGCTCGCTCTCGAGATGAGCGGGGCTTCGGCCTGAGAGGAGCCGGGCTACCACCAGGGCGACTCGGGCGGGTCCCGCAGCACCAGGGGCGCCAGATGATCCAGCGCTTTCTGCAGGCCTTCGAGCCGTCCGACCGTCGGATCTTCGTGCTCGATGGCCAGCACACCGTCGTATCCGGCGAGCCGGAGCTCGGTGATCAACTTCTTCCAATCCAAGTCGCCCCACCCCGGAATTCGGAAGCGGAAGCCCCGGTCCCGCCGGTCCCACGGGCCATGCGCCAGCAGTCCCGAACGGGCGATCTGGTGCGCCACCCGCTCCCCGTCCTTGGCGTGCACGTGCGCGATTCGTGCGCCCAGCTCCGCGACGAACACGACGGGACTCATGTCGGCCAGCATCAGGTTCGCGGGGTCAAAGTTGAAGGCGAAGGCCGGATGCCCATCGAGCAGCTCCAGCGCGAGCCGTGCCGTCTCCAGGTTGTACGCGAACTGTTTGGGGTGGCACTCGTGCGCGAACCGGATCCCGTGCCGGGAGAAGGCATCCAGCACCGGGAGCAGCCGGTCGCGATACTTCGTGCCCATGCGCTCGTAGCCGTCCGCCAGTGGCCAGGGAAACCACCGCGACGGCTCCTCACACCCGGTGAAACCGCAGACCACGCCCACCTCGAGGTGTTCGGCCAACGCCGCGGTCTGCTCGAGTCGCAGCGCCGCGTAGCGCGCCTTCTGCTCCGGATCACCGGCATGAACGGCATCGGTGTCGGCGCCGTGCGGACCCAACAGCAGCTGCCCTTCCTGGTGATTGGACAGCGCGGATATTTCGAGTCCGGCATTCCGGACGTCGCGAGCGATGCGACGCCAGCCCCCAGCCAGTGCTTCGTCCAGATCGAGGAACGGATTTCGCGCGTCGACGGGCAACTCGATCGCCTCGCAGCCCAAACGGCGAGCGGTGGAGAGTGCCTCGCCCCAGGGGAGGTGATACAGCACCTGCGCGCAGAGACCCAGCTTCATGGAAACTCCCTTTCGCGGGCGAGCGCGGCCAGCTTCCAGGCCGCGGCCTCCGGGATGGGCAGTGGCAGCGCCCGGATGGCCTCGGCCAGGAGGCCGGGATCCTGCCGCTCGGCCGCACCGAACGCCAGGGCCTCCGAGTGTCCGACCAGACGCAGAAAGGCTGCGACGGGCGGCGGCAGTGGGCCGGGGCACACGAGGCGCACACCCTCTGCGGTGAAGGTGGCCGCCAGTTCCACCACCAGGTCCGCGGGCAGCTCCGGGATCCGGTCTTCGTTGCGAATATTCGCGACGCCCTCAT
>JACCSZ010000217.1 GCA_013812695.1 Gemmatimonadales bacterium | reverse complement strand
GGCCGGCGCCCAGCCGAGCGCCTGCCCGAGCTCGCCGACGGCCAGGGCGCCTCGGAGGCACACGCAGTCGAATGCCGCGCGCGCGTCGGCCGTAGCCCAGCCCAGGAGCCGCGGCCCCTCGTCGGCGTGGTCCGGCGCCACCGCGGCCACGACCAGGCGATGGTGGGTGAGCACGTGCTCGATCGCCTCGTGCTGGTCCTCGCGCAGCCCCTGCAGCACCACGAATGGCGCCCCCGACTCCCCGTCGTACAGCAGCAGCTTGGCGACCACCTCGTCCGCGCAGCTCACGTCCAGCAGCTCGATCCCGGAGAAGTCGAGCAGCGCGGTACGGCAGGAGGAGCCCGCAAGCGTCTGCTGGATGCGATTCCGGATGGCGGCGCCGGTCGGGCGGGTGACGAGATTCCGGTAGGGAGAGGTGACGGTCTCGCGCAGCAAGTGGCCGATGTGGATGGTCTGGATCATCGGGCCTCGGTGTCCTGCGCGGGAATGATGATCTGCACCTGGGCTCCGGGGAAGAACGCGAGATGCTCGCTCAACGGCACATCCTCGTCCCAGGGCGGGACGATCGCGAGACGCGCCGTGCCGCTCCGGATCGAGATCTTGCCTTTCCACTGATCCAGAAAGCGCTTGATGAACGCGAGACCCTGCCCGCGGCCGGGATCGCGGAAGCGGCTGACGCCCTGAATCAGCGCCGCCTCGAGCGCCGCGCCGTCGCCCCAGCGCTCGCCGAATCGCTTGGCATGAGTGGTCTCGAGCGAGCGCCGGAACCCGATCCCCGCGTCGCTCACGCTGATCACGACGACGCGCCGTCCAAGCCGCCGCCGGAAGGTGTACGCCTGCACCGCCACCCAGCCGCTCGTGCCGGCGTGCTCCACAATATTCTGGCATGCCTCCGAAAGCGCCATACTGAATCGCATCGTGGCCTTCATCTCGAGGCCGAGCTCGCCGTGCAGGATCCGCGACGCGCCCTGCGAGATCTTCTCGACCACCTCGTGCACGTCCTCGGTGGCGCGGACGGGTGTGACGTCGAGGAGGACGTCCGACGGGCCCGACGCCGACGCCTTGGGCACTTTGCCGTGCAGCTCGAACAGCTCCGCTGCGTACTTGAAGAAGCCGGCGCGCGCCCAGTAGCGCTTGACGTCGTCGCTCGTCGGCACCGTGAAGAGCGGGCGCTCGCGGCGCGCCTCCGCGAGCGCCTGGCCGGCGGTGAGCATGGCGAGCAGGCCGAACGGTGACGCCCACTGCGCGCCGCGCGCGTCGAGCAGCACCTTCTCGTCGGGCGGCCAGGCGGGAAACCCGCCGGCGAACTGCTCGAACGAACGGTCGTCGAACGTCGCGGGGACCTCGATGACGCGGGTCACGGCACGAGCAGCTCGCCGCGCAGATGGCGGCTCAAGCCATTGGCCCCGCGCAGGCCGGCGTTGCGCGACGCGAGGGCGGCCGCGTGGCGGAGCGCCGTCTCGATCGACTCCCCGGCGAGCAGGCGCGCGCAGGCGGCCGCGCCGAAGACATCGCCGCAGCCGGTGGGGTCGACGGCGTCGACCTCGGGGGCGGGAATGCGGGCGGTGCGCACCGCGTACGACTCCGCGGTCACCGGCTCCGCGCCGGTCGGCCACCCGTCGAACCCCGGGGCCGCCACGTATGCCGCCCCCTTTGGGCCCAGCGTCACCACCAGCATCGACACCCCGGCGGCGAGCGCCTCCGCGCTGAGCGACAATGGGTCCGGCGAGAGCTGCCGCATCTCGTCCTCGTTGAGTTGCGCGACATCGAAGCACCCGAACCACGACGACGCATCCGCCAGCGGTTGCAGCATGCGCATCCCGTCGTGGTGCATCCCGAGGAACAGGCTGTGCAGATCGGCGTAGATCGGCCCGCGGAATCCCTGACGCAGTGCCTGGGCCGTGCCGAGCGCGAGCTCGAAGCCCGAGATGAAGTTGAGATAGAGGGCGTCGAGGTCCCGTACCATCGGGCCCAGCTCCAGCCAGGTCCATCCCGGCACACCGCCCGACATCCGCTCGCAGCGCCGTTCGGCCGAGTGATAGTGCAGCACGACGCGGTTGTTCGGTGCCGGCACCTCGATGCAGCGTCCGCCGGGCGTGAGCCGCGACAGCCCGCCCAGCAGCTCGGCCGCCTCGGACGCGAGGTCCCGCCCGACCTTGATGAGCGGCACGATCTCCCAGTCGGGCGGCAGGCTCGCGTCGAAGCCGCCGAGCGCGTAGGCGATCCCGCCCCACTCCTCGGTCGCTGGCGCGAGTGGGTCGCGGCCGTGGATGAGATCCCAGACCAGCGAGCCGACGACGCCGACCTTAGGCACTCGCGGCCGTCTGGTCCAGAAACACCTTGGCCGCGCCGTACACGCCGGCCGTGCCCTCGAGCGCCCCCGGCACGATGCGGCACGCGGCGACCGCCGGCTTGAACGCGCGGCGCGCGACCTCGCGTTGCAGCGGCACGAAGAGATGATCGCCCGCGAGCGTCACGCCGCCACACACCACCACCACCTCGGGGTTGAACACGTTGAGCAGGTTCCCGATGCCGACGCCGAGGAACTTGGCGGTGTCGTTGACCACCTCGAGCGCGAGATCGTCGCCGTCGGCGGCCGCCTGGTAGACCGTCTGCGCGGTGATCATCGACAGATCGCCGCGCACGAGCGCGGGCAGCCGGCTCACCGCGCCCGCCTCGATTTCCTCGAGCGCGCGAAGCGCGATGTTGGGCCCCGACGCATAGGCCTCCAGGCAGCCGTAGTTGCCGCACTTGCAGCGGCGCCCCTCGGTGTCGATCGTCGTGTGACCGATCTCGCCCGCCACGTCCGAGGCGCCGTGGTACAGGGCGCCGTTCAGAATGAGCCCGCCGCCGATGCCGGTGCCGATCGTGATCCCGATGGCGTTCCGGGCCCCGCGCGCGGCGCCGACCCACCATTCGCCGAGCACGGCGCAGTTGGCGTCGTTGTCGAGCGCGGCCGGCAGGCCGAGGCGGTCGCGGATGATCTGCCGGAGCGGGAGGTTGACCCACCCGAGGTTGGGCGTGAGCAGCACGACGCCGAGCCTGGTGTCGAGCGGCCCGGGCGCGCCCACGCCGACGCCGAGGATCTCGGCGCCCGGACGCTGGCGTCGGGTCTCGGCGATCGCCCGCTCGGCGAGCCCGACCAGCCGGTCGAGCACATCGGCGGCGCCCGCCTCCGACTGCGTCGGCTCGCTGGCGGCCGCGACGAGTTCGGAGCCGTCTTCCGCGACGGTCCCGACGACGAGGTTGGTCCCCCCGATGTCAACGCCGAGTACGTACCGCACGACGCTCCTCCACACCTGGGACGGCCGCCACCGCCTCGGCGACCTGCTCGACCGACAGGTCCCGCATGCAGCGGTGATGGCCCAGCGGGCACCGTACCGGTCCATGCGCGGAGCACGGCCGGCAGGCGAGCGACGGATGCTCGACCACACGGTCGCGCGCGCCGCGGGGCCCGAAGCCGAACGCGGGCACCGTCGGGCCGAATACCGCGACGATCGGCGTGCCCGTCGCGGTGGCAAGGTGCAGCGGGGCCGAGTCGTTGGTGACCAGCACCGCGGCCCGCGCGATCAGCGCCGCCGACGCGCGGAGGC
>JACCSZ010000385.1 GCA_013812695.1 Gemmatimonadales bacterium | reverse complement strand
GGGGGCAGCCGCTTTCTGCGCGAGGCAGGGCTCGAACCCGGGGTATTAGATTAGCGGTCAGACCTTCTGAGGAGCCAGACACCGTGGCCAAGACCGCGACCATCGAGACCAGCAAGGGCACCATCGTCGCCGACCTGTTCGACACCGAGACGCCCGACACCGTGGCCAACTTCGAGAAGCTCGCCAACAGCGAGTTCTACGACGGCACCCGCTTTCACCGCGTAATAAGCAACTTCATGGTGCAGGGCGGCGACCCGCTCTCGAAAGAGCCCAACAACCCGCGGGCGGGAACCGGCGGGCCGGGATACAAGATCAAGTGCGAGACCCATCTCAACACGCACAAGCACGTCGCCGGCACGCTGTCGATGGCCCACGCGGGCAAGGACACCGGCGGTAGCCAGTTCTTCATCTGCCACTCGCCGCAGGCGCACCTCGACCGGGTTCATACCGTCTTCGGCCAGGTGCGCGACGGCATGGACGTCGTGCAGAGTATCAAGCAGAACGACGTCGTCACCACGATCCGGGTGTCCTGAGCTGCACCTCGACTTCGCGCTCGTGGCCGATTACGCCCTGATCGACCAGCAGGGAAAACTGAGCGTGCTGGGCATCTTCCAGCACGTCTGGCTCACCAACTTTCCGTCGGTCTGCCCACGCACCCATCTGGTCCTCCGGGTGCGCGGGCGACGCACCGAGATCGGCATGCATTCGATCCGGATCCGCTTCGTCGACGAGGCCGGCACCGAGCTGCTCGGCGGCGAGGGCACCGTGCAGTTCGGCGAGCCCCCCGCCGGGATCGTCGACGTGGAGGCCGGTGCGGTCCTCGTGTTCGACGTGCCGCTTCCCCGCCCGGGGCTCTACGCCTTCGAGATCTCGCTGGACGGGGAAGTCTCCACCCGCGTCCCGCTCACCGCGGGCTATGCGCAGACGGAAGCCAAAAGCGGTGAGCGGTGATGCCGCTCACCCGTCCCGACGCACTCGCCTTGATGCACGAGTACACGGCCTCCGAGGCCCTCCGGAAGCACATGTATGCGGTCGAGCTGGCCATGCGCGCCATGGCGGCCCGGACGAGCGAGGACATCGAGGCGTGGGGGCTGGTCGGGCTGCTCCACGACTTCGACTACGAGCGCTTCCCGAACGCCGCCCACTCGGCCACCGACGAGCATCCCGCTGAAGGTGTACGGATCCTGACCGGACTCGGCCTGCCGGAGGCGAGCGGCCGTGCGATCCTCGGCCACGCCACCTACACCGGCGTGGCCCGCGACACGCCGATGGCCAAGGGGCTCTTCGCCGTGGACGAGCTGTGCGGGTTCCTCGTGGCGTGCGCGCTGGTCCGGCCGTCCCGGAGCCTCATCGATCTCGAGGTCGCGAGCGTCAGGAAAAAGCTCAAGGACAAGGCGTTCGCGCGCGCGGTCAGCCGGGATGACGTGGTGCAGGGCGCGGCCGAGCTGGGCGCGCCACTGGAGGAGCACATCGCCTTCGTCCTCGGCGCGCTCCGCCCGCACGAGCGCCAGCTCGGCCTCGGCGCGCCGTGACCGCGGCCGGCGCCGGCGCCGGCGTGGCTCACCCCAGCGCCGAGCAGTCGGTCACCAGCGCGATCAACCGCGCGGCCGGCGGCCGCCCCATCCCCGGCAACCAGGTTCGGCTCCTCATCGACGGCTCCTCCGCCTACGGCGCGATGCTCGACGTCATCGCGTCCGCCTCACGCTGGATCCACTTCGAGAACTACATCATCCGTCCCGACCCGGCGGGCCGCCGCTTCGCCGAGGCGCTGGCGGCCCGGGCACGCGAAGGCCTGCACGTGCGGGTGCTGTATGACGCGCTCGGCTCCTGGCGTACGCCCCGCGCGTACTGGCGCGCGCTCCGCGGTGCCGGGGTGGAGGTCCGTCCGTTCCGCCCGCTCGCACCGCTCGACCTGGTGAAGAACTTCTCGCGCAACCATCGAAAGCTCGTCGTCGCGGACGGGGCCCGAGCGGTCATGGGCGGGCTCTGTATCGGCCGCGAGTGGACCGGGGAGGAGGCCGACGGCGGCCACTGCTGGCGCGACACGGCGGTGGAGATCGCCGGCCCGGCCGCGGCGGTGCTGGACCAGGCGTTCGCCCGAACGTGGGAGATCGCCGGCGGGAAACTGCCCGACGACGACGTGGCGGGGCGGGTGACGCCGCAGGGGCAGGCGGAGGTGCGCGTCATCGGCGGCGAGCCCGGCCGCGAGCGGACCTTCCGCGTCGTCGAGCTGCTGGCGGCGGGCAGCATCAATCGCCTGTGGATCACCGATGCCTACCTGCTGGCCCCGCCGAGGCTGTTTCAGGCGCTCCGCGACGCGGCGCGGGATGGCGTGGACGTGCGGCTCGTCGTGCCGGGGTCGAGCGACCTCCCCCTGGTCCGGAACCTGTCGCGGATCGGCTACCGGGATCTGCTCCGGAGCGGGGTGCGGATCTTCGAGTGGGAGGGCCCGATGCTGCACGCCAAGACCAGCGTGGCCGACGGCCGGTGGACCCGCATCGGCTCGAGCAACCTCAACCCGTCGAGCCTGCTGGGGAATTACGAGCTCGACGTGCTCATCGAGGACACCGCGCTGGCGGACGCGATGGAACGCCAGTTCCGGCTCGATGTCGCCCGGAGCCGCGAGGTGACCCGCCGGCCGGTGCGCGCGCCGGCGCGCGTCAGCGCCGCCCTGCCCACCGTACTGCGCCGGGAAGACCCGGAGATTCAGCCCACCGTGCACCACCCCACCGGGCGCGAGCGGCGTCAGCGCGCGGCGCTGGCCGTCCGGTTGCTGATCAACAACGCCAGGCGGTCGGTGTTCCTGCCGCTCAGCATCATCCTGATCTCGCTCGGCGCGCTGTTCTTCGCGCTGCCCAAGGTCACCGCCTACGCATTCGGGGTGATCTGCGCCTGGCTGGCGCTGAGCGCGTGGCGCGAAGCGTTCCGGCGGAGGGCGGATCGGTAGCGAGCTGCGACGGCCACGTCATCCCGCGAATCTGACGTTGGTACCTTGCTGGGCTATCTTCCCACTCTGCCCCGACTCCCAGGATCGCATGATCCGCGTCCTGCTCTTCATCCTGCTCGCCACCCTGTCCCGCTCGCCGCTCACGGCACAGGACCGGGCGGTCACGCTGCCCGAGGCCCTCGCCCTCGCCGCGCGAGCCCAGCCCGGCATCGTGCAGGCGGAGGCCGAGGTGCGAACGTCCGCCGCCCAGCGGCGGAGCGCCTGGGGAAGCTTCCTGCCGTCGCTGACGGCCAGCTCGTCGGCCAGCGATTTCTTCGCCGAGGGGGCCGCCCGCGTCGACCCGGTCACCGGCCAGCTCACCTCGGGGAGCAACACCAGCCGGAGCCTCAGCACCTCGCTCAGCGCGAGCGTGGACCTGTTCACCGGGTTCCGGCGCGGCGCGGAGCTCCGGGCGGCCCGGGCCGGCGAGGCCGAGGCGGAGGCGTCGCTGGTGGACGCCCGCTTTCAGCAGGCGCTGGCGACCACCAACCAGTTCTTCGACGCGCTGAGCGCCGCCCAGCTCGTCGGCGTCCGCGAGGCGAGCGTGCGCCGGGCCCAGGAGCAGCTCAAGGTCTCGGTGGCGAAGCTCCGCGCCGGCTCGGCCACGCGCTCCGATTCGCTGCGCTCGCTGGTGACCCTGGGGAGCGCCCGGCTCGACCTGATCGACACCCACACCGACCTGGCCACCGCCGAAGCGAACCTCGCCCGCCTGATCGGCGACGTGGGCCGCGTCCGGGCGCTGGACGACTCCAGCTTCCGCCGGGTCATGGCGACGGTCGATACCCAGGCGCTCCGAAGCGAAGCGGAGGCACGCTCGCCGCGGATTCAGAGCGCGGCCGCGAGCGCCGACGCGGCGCGCGCCAGCGTGCGCTCGTCCCGCGCCGCCTACTGGCCCAGCCTCACGCTCGCCGCCAACACCGGCTGGAACGCGAGCCGGACGGAGGACTACGAGTTCTTCAACCAGCGCCAGCTCAGCCTGCGGATGAGCTGGAGCATCTTCAACGGCTTCGAGCGCGAGTTGGGCATCGCCCAGCGCGAGGCGAGCTACGACGTGGCCCAGGCCACCGCCGCGGACGAGCGCCGGGCGGTCCAGGCGGAGCTCACCGCGCGGCTGGCCGAGCTCGACGCGGCGCGGGCCAAGATCGAGATCACGGGGACGAGCGTCGCGGCGGCCACCGAGGACCTCCGGGTCCAGCAGGAACGCTACCGACTGGGCGTGTCGACCATCGTGGACGTGCTGACCTCGCAGGAAGCCCTCGACCAGGCGGAGGTGGACGTGGTGAACGCCCGCTTCGACTACCTCCGCGCCAAGGCGCGCACCGAGGCGCTGATCGGACGGACGCTGTGACGACGAGCCTCGGCGACACCGCCGAGCGGATGGCCATGTTGCCGGTCGACGTGCCGCGCGACGCGGTCATCGTCACCCGGAATCTCCAGCGTGACTACGACATGGGCGGCGAAGTGGTGCACGCGCTTCGCGGCGTCAATGTGGTCATCCGCAAGAACGAGTTCGTGGCGGTCATGGGGCCATCGGGCTCGGGTAAGTCCACGCTCATGAACCTGGTCGGCTGCCTCGACAGTCCGACCGGGGGCGAGTATTGGCTCAACGGGCACCGCGTCTCGGAGCTCGGCGACGACGAGCTGGCGCGGATCCGCAACAAGGAGATCGGCTTCGTGTTCCAGACCTTCAACCTGCTGCCGCGCGCCACGGCCCTGCACAACGTGGAGCTGCCGCTGGTCTACGCCGGCCTTGGCGGACGCGAGCGCCGGTCGCAGGCGGCGGACGCGCTCGCCCGGGTGGGGCTCCAGGACCGGATGCAACACCGGCCGAACGAGCTCTCGGGCGGCCAGCGGCAGCGGGTGGCGATCGCGCGCGCGCTGGTGAACCAGCCGAGCATCCTGCTGGCCGACGAGCCGACCGGCAATCTGGACAGCGGCACCAGCGAGGAGATCATGGGCCTGTTCGAGGGGCTGTACCGGGATGGCCAGACCATCGTGCTGGTGACGCACGAATCGGATATCGCGAAGCACGCGCGGCGGCAGGTGCACCTCAAGGATGGGCGGGTCGAGCGGGACTTCGCGACGGCGGCGCGGGCGTGAGGGACGCTGGGGGCTCAGAGGCGCGTGCCGTCACCCGCCCTGTCATCCTGAGCGCAGCGAAGGAGCCCATCTCGAGGCATGGCTCCTTCGCTG
>JACCSZ010000200.1 GCA_013812695.1 Gemmatimonadales bacterium | reverse complement strand
CTCGCGGCCCGGGCTCGGCGGCCCCGAGCGGAGCGCCACACCGCCGGTGCGGCAGTTCGGCCCCGACGCGGAGAAGGGCGGCGGCCGGAAGAAGGGCAAGAAGGGCAAGCGGTCGTCGGTGGATCAGGATGCGGTGCAGGCGAACATTCTCAAGACCCTCCAGGGCATGAAGGGCCCGGCGGGGCGGAAAGGCGTGCGCCGGTCGGACGAGCCCTCGTACCGCGAGGTCCAGGCCGGACGCGCGGCCGAGGAGCGCGAGCGCGAGCGCACCCGCATCCGCGTCAACGAGTTCATCTCGGTGTCCGAGATGGCCGGCGCGATGAAGGTTCCGGCTACCCAGATCGTTCAGTTCGCGTTCAAGGAGCTGGGCCTCATGGTGACGGTCAACCAGCGGCTGGATTTCGACCAGATCGACCTCATCGCCAGTGCCTTTGGCTTCGAGGCCGTGCGCGAAGACGAATATGCCGCCGCGCTCGAGACCGAGGACCCGGACGAGTCGCCCGAGCAGCGCGTCGGCCGGCCGCCGGTGGTCACCATCATGGGCCACGTCGACCACGGCAAGACGTCGCTGCTCGACTACGTCCGGAAGGCCAACGTGGTCGCCGGCGAGGCGGGCGGCATCACCCAGCATATCGGCGCGTATCACGTGTCGCTGCCGGGCGGGCGCACCATCACCTTCCTCGATACCCCCGGCCACCAGGCGTTCACGGCCATGCGTGCCCGCGGCGCGCAGGTCACCGATATCGTCGTCCTCGTCGTCGCGGCCGACGACCAGGTCATGCCGCAGACGGTCGAGGCCATCAGCCACGCCCGGAACGCCGGCGTGCCGATGATCGTCGCCATCAACAAGATCGATCTGCCGTCCGCCAACACGCAGAAACTCAAGCAGGACCTGCTGCAGCATAATGTCGTGCTCGAAGAGTTCGGCGGCAACGTGCTCTCGGCGGAGATCTCGGCCAAGAAGGGCATCGGGATCGACGCGCTGCTCGAGCAGGTCCTGCTCCAGGCAGAGATCCTCGATCTCAAGGCCAACCCGGAGGGCAAGGGTCACGGCGCGGTGCTCGAGGCCACGCTCGACCCGGGCAAGGGCCCGCTCGCCACGGTGCTCGTCCAGAAGGGCACCCTCCACGGCGGCGACAACTTCATCTGCGGCAAGTTCTCGGGCCGGGTGCGGGCACTGTACGACGAGCGCGGCAAGACGGTCAAGGAGGCCGGCCCGTCCATTCCCGTCCAGATCCTCGGCTTCGAGGGCGTGCCGGCGGCGGGCGACACGTTCGCGGTCGTCACCGACGCGAACGAGGCGCGGGAGATCGCGCAGAAGCGGCAGCGGCTGGAGCGTGAGGCGCAGAACCGGCGGAGCCAGAAGGGCACCAGCCTCGAGGACTTCAGCCGGGCGCTCAAGGAGGGCGGGGTCACCCAACTCCGGATCATCATCAAGGCGGACCAGGGCGGTCCGGCGGAAGCGCTGGCGGACGCGCTCGCCCAACTCAGCACGAGCGAGGTCCGGGTGGACGTGGTTCACCGCGGGGTGGGCGCCATCAGCGAGAGCGACGTGCTGCTCGCCAAGGCGTCCGGCGCCATCGTCCTCGGGTTCCACGTCCGGCCCGATTCGAACGCCCGGGCGGCCGCCGAGCGCGAGCAGGTGGACGTGCGGACCTACCGCATCATTTACGAGGCGGTGGAGGACGTGCGGAGCGCGCTCGAGGGGCTGCTCAAGCCCGAGGAGCGCGAAACCCTCCTGGGCGATGCGGAGGTGCTGCAGCTCTTCAAGGTGAGCAAGGTGGGCACGATCGCCGGGTGCATGGTGCGGAGCGGCACCGTCGGCCGCACGGCCCGGGCCCGGGTCACGCGCGACGGCACCGTCGTCTACACCGGCACGCTCTCCAGTCTCAAGCGCTTCAAGGACGATGTCCGGGAAGTGCGCGAGGGGCTCGAGTGCGGCATCGGCATCGAGAACTTCAACGACCTCAAGGTCGGCGACCGGATCGAGTCGTTCCGGATGGAGGAGGTCAAGCGGACCCTCCAGCCGGCGGCCGGCGGCGCGGTGGGGTGATCGTCGGCGTGCAGGTGTGGGAGCTCCATCTCCCGGGGTGTCATTCGTTGAAGGAAAAGCGCGGGACCCTCAAGCCGCTCACGGCGGCGCTCCGCCACAAGCTGAACGTGTCGGTGGCGGAGACCGGCCACCAGGACCTCTGGCAGCGCGCGGAGATCGCATGCGCCGCCGTGGGCTCGGCCCGGCCGGTCGTCGAGGAAACCTTGCGCGCCGCCGACCGCGTGGTGGAAGAGACCGGCGGCTTGCGGATCGTGGATACCATCACGGTGTGGCGGTGACGATGGGGTGGCGATGAGGTCGTCCTCCAGGCGCCCCGAGCAGGTGGCCGAGACCCTCCGGCAGGTGATCACCGAGGCGCTGTCGCGCCGGGTGCGCGATCCCCGGGTCGGGTTCGTCACGGTCACCGCGGTGCTGGTCACGTCCGACCTGTCGCACGCCCGCGTGATGGTCAGCGTGCCGGGCGAGGAGGCGGACAAGGCCCGGGCGCTTGAAGGATTGCAGAGCGCGGCCGGATTCCTGCGGTCCCGCGCGGCGCGGGCGCTGTCGACCCGGATCGTGCCCGAGCTGCACTTCGAGCTGGATAAAGGGCTCGAGCACGCCGCGCGGATCAACGAGCTGCTCGAGGAGATCCGGCGCGAGGGGACCAGCTGATCGGCGCGGTGCTGGTCGACAAACCGGCAGGCCTGACGTCGCACGACGCGGTGCAGCGCGCCCGCCGCGTGCTGGGCACCACGGCGGTCGGGCACACCGGCACGCTCGATCCGTTCGCCACGGGATTGCTGGTGCTGCTGGTGGGCCGGGCCACGCGGCTGGCGCGATTCGTCGGGTCGGAGGCCAAGACCTATCTCGCCACCGCGCGGCTGGGGCTCGCCACCGACACCGACGACCTGACCGGGGCGCCAATCGGCGGGCCGGCGGACCCGGCGGGGCTGACCGAGGAGATGCTCCGCGATGCGCTCGCCGGCTTCGTGGGCCAGCAGTGCCAGCGGCCGCCCCGGTATTCGGCCAAGCACGTCGGCGGCCAGCGCAGCTACCAGCTCGCGCGCCGAGGCCAAGGCGTCGACCCGCCCGACGTCACTGTCACGGTGCACCGACTCGAGCTGCTCAGGCTGGCGACGCCCGACTTGGTGTTCCGCGTCTCCGTGAGCGCCGGCACCTACATCCGGGCGCTCGCCCGCGACCTCGGCGAACGGCTCGGCGTCGGCGCCCACCTCACGGCGCTGCGCCGCGAGGCGATCGGCGCGCTTCGGGTGGAGGACGCGGTTCCGCTCGACGCGCTGACGCGCGACGCCGTGCGTTCCGCGTGGACGGTCCTCGGCCATCTTCCGGCGGTGGAGGTGGACGCCCCGGGTCGGAGGGCCGTGAGCCACGGCCGCGCGGTGCCGGCGGCGGCCGACACGCGCGGCGACGTGGCGCTGGTGCAGGGCGGCGAGCTGCTGGCCGTGGCGCGCGCCGAGCACGGGTGGCTCAGGCCGTCCGTCGTCCTGGCCATGCCGTGACCGGGCTGTTGCCGCCGCTGCCGCGCGGGAGCACGGTGACGGTCGGCTCGTTCGACGGCGTGCACCTGGGGCACCAGGCGGTCCTGCGCGAGATCGCGCGGCGCGCGGCCGCGGCCGGACGGTCCAGCGTGCTGGTGACGTTCGAGCCCCACCCGCTCGAGATCGTGAACCCGCAGGCGGCGCCGCCGCTGCTCACGACCGACGTCGAACGGCGCGAAATTCTGGCGCAGCTGCCGATCGACTACGTGCTGTTCCTCCGGTTCGACCGGCGCCTGGCCGCGCTCTCGCCCGAGGAGTACGTCGATCGGGTGCTGATCGAACGGTGCCAGATGCGCGAGCTGGTCATCGGGCACGATCACGGGTTCGGCCGGGCGCGGAGCGGCGACGTCGACACGCTGCGGCGCCTGGCGGTGGAGCGCGGCTTCGACGTCGACGTGGTCGACCCGGTCGGCGTCGGTGACCAGCACGTGTCGAGCTCGCGGATCCGCCGCGCGGTTGCCGGCGGCGACCTGGCCGGCGCGTCCCGGATGCTCGGACGCCCGTACCAGGTGAGCGGCCAGGTCGGGCGGGGGGAGCGTCGGGGCCGGCTCCTGGGAGTGCCGACGATCAACCTGGCCGACGTCCCCCGGCAGAAGCTGCTCCCGCCCGATGGCGTCTACGCCGTCCGGGTCGAGTGGCGCCATGGGTCGGCGGAGGGCATGATGAACCAGGGCTCCAAACCGACCTTCGACGATGGACGGCGGACGCTCGAGGCGCACCTGTTCGACTTCGACGGCGACCTGTACGACGAGTGGGTCCGCATCGAGTGGGTGGAACGCCTGCGCGACGTGAAGCGCTTCGCTTCGGTAGCAGCGCTGCAGGAGCAGGTGGAACGCGATCGTATCCGGGCCCGCGAAGCACTCGCCGCGGCCCGACCGGCTCTGGCCGGAACCCTCAAGCCTGAGACCGCGACCTGACGATGTTTGCCTCCATTCGATCCCGCGTGATCGTGATCGTGCTGCTGATCCTCGGCTCGGTCTACTTCCTCTTTCCCCGGACCGCCACGCTCCGCACGCGCGGGGCCGACGGGATCATGCGCGACGACACGGTCACGCGGGTGCCGCTCAAGCGCGGCCTCGACCTGCAGGGCGGCATGCATCTGGCGCTCGAGCTGGACCAGTCCAAGCAGGTCTCGGCCGATCCCAAGCGGGACCTCGACCTGGCCCTCACCGTGCTCCGGAAGCGCATCGACGAGTTCGGCGTGGTCGAGCCGCTGGTGCAGAAAGCCGGGGATGATCGCATCGTCGTCGAGCTCGCCGGCATCACCGAGCCCGGACGCGCCAAGGCGATCGTGCAGCGGAGCGCCTTTCTCGAGTTTCGGATCACCGACAAGACCGACGCCCTCGACAAGGCGCTGCCCGCCATGGATCGCACGCTCCGCGGACTCGGCATCAAGGGCGATCCGGCGACCGGTAAGCCCTCCGCGGTCGAGCAGCTCCTCGGCGGCGACTCTGCCAGGCCGGCCACCCGGGCCGCCGGCGCCCGGGGCGACAGCGCGGCCGCCGACAGCGCCGCGGCCGACTCGGCGCCGGCGGGCGGGGCCGGAATCCTGGCGGGGCTCATTCAGCCGGCCGGCGCCGTTGCCGGCAGCACCACCCCCGGCGAGTACGTCGTGCCCGAGACGGCGTTTCCCCGGGCGGACAGCCTCATCAACATTCCGGCCGTGGCCCGGCAGCTCCCGCGCAACGTCGTGCTGCGCTGGTCCTCCTCGCCAATCAGCGTCGGGGTCGAGTCGTACCGTTTCCTGTATGCGCTGGACGACCGGCCCATCGTCACCGGCAGCAATCTGGAGGACGCACAGGCGCAGCTCGACCCACTCACCAACGGGCCGATCGTCACCTTCCAGCTCGATCGCGCCGGCGGCCGCAAGTTCGGCGACGAGACCGGCCGGCACGTCGGGGATTTCATGGCGATCCTGCTCGACGGCCGGGTGCAGGGGCGCCCGCCGGTGATCCAGAGCCGGATCGGCCGGAACGGTCAGATCACGCTCGGCAACCGGAGCCTGCAGGAGGCGCAGGACATGGCGCTCACCCTCAAGGCCGGCGCGCTGCCCATCCCGCTCAAGATCGTCGAAGAGCGGCAGATCGGCGCGAGCCTGGGCAGCGACTCCATCCGGCAGGGGATTACGGCCGGCCTCGTGGGCACCGTGCTGGTCATCGTGATCATGCTCGTATTCTATCGCCTGAGCGGCGTGCTCGCGGTGGCGGCGCTCGTGCTGTACTTCCTGTTCACCCTGGGCGGCCTCTCGATGATCGAGGCCACATTGACGTTACCGGGGCTCGCGGGCATCGTCCTCTCGGTCGGCATCGCCGTGGACGCCAACGTGTTGATCTTCGAGCGCATCCGCGAGGAGCTGCTGCATGGCAAGACCGTGCGGCTGGCCGTGGATGAAGGCTTTAAGCACGCCATGAACGCGATCATCGACTCGAACGTCTGCACCGTGTTGACGGCGCTGTTCCTGTTCCAGTTCGGCACCGGGCCGGTGAAGGGCTTCGCGGTGACCCTGATCATGGGCATCATCGCCTCGATGATCACCGCCGTGTTCGTGACCCGGACCTTCTTCATGATCTGGCTGAGCCGCCGCCCGACCATGTCTACCCTGAGCATCTGACCATGCTGCGACTGTTTGCCAACGCCCACTACGACTTCATCGGCGCCCGGCGGTATGCCTACATCCTCACGGCGCTGTTTCTCATCCCTGGCCTTCTGATTCTGGTCATCCGGGGGCTGAACTACAGCATCGAGTTCACCGGCGGGACCCTGATCCAGGTCGAGAGCAAGGCACCGGTCGATGTGGGCGCGCTCCGGACCGGGCTCGACCGGCAGGGGATTCACGGCGCCGAGATCCAGAACTTCGGTGCGCCGAACGAGTTCGTGGTGCGGGCGCGGGTGGCCAAGCCGGGCACCGACGCAAACGACACCCAGGCCACGGCCGACGCCGTCCGCCAGGCGTTGAGCGGCGTGCTCGGCACCGGCAACTTCAGCATCGTGCGGACCGAGGCGGTCGGCCCCAAGGTCGGCGGCGAGCTTCGGCAGCAGGCCTTCCTGGCTATTTTCCTGTCCTTCTTCGCGGTGCTCGCCTACCTCGCGTACCGCTTCGAGTGGCGGTTCGGGCTGGCGGCCGTCATCGCGACGGCGCACGACATCCTGGCCACCATCGCCTTCGTCGGGATGCTGCGGCTCGAGGTGAGCCTGACCGTGGTAGCCGCGGTGCTCTCGATGGTGGGCTACTCCCTCAACGACACCATCATCATCTTCGACCGCGTTCGCGAGAACCTCAAGAAGCACAAGCGCGACAGCTTCGAGCAGATCCTCAACCGCTCGATCAACGAGACGCTGCCGCGGAGCGTGCTGACGCACGGGACGACGCTGTCGTCGCTGCTGGCGCTCACGATCTTCGGCGGCGAAGTGATCCGGCCGTTCGCGCTGGTCATGTTCTTCGGCGTGTTCACCGGCACGTTCTCGTCCATCTATATCGCCGCCCCGGTGCTGATGGCGATCGAGAAGCGCTGGCCCGGCCAGCTCGCCAAGGGCCACCTGACGCCCTCCCCGGCGCCGGCGCCCCTGGCGGCCGGCAGCCGGAAGACCGCGCCGGTCGGGTAGCAGCCGGGCGCGGGGCCCGTCGCCCCGCCACCCCATGGTCATCGACACCCACTGCCATCTCGCCGACGAGGCGTACGACCCCGACCGGCCCGAGGTGCTGTCCCGCGCTTGGGCCGCAGGGCTCGTGCGGATCGTCGCGATCGGCGAGTCCCCTGCCACGGCCGAGCGAGCGCTGGTCCTCGCCACCGCCGAGCCGCGAATCTCGGTGGCGGCCGGCGTGCACCCCCACCACGCCGGCGAGTGGTCTGACGACGTCCGCCGCTGGCTCGAGGCCACGCTTCGGCGCCCCGAGGTCGTGGCCGCCGGCGAGATGGGCCTCGACTACCACTACGACCACGCCCCGCGCGACACTCAGCGCTCGGCCTTCGAGGCGCAGCTCGCGCTGGCCCGCACCGCCGGCAAGGCCGCCGTGATCCACGCGCGCGAAGCCGACGACGATGTCGCGGCCATCCTTCGATCCCATCCCGACGTCCCGGCCGTACTGCACTCCTTCAGCAGCGGCCCCCGCCTCTTGCGGGCGGGGCTGGACCTCCGCCACTATGTGTCGTTCAGTGGGATGGTGACCTTCAAGAACTGGCACCTGGACCAGGCCATCCTGGACACGCCGCTCGACCGCATCCTGGTAGAGACTGACGGCCCGTACCTCGCCCCCGTGCCGCATCGTGGCAGGCGGAACGAGCCGGCATTCGTCGTCCGGGTGGCCGAGCGCATCGCCGCGGTGCGCGGCCTGCCGGTGGGCGAACTGATGGCCGCGACCGCCGCCAACGCGGCGCGCGTGTTTGGTTTTCCATCTCTCTAGCTGCTGGAGCAATTCAGGTGACGACCGTTCCGTCCGACATCGCGATCGCCCAGGCCGCCAAGCTGCGCCCCATCCAGGAGGTCGCGGCGGAGCTCGGTCTGGGCCCCGACGACATCCTGCCGTACGGCCGGTACAAGGCCAAGATCGCCGCGGAGGTCGTCGCGCGCGCCAAGCCGACGGGCCGGCTGGTGCTGGTGACCGGGATCAATCCGACGCCTGCCGGCGAGGGGAAGAGCACGGTTACGGTCGGTGTCAGCCAGGCGCTCCGACGCCTGGGCAAGCAGGTGGTCGTAGCCATCCGCGAGCCGTCGCTCGGCCCGGTGTTCGGCGTCAAGGGCGGCGCCGCCGGCGGCGGCTACGCGCAGGTGGTGCCGATGGACGAGATCAACTTGCACTTCACCGGGGATTTTCACGCCATCACCTCCGCGCACAACCTGCTGTCGGCGATGCTCGACAATCATCTGCACCAGGGCAACGCGCTCAACCTCGATCCCCGCCGCATCACCTGGCCGCGCACGATCGACATGAACGACCGCGCCCTGCGCTCGATCGTGATCAGTATGGGCGGCATCAACGCCGGTCCGGTCCGGGAGGATCGCTTCGTCATCGTGCCCGGGAGCGAGATCATGGCCATCCTCGCCCTGGCGAGCGACCTGGCGGATCTCGAGGCCCGCATCAAGCGCATCATCGTCGGGCTCACGCGGGACCGGAAGCCCGTCACCGCGGGCGAGCTCAAGGCCGCGGGCGCCATGACGCTGCTCCTCAAGGACGCGATGCTGCCTAACCTGGTCCAGACGCTCGAGGGCGGCCCCGCGCTCGTGCATGCCGGGCCGTTCGGCAACATCGCCCACGGCTGTAACTCGCTCGTCGCCACCCGCCTCGCGCTCTCGCTCGGTGAGATCGTGCTCACCGAGGCCGGGTTCGGCGCCGACCTGGGTGCCGAGAAATTCTTCGACATCAAGTGCCGGTTCGGCGGGCTCAAGCCGGGCGCGGCCGTGATCGTCGCCACCGTGCGCGCGCTCAAGATGCACGGCGGTGTGAAGAAGGATGCGCTCGGCAAGCCCGATCTGGCCGCCCTCGGGCGAGGCATGGTCAATCTCGAAGCGCACGTGCGGAACGTGCAGAAGTTCGGCGTGCCCGTCGTGGTCGCGCTCAACCGGTTCACCTCGGACACCCAGGAGGAAATCGAGGCCGTGCTCGGGGCGGCGGCCGGCTGGGGTGCCCGCGCCGCGCTCAGCGACGTGTGGGCCAAGGGCGGCGAAGGGGGCGAGGCGGTGGCCAAGGAGGTGCTCGCGATGCTCGACGCCGGCACGGCCGATTTCAAGCCCCTGTACGACGTCAAGCAGCCGATCAAGGCCAAGATCGAGATCATCGCCCGCGAGATCTATGGCGCGGCCGGCGTGGACTACAGCGCCGCCGCCGAGAAGAACATCGCGCAGTGCGAGGCCATGGGGTTGGGCGAAACCCCGGTCTGCATGGCCAAGACCCAGTACAGCTTCAGCGACGACGCCACCAAGCTGGGACGTCCCACCGGATTCCGGCTGACGATCCGGGATGCCTATCCCTCGGCCGGCGCCGGGTTCGTCGTGGCGCTCGCGGGCGAGATCATGACCATGCCCGGCCTCAGCAAGACGCCGTCCGCCGAGGCGATCCGGGTCCACCCCGACGGCACAATCGAAGGGCTGTTCTGATGCCGATCGAGTTCGTGTCGACGCCCGATGCGCCCCGCGCGATCGGTCCGTACAGCCAGGCGGCGCGTGTCGGCAGCCTGCTCTTCACGGCCGGGCAGGTCGGCTTCGACCCCGCCACGGGCGAGCTGGTAGACGGAGGCATCGGCGAACAGACCGAACGGGTGCTGCAGAACCTCCAGGCCATCCTGCGGGCCGGGGGCCTCGACCTCGGCAACGTGGTCAAGACGACGGTTTTCCTCGTCGACATGGCCGATTTCGCGGCCATGAACACCGTGTACGCTCGCGCCTTCGGCGAGCACCGTCCGGCCCGGTCCACGGTCGCGGTCGCCGCGCTGCCGCGCGGCGCGCGCGTCGAGATCGAGGCGATTGCCTCGCCCTGAGTGCGCGCGCTGACTACAACTTCTGACGGGGGCGGATCGGGCCTGGTGGCCTGGCCGGTCTTCAAAACCGCGACGGAGGTGCCTATGGCGGCTCCGGTGAGTTCGATCCTCACACGCTCCCGCCACCTTTCCTTCCCGCGCATCCGGGCCGCGCTGCTCCCGGGTCTGCTGCTGCTCCTCGTGCTGACGAACACCCTGTCCGCGCAGGACTCGACCGCCGCGCCCCCACGCGCCCCCGCGCCGGCGCGGGCGGCGCCGCCTATCGG
>JACCSZ010000181.1 GCA_013812695.1 Gemmatimonadales bacterium | reverse complement strand
GCATTCCATACCAGATTCCGGCGCGCGCCGATCTCCCCGACCGGCTCGACACAGTTCTGCACGTCATCTACCTCGTGTTCAACGAAGGGTATGCGGCGTCGTCAGGTGCAACGCTCACGCGCCACGACCTGTCGGGTGAAGCAATCCGCCTCGGGCGGCTCCTGGTCGATCTCCTCCCCGAACCTGAGGCGTTCGGACTTCTCGCGCTCATGCTTCTGCACGATTCCCGGCGCAAGGCTCGCTCGTCCCCGGAGGGGGAGATACTGTTGCTCCACGAGCAGGATCGCCGGCTCTGGAACCGGGGGCAGATTGCCGAAGGGCTCGCGCTTGTCGAGCGCGCACTGACGTCGCGGCACTTCGGCCCATACACGCTGCAAGCCGCCATCGTGGCCGTGCACGCGGATGCGCGCGATGCTGCGTCGACCGATTGGCGACAGATTGTCGGTCTGTACGATGTCCTGTTGCGCGCCGAGCCGTCTTCGGTGGTCGAGCTCAACCGCGCGGTGGCAATCGCGATGCGCGACGGACCTGAAGCCGGGCTCGCGCTGGTGAACGCGCTTCTCGAACGCGGCGAGCTGGGTGACTACTCCCTGGCGCACTCGGCGCGCGCTGATCTCTGTCGGCGTTTGGGGCGAACGAGCGAAGCGATCGCCGCCTACGAGCGCGCATTGCGCCTCACGAGCCAGGACCCCGAGCGGCGATTTCTGGAACGACGGCTCGCCGCGCTGCGCGCCAAGGCGCTTGCCTCGTCACAACCGGCCCCTATCGCCTCGTGCGCCACCCCATCTATCTGGGCCTCGCACTGCTCGCCATGGGCCAAGCGCTCGCCTTCGACAGCTGGCCGGCTCTTCTTATTGTGCTGTCCGGGATTGTCCCGACCTTCGCCTGGCGCGCCCACGCGGAGGAGAAACTGCTTAGCCGCACGTTCGGCGAGCGCTACGAGGTCTACCGACAGCGAACCAAGATGATCGTCCCGTACCTTCTCTAGACGTCCAGCAGTAACAGCACGGAATACGGAATCGTGGTCCTGTTGTATCTCTCCGGCAGCGAGATCTGCACCTCGCGGTCCTCGCCGAGGATCGCGGAATGGTTTGACTCCCAAACGCGCCGACCATCTGACACTTCCCATGTGTCGAGTCCGGAAGCTGCCACACCTCGTCCTCGGTGAAATCACTCTGTGGCGGGATGACGTCCCGAAGACGCGCAATAAATAAGGAACAGTCGCCAAACACAGAGCGAATGATCGTCGGCCTAACGGACTGCGCATCAGCTGCGGCGACAGCTCGGCCTGCGCACCCATCCTACGTTCCTTAGAGATGAAGCGCCGCTGGCTGCATGCGCTTGTTAGGCGGCGCCTTGGTACAGTCTCAACACATGGGTAACGCTTGAGTCGCAGGACATGGGTGACACTATCGCCAGATTTCGCCTTCCTCACGCCGCCCACTGCAACGCGCTCACCATCGGGGCTCGCACCGCCGCCTACATCCCCCGGTATTTGGGCCCGCTCCCGCCCTCGCGCGGCGTCCAGCGCGGCCCCAGCACGTCGGTGGCCTTACAGTCGACGCAGTTGGGCGCGTTGACGCGGAGCTCGTCGCCGACGCGCTCGTAGACCCCCGCCGGACAGACGTGCGCGTAGAAGTCGGCGACCTCCCCCGTGACGTCCCGCCCGACGAGGAGATGCGAGGGGATCGTGTCGCGCGTCGCGTTGCCGGACTTGAACACGGCGTCCAGCTTGCCGAAGGTGAGCACACCGTCGGGCGTGAATGGCTCGGCAGGCACCGTCGTGCGCGGCGCGCGCGCATCCTCCGGCATGTCGATCCGACCGCTCGGGAAGCGGCCGCCGGTCAACGTCATCAGGCCCGCCTTCACACCGCCCACGTAGAGACCGTCCTTGAACGCGAGGCGCATGTTCCGCGTGCGCTTCATGTCGGCCACGATGTAGCTCGCGTCGATCATCCGGTCGTACGCCGAGAGCGCGTCGGCGGACACGGCGCCGGCCTTGAGCGCGGCGAATGCGGCGCGCGCGGCGTACATCCCCGACTGCATGGCGTAGTGGATCCCCTTGAGCGAGGGCACATCCACGAACCCGACCGTATCGCCCACGAACAGGACGCCGTCGCCGCTCCGGCGCTCGGGCAGCGCGTAGTATCCTCCCTCGGGAATGGTCTTGGCGCCCCACTCGACGAGCTGCCCGCCCTCGAGCTGCCCGCGGAACAGCGGATGCAGCTTGAGCCGCTGGAGCAGCTCGTGCACGTCGAGGTTCGCGTCGTGATAATCCAGCCCGACGACGAGGCCGAGCGCCACCTGGGTGGGCCCGAGCGGATACATGAAGCTGCCGCCGAACGCGTCGGCCGGGAGCGGCCAGCCGAGGGTGTGGATGACCGCGTCGAGCGGACGCTTCACTTCCCACAGTTCCTTCACGCCGAGCGCGAAGAGCTGCGGGTTGGGCGAGCGGACCTGCTGCCACTCCCGCCACGCCTGTCCCAGGTGCCCGCGGGTTCCCTCGGCGACGACGGTCACCCGCGCGGTGAGGTCGGTCGGCTCCGCGTAGCCGGCGCCGGGCAGCCCGTTCCGGTCGAGCCCCGACGGCGTCGTGCGCACACCCCGCACGGCGGTGCCGTCCACCAGCAGCGCATCCGCCGGAAACCCGGCGAACAGGTTCACGCCCAGCGCCTCGGCGCGCTCGCCGAGCCAGCGGACGATCTCACAGATCGAGGCGGTGTAGTAGCCGCTGTTGTGCATCGTGGGCGGCGTCGGCATGCGCTGCGCCCGGCTCCCGGTCAGGAAGTATACGGCCTCGTCGGGGACGGGCTGGCGGAACGGGAAATCGGAGGGCTGGAGCTCGGGGAACAGCTCGCGGAAGGCGCGCGGGTTCACGACCGACCCGGACAGGTTGTGCTCGCCCAGGCTTTCGGCCTTCTCGAGCACGCCGATGTTGAGATCCGGCATCCCGCCGCCGGTCTCCTGGTCGCGCTTGACCAGCCGCGCCAGCTCGATGGCGCACGCCAGCCCCGCGGGACCCGCCCCGACGATCAGCACGTCCATCTCGATCGCCTCGGCGCCGGGCGGGTCGCGCAGGATCAGGCGGTCGATGGGGAGCGGGAGCCGGTGGCGGATCGGAAGAATGGTGGACACGACGGCTCCTGGGGGGAGGTGCGCGCTGCTAGGCAGAATATATACGTGCCCGGTGTCATCCTGAGCGGAGCGAAGGATCGTCTGAAGCATGCGAGTGACGCTCGAGGGTCACTCGCTCGACTACCCGATCCTTCGCGCAGCCTGCCCTTGAGCGCAGCGAAGGGCAGGATGACGTGCTGACCCGCTCGCCTGGCATGGGCTACATTCGCACGATGGACCTTCGTAAGGCCGCGCGAGACCCGTGGGTGTGGGGTCAGTTCGTCCTCATCGGCCTCGTCGCGCTGCTGGCGCCGCTGCTGCCCCGCTTCGTGAGCCTGGGCGACGCGGACTGGTTCAACCGCGTCGATCCCTTCCGCTTCCGACTGATCGGTGGCCTGCTAGCGATTGCCGGTCTATCGCTCTCCGTGTGGGGCGCACAGTCGCTCGGGCCGAGCCTCACGCCCGGTACCGAGCCGCTGCCCGATGCGCCGCTCGTGACCGCCGGCGCCTACGCGCACACCCGACACCCGATCTACGCCGGGCTCGTGCTCCTCCTTGCCGGGTATACCATGGCGTGGAGCAACTGGACGCTGGCGCTGATCGTCGGCTTGGTGTCGCGGCAGTACTTCCAGGGCAAGGCCCGCGCGGAGGAGCGCTGGCTGCTCGAGCGCTACCCGGAGTACCAGCGGTACGCGGTGCGCGTGCGGAGGAGGGTGCTGTGAGAGACGGGGTGGAACTCTGATGTGTGAAGGCTTGGCCCCTTCACTGCGCTCAGGGTGACTCCGCTGCCGTCGTCGCGCCTTCTCCACTCTCTCCGTTCTCCCTACCTTCCAGCCCCATGACCACCCCCACCATCCCCGGTTTCCGCTCGGTCCCCTTCACCGGCGTCATCTACGTCATGGCCGAGGCGGCACGCCGCGGCTTCCGGTACGGACACCCCGACTGGTGCAATCTCGGACAGGGCCAGCCGGAGACCGGTCCGCTCCCCGGTGCGCCCGCGCGCGTGCACCAGGTCGAGATCGGCGTGGACGATCAGGAGTATGCGCCCGTCCCAGGGATCTGGGAGCTGCGCCGCGCCGTGGCGGAGCTGTACAACGAGTTGTACCGGAAGGGGAAGCGGTCGCAGTACACCGAGCGCAATGTCTGTATCTGCGGCGGCGGGCGCGCGTCGCTCACGCGGGCCGTCGCGGCGCTCGGCGAGGTGAACCTCGGCCATTTCCTGCCGGACTACACGGCGTACGAGGAGCTGCTCGACATCTTCAAGCTGTTCACTTCGATTCCGATCCTGCTCGAGGGCGCCAGCGGCTACCGCTTCGGCCTCGACGAGCTCGAGCGCGAAATCA
>JACCSZ010000150.1 GCA_013812695.1 Gemmatimonadales bacterium | reverse complement strand
TCGCCCAGCCGTCTGAGCGTGACCCCCGCAGGCGGCGGCGCGTCGCGCGCGGCGGCCACCGGCTGCGCGTAGACTACGAGCCGGCCGCGCCGGAAGACCCGATGCACCGAACGGGAGGCCACCGCGTCCCACGCCCCGCGCGCTCCGTCATGGCGCCACGCGAGGCGCAGGTCCGACGGCAGCGTGCGCAGGTCGTGCAGATACTTCTTCCACCGCGCCCTCATGCGTCGGGCTCCACCGCGAACGAGCGCGAGCCCCCGAGCGCGCCGAGCGCCACGCGTTCCTTGGCCGCCGTCCGCTTGCCCGCCAGCCGGCCGAGCGCGCTGAGCGCGCGGTGCGCCACCGGCGAGGTCCCCCGGATGAGCACCATCCGGCGGTGGAGCAGTGCGCCGCGTAGCACCTTGGCGTAGAGCGCGCTCGCGCCGAGGTCGATCATGGCGATCCCCCTCCGGCAGGCCAGGCGCACCGGCTCGTAGCAGAAATCGTTGTAGTACGCCGGACCGCCGGCGTGCTCGGGCGAGAACGCAGCGAAGGTGCCGTCGAGCACCCGCGGCGTCCACACGTTGAGGCTCATGCCGACGAGCCGTTCCCTCTCGGTCGCGAGCAGTGCCAGGCACGCCGGATACGTCGGCGCTGCGAGACGCTCGAACAGATCGGCCGGCGTGGGGGCCCCGCGTCCGTTCCGGCGGCGGAAGTCGTCGCGGTACAGGGTGTCCATGCCCGGGGCCTCGCGGCGGAAGTCGCTGGCCGCGGCCGTCCGGAGCGCCGCGCCCTGGAACGCGCGCAGGTCGGCGCGGATGGTGCGGCGGACGTTCTTGCTGCGCGAGGCGACGTAGTCGTCGAACGACGGCCATTCGACCCGGAGCCGCGCGGTGACGCCGGCGTAGAACACCCCGTACCCGCGCTCGCGCGCCACCCCGATCAGGTCGGCGCGCGACGCATCCACGAAAGGCCAGGCCACCGCGCGCGCACCGGCATGTTCCGCCTCCGCCTCGAGCGCGCCGAAGACCCGGTGCAGCAGTGCTGCGGGCAGTGCGCCGGGCTCGGCCAGCGGTTCGGAGCACTGCGCGAACGGCGACTGCACCGAGAGGATCGGACGGAGCCCGAGCCCCGCGGCAGACGCGATCCCGCCCAGCGGTCCGAGCCAGCGGTCGTGCAGGTCGTGGGCGGCGCCGCATGCGATCAGCCAGGCAGGCACCACCGCGCACAGGCCGTCCGGGCCCGCGACGCCGACGTGGCGTGGCCGCCAGCCGCAGCGCTCCGCGCCGGCGAACCATCCGTGCAGGTGAAAACCGCGCCGGGCGAGGGGGTTCCACTGGTCGGCCGGCACTACCGCGACACCCTCGACTCGGAGGAGGTTGACACCCGTACCGATCTCCGGCGCGACTGAAGTCATGTCGGGTCTCCTCGATAGGTGCAGAGACCCTCCTCGCCCTCCACCAGCACCGGCTCACGCGCGAACGCGCGCCGCGCGCCCTCGGATCCGATCCGCATGGCCACGACCCGGACCAGCGGATCGGACTCGGCCAGGAGGCCCCACTTCCGCTTGACCTGCTGCACGCCGTCGTGGATGAACGGACCGGTGCGCCCGACGTCGATGCGGCGGTACCCGGCCGTGCGCGCCCACGCGAACGGAAGCACGTAGACCGCCAGGCCCGCGCCCCGGCGGAACAGCTCTGGGTCCCCGTCGCGGACGCCGGAGACGGGGAACCAGATGGTGTCCCCGTGCAGCACCGAGCAGGTCCCCGACACGACCTGGCCGCCGCACCAGATCAGGTGAAGCGTGCCCACCCGCCTGAGCGTCCGGAGCAGCGCGGGCGACGGGATCCACGCCTCGGCGCCGAAGCGCGCGCGCGCCTGCGGTGCCACCATCCGTGCGGCGAACATCTCCCAGTCGCCCGGCGCCGTGGTCTGGGTGAGCGAGAAGCCCGCGCGCGCCACCTTCTGCGTGTCGTGCCGCAGGCTGCGCGAGGGCGACGGCCCGGGCACGTGCGCCAGGTCGCCGGTCCAGCGCACCGCGTCGGGCACGATGATCCAGCCCGCCCGCCGAAAGCGCGGCGCCATCCAGCGGTGCACCTCCGCCGCCACGAGATCCGCGTCGTAGCCGCTGAGCGCGGCGGGACTCCAAAGCGCGCGACGCACGCCGGGGGCCCCGTCCGCCTCGCGGCCGAACAGGTGCGCCACCAGCGGCGCGATCAGCTTGTCGCGACCGATGCCCACCACGCGCACCGGTCCGTCGGACGTGACGACGGTGCCCGCACGGACCGGCCCGGTGAGCTGCAGCGGCAGGCTCAGACCGCGATGCGCCGCGATCGGCGCGAACGGCCACCGCGAGCCGTACGTGGGCACGAGCAGCCGTTCCTCCACCGCGGCGGCGAACCCGGACAGGCTACCCATTGGCCAACTCGGGCGCGGCGGGTACGGAACGGGAGCGGCGGAAGCGGGGAAGCGGGGGCACGCGCAGCAGCAGGCAGGCGTCGCAGAACTTCACGCGCCGGCACTCGGTGCGCCAGCAGGCCATCCGCGTGGTCCGCGCCAGCACGAGCCGCAGGAGATGATCCGCGCGCTGTGAGCCCTTGAGCAGAACGAGGTCGCCCGGGCGGAGCGTGCGCTCGAGGTGCGCCGATGCATCCTCGAGGCGAGCGAACGTGTGGAGCGCCGCGCCCTTTGGGTGTGTGCGCGCGCGCCTGCACCGCTCCGCCTGCGGACCCACGAAGATCACTTCGTCCGCCACGTCGAGCGCCTGGCGGGCCACCGACGAGTACATCCCCGACGTGCTGCCGTTGTAATCCGACAACGTGCCGAAGACCGCCACCTTTCGCGGCGCGTGGGCAGTCCGGAGCACCTCGATGGCGGGGCCCACGCTCAGGAGCGGCGCCTTGAACTCGTCACGAACGAAGGTGACGCCGCCCGCCACGACCTCGCTCAGGCGCCCGGTGCAGGGCTCGACCGACGCGAGCGCGTCCACGGCATCCGCGAGCGGCAGTCCCACCGCGAGTCCGGTCGCGATCGCCGCGAGGCACGCATGCACGAAGTGCACGCCGTTGAGCCGGGTCCGCACCGTTTCGGCGGCCCCCCCATGGCGAACGATGAACGACAGGTGCGCGGGCCACTCGGAGGTGACCTGCTCCGCGCGCACGTCCGCCGCTTGGCTCAGGCCGTAGGTCCAGACCCGGCCGCGACAGGCCGTGGCCATTGCCAGCACGCGGGGATCGTCCGCGTTAAGCACCGCGATGCCGTCCGCCGGCACCGCCGCCACCAGCTTCTGCTTCTCGCCCGCCGTCCCGTCCAGCGTCCGGAACGCCGAGCGGTGGTCGCTGCCGATGTTGGTCACCACCGCGATCCGCGGCTCGACCAGCGCGATCGGCGCGTCGAGGCTGCCGGGACCGGAGGCGCCGAGCTCCTGGACGCAGTACGCTTGGCCGCGACGGACGGCCAGCACCGTTCGCGCGACCCAGTGCGACGAGTTGTGGGTGCCCGGCGTGCTCGTGACCCGCCCGCGGCGCGCCAGCACCGCCGCGACCAGATCCTTGGTGGTGGTCTTGCCGCAGCTCCCGGTGACGCCGACGAAGGTCACGCCACCCACCCGTCGCCGATGCCAGGCCGCACGCCGGTCGATCAGGCGCACGAGGGCGCGGCCCACGCCGCCTCCAGGGCCGCCTGCGCTTCCGCGAAGCGCTCGAGCGCCAGTTGGCGCGTGGGCGCGAACGCCACGGCCGCACAGGCGCCGTGGTCGAGGCAGCCGGTGGCGTACGGCACGATGCCGGCGCCGGCGGCGTGCGTGAAGATCTGATCGCCCAGCGTCTCCCGGAGCTGCGCGAAGCTCCGCGCCCGGGCCGCGAGCGTTCCCGTAGCGAACGCGGCGATCTCCGGCTGACCTCTCCGGCGGCGCGCGGCATTGAGGCGCTCCCGCAGCGTGAGCGGATAGGTAGCCCCGTTGACGCGCGGATTCACTTCGGCGAGAAACGCGCGGGGCTCGCCCGTAGGCGCGTCGCGGTGCTCGACGAAATCGAAGCCGATGTCACCCGCGTACCCGTCGTCACGGAGCGACCCGGCGAGGGTTCGGGCCCACCCATCCATCGCGTCCGCCAGCCGCGCAGTCGACGGGTAGATGTTGCCCGCGTGCACGAGCGGCCGTCTCCAGCGCTGGTCAGTGGCGCCGAGCGATGTGATGCTTCCATCGGGCTCGATCCGCAGGTGCAGGTTGGGCGACACGGCCACGTCCACCATCGCCTCGACCAGGTAGATCTGGTTGTCGGCGCGCTCGCCGAGCTGGGCCAGGACGTCCTCGGTATCGGCCCCTCCTCGGCCCACGATGAAGGTCGACGAGCCCGAGGCCCCCGAGCTTCCGCGGACGATCGCCTGCCCCGTCGACCGCGACTGACGCTGGATGGCGGCCCGCACCGGCTCCAGATCGCGCCGGCGGCGGCCGCCCGGAAACGGTAGCTCGATCGTCTCACCCACGGCCACCGGCACGCCGACCGCCAGCGCGCGAGCCCGGATCAGGTGCTTCTGGTCGGCGCGTGCACCGGCCGCCGGATCGCCACCCAGCACCCGCACCCGGGTTCCGGCGTGGTCGAGTGCCTGCGCGAGGGTGAAGATCTCGGGGGTGGCCGCGTAGGGGTGC
>JACCSZ010000070.1 GCA_013812695.1 Gemmatimonadales bacterium | reverse complement strand
GGTACGGCCTCGGAGGACATGCGATTCGCGTCCGCGGTGGCGGAGTTCGCGCTCCTGCTCCGCGGCTCGGAGCATCGCGGGCAGGCCAGCTTCGACAACGTGCTGGCGCTCGCGCGCGGGGCACGGGGGGAGGACGACCAGGGGCACCGCGGCGAGTTCATCGACTTGGTCGAGGCCGCGAAGACGTTGCGTAGCCAGTAAGTCGCGGCTGCGCAACTGATTGACTTCGCGCGTCGGCGCCACTAGACATCCGGCGCGCCCGGCTGGTCGAGCGGTGCGGGACAGGTGGCCGAGCGGTTGAAGGCACCACCCTGGAAAGGTGGCATACCTGCAAGGGTATCGCGGGTTCGAATCCCGCCCTGTCCGTGCGGTGCCCGGTGGATCCGTCTACCGGGCACATTTCTTTTCACCTTGGCACCCGACCGCGTGGAGGGCGACCAGCGGGCGTGCGCGCTGCCGATCGCGGTCGCGACCGGCGTCCCACGCGAGTTGCGCGCTCCGAAGCCGGACAGTAGCTTCCCGCCCCGATGCCCTCCCGCACTCCCCTCCTCGATGAACGCGCGCTCGGCCGGACGCTGGTTCGCATGGCCACCGAGATCGTCGAGCGGGCAGGGGGCACCGATGAGCTGGTACTCGTCGGCATCCAGCGGCGCGGCGTCGAGCTCGCCGACCGCCTGAAACGCCTCATCGATCAGTCCGAAGCTTCCAGCATCTCGAGCGGCAAGCTCGACATCACGCTGTATCGGGACGATCTCCAGACCATCGGTCCCCGGCCGGTGGTCGGCGAGACCCGGATCCCCAACCTCGACGGCCGCACGGTCGTGATCGTGGACGACGTGCTGTATACCGGCCGCACGGTCCGCGCGGCGCTCGACGAGTGCGCCGACTTCGGGCGACCCCGCCGCATTCTGCTGTGCGTGCTCATCGACCGCGGCGGGCGCGAGCTGCCCATCCAGGCCGACATCGTCGGCACCAGCGTGAGCACGAGCCCGGGCGACCGGGTCGACGTGCTCGTCTCCGAGCTCGACGGCCGCGACGCGGTCGAGCTGGTCCGGGGTTGAGGTGAGTCCGTTGAGTTTGGGGAAGGATCTGGTCGGGCTCGAACCCCTCAGCGCCGAGCAGATCCGGCTGATCCTCGATACCGCGGAACCGTTCAAGGAAGTGAGCGAGCGGCCGATCAAGAAGGTGCCGGCGCTCCGCGGCAAGACGATCGTCAACTTGTTCTTCGAGGCGTCCACCCGGACGCGGATCTCGTTCGAATTCGCCGAGAAGCGTTTGAGCGCGGACACGGTGAACGTGGCGAGTGCCGGCTCGTCGGTATCCAAGGGCGAGACCCTGGTGGACACCGCGCGGAACCTCGAAGCCATGCGCATCGACATGGTCGTCATCCGGCACGGCGCGTCGGGCGCGGCGCAGTTCCTCGGCCAACGCATCCGGAGCAACGTCATCAATGCGGGTGACGGCAAGCACGAGCACCCGACCCAGGGCCTGCTCGACATGCTCACGCTCAGGGACCGATTCAAGCGGATCGAGGGCCTCAAGGTCGCCATCTGCGGCGACATCCTGCACAGCCGGGTGGCCCGGAGCAACATCTGGGGACTGCTGAAGCTGGGCGCCGAAGTCGGCGTGTGCGGGCCGGCCAGCCTGCTGCCGCGGAACGTGCACGAGCTCGGCGTCACGGTCCTGCCGCGGATCGAGGATGCGATTCAGTGGGCGGACGCGCTCAACGTGCTCCGGTTGCAGCTCGAGCGCATGCAAGGCGGCTTTCTGCCGTCGCTCCGGGAGTACAACCGGGTGTTTGGGGTCACGAGCGACCGGCTGGCCAAGGCGCCCAAGGACCTGCTGATCCTGCACCCGGGCCCGATGAACCGCGGCGTCGAGATCGACAGCGACGTCGCGGATGGCCCGCATAGCGTGATTCTCCCGCAGGTGACCAACGGCGTCGCCATCCGTATGGCGGTGCTCTACCTGCTGGCCGGCGGCTCGCCCGACTGGGCGCACCAGGCCGGCGGCGCGGAATGACGATGCGCCCGATCTTCATCCGGGGCGGACGGGTCATCGATCCGTCACGCGGCACCGACGCGACCGGCGACCTGCTGCTGCGGAATGGGAAGATCGAGGCGCAGGGTCCAGGCCTGGGCCGGCCCGACGACGCCGAGATCATCGAGGCGGCGGGGAGGGTGGTGGCACCGGGCCTGATCGATCTGCACGTGCACCTGCGCGAACCGGGTCAGGAGGATGTGGAAACCGTCGCCACCGGCGCGATGGCCGCCGCGGCCGGCGGCTTCTCGGCGGTGTGCGCGATGCCCAACACCGATCCGGTCACCGATAACCAGGCGGCGGTCGGGTTCATCGTCAGCCAGGCGCAGCGCGCGGGCAAGGCGCGCGTGTATCCGATCGGCGCCATCTCGCTCGGTCAGCAGGGGCAGCAACTCGCCGAATTCGGCGAGCTGGTCGGCGCCGGTGCGGTCGCGGTGAGCGACGACGGCAAGCCGGTGGTGTCGAGCCACCTCATGCGCACGGCGCTCGAATACGCGCGCACGTTCGGCATTCCCGTCGCCGACCACTGCGAGGACCCGACGCTCGCCGCGGGCGGGGCAATGCACGAGGGACTCGTCTCGACCCGACTGGGACTGAAAGGCGTGCCGGCGGCCGCGGAAGAGATCATGGTGGCGCGCGACATCGTGCTCGCCGAGCTGACCGGTGGCCACGTCCACCTCTGCCACATGTCGACGCGCGGCTCGGTGGAGCTGATCCGCCGAGCCAAGGACAAGGGGCTCAGGGTCACGGCCGAGGCGTGTCCGCACCACTTCACGCTCACGCACGAGGCGGCGGAGGGGTACAACACCAACGCCAAGATGAATCCGCCGCTTCGGGAGCCCGAGGATCGGGAGGCCATCCGCCAGGGACTGCGCGACGGCACGATCGACGTCATCTGCACCGATCACGCGCCGCACCACTACGATGCCAAGGAGCGCGAATTCGACGACGCGCCGAATGGCATCATCGGCCTCGAGACGGCCCTGGGACTGGGACTAACGGAGCTGGTTCACGGCGGACTGCTCGATCTTCCTACCCTCGTGGCCCGGATGAGCACGATGCCCGCCAAGATCTTCCGGCTGCCGGGCGGGACGCTGGCGCCCGGCTCGGCGGGCGATGTCGTGATCATCGATCCTGATGTGCCATGGACGGTCGATCCGATGGCCTTCTATTCGAAGAGCCGCAACACGCCGTTCGGCGGTCGGCACCTCCGCGGCCGCGCCGACGTCACCATCGTGCGCGGGCAGGTGGTGTTCCGACGCGCCGGTTGACCCACCGCATGCACCGCTCCCAAGCCGCCCGCGCGATCCTGTTGTGCTGCCGCCGCCTCTGGCAGGCCGGGTTGATTGCCGGCCAGGACGGGAACGTCTCGGTCCGTCACCGGCCGGACCGCCTGCTCGTCACGCCGCGTGGGCCCCTCCAGGTGGATCTTGGGCCTGAAGACCTGGTCAAAGTAGGCCTCGACGGAACTCACCTGGACGGCTCCCGGCAGGCGGCGACCGAATTAGATTTGCATCTTCGGATCTATGGGTGCCGGCGCGACTGCGGCGCGGTCGTGCAAGCGCACCCGCCCGTCGCCACCGCATTCTCAGTGCCGGGCGAGGGCATCCCCGCGAACGTCTTGCCGGAGATCTGACCCCCGACCCGATGCACGACCTCGATCGGCTGAGAGGAAGAGCCCGTCATGGCCAAAGGGACGCTGGATACTGACACGACGATCGAAGCGCTCCTGCAGCAGCGCGCGCAGTTCGAGGGGTGGCTCGCCCGGCTCGACTCGGCCGGCGACAAGGCGCCCCCGGCGGTGCGCGCCAAGGTGCGCAGTGACTACGAGGGCCGGCTCCGCGGCGTCATCGAAGAGCTGCGCGGTCACGCCACGACCATCGCCGAGGAGCTCGACCGCCACAAGGGAACGCAGGCCGGCCTCGACCAGAACCGGCGGGGCGCCGAGGAGGAACTGGCGGAGGCGGAGGTGCGGCACGCGGTCGGAGAGTACACGGAAGACGACTGGCGCCGGATCAGCGACCAAAGTGGCGAGCGCCTTGGCCAGCTCCGGGGTGAGCTGCGCGCCGTGGGTAACGAGATCGCGCGGCTCTCGGAGGTGCAGGGGCTGATCGGCGGGCCGCCAAAGGCGGCGGTACCGCCGCCGGCCGCTCCTGCGCCGGCCGCTCCTCCGCCGATAGCGATCGCCTATGTGCCGGAACCGGAGCCGGAGCCGGAGCCCGTGATGGAGGCACCGGCCCCCCCGCCTCCCAGGCCCGCCCCCAAGCCGGCAGCCGCACCGAGTCCGGCCCGTGAGCCGGAGATCACCCATGGTCCCCCGGGCGACGAGCTCGCGTTCCTGAAATCGGTGGCGCCCGAGGAGGAACGCAGGCCGGTCCCGGCGCCGGCCGCCGCACAGGCCCGGCGTGCCAGCAATCCCGGACCGTCGGGAAGTTCCGTGACCCGGATGTCCGACGCCCCGGCGACGACGGGACATGCCCCCCCGCCAGGGAAGCCGGGCGCGGCCGGTGTGGCCAAGACGCTCAAGTGCGGTGAGTGCGGAACGCTGAACCGGCCGACGGAGTGGTACTGCGAGCGCTGCGGCGCCGAGCTGGCCGGGCTGTAGCGTCACCTCTCAAACGAAACAGGGCTCCGCGACCGCGGAGCCCTGCGTGTGACCAGGCTGGGCTGCGTTACTTCTTGCTGGCGGCGGCGGTCACCAGTTTGGCCAGCCGGCTCTTCTGACGCGCCGCCGCATTGGGGTGAATCAGCCGTTTGCGCCCGGCGCGGTCGATGAGCTGCACGGCCTGGTCGTAGCTGGTCTGCGCATCCGCACCCGTGGCGGCGCGCACCCGCTTGATGGCGGAGCGGAGCTGGCTGCGGTGGGTGCGGTTGAGCGTCGCGTGGGTCTTCCCCTGACGCATACGCTTCTTGGCGGACTTGATTCGCGGCACGACAACCTCGGACAAGGCTCTTAAGGAGAACACGGGGGACAACGCGACGAACGACCAGCGCGGAAACATAGAGGTCGACCCTCGCAAGGTCAAGCGCCACGATGCTTTGACTTGGGCTTGACCGCAGCTTACTGTTCCGCGACCCCGACCGACAGGACCACACCCCTGGAAGCCCAGATCAGCGATTTCATCCTCGCGCTCCCGATGCTGGTGTTCGCGATGGTGGCGCACGAATACGCGCATGCCGTGACCGCGCTGCAGCAAGGCGACGACACAGCTTACACCCTGGGCCGGGTCACTCTCAATCCGGTCCCCCACATCGACCCCTTGATGAGCCTCCTGCTGCCGGCGCTGCTGTGGTTCGGCTCGGGCGGCAGGTTCACCTTCGGCGGGGCCAAGCCGGTGCCGGTCAACTCGCGGAAGTTCCGGAACTATCGTCGTGGCGACATCATCGTGTCCGCGGCCGGCGTGGTCACCAACCTGTTCCTTTCGCTGGTGTTCGCGATCCTGTTCGTGCTGGTGGGCCTGGTCGCTCGGAGCATGCCTGGAGCGGCGGCGGCGTTCGATACGGTGCAGCGGATGATGGTCTACGGCATCTGGCTCAACCTCGTGCTCTGCTTCTTCAATCTGATTCCGGTGCCGCCGCTCGACGGCTCGCACCTGGTCTATCATGCCCTGCCCGCTCGGGCCGGGGCGTGGTATAGGGACCTTGGGCGGTTCGGCTACCTGCCGCTGTTCGCATTGATGTTCCTGTTCCGGCCGGCGATCGATTTCCTGCTGACGCCGGCCAAGGGTGGGATGGTCTTTCTGTTGCGCCTCATCCTGCCGTTCAGCGTGGGGGATGGGTGGAACATCTTCTCATGACCGCCCCCGAAGCGCCCACCAGCGCCCTCGGCGCCGGGCCCGGATTCGTCGTCCAGTTCGATGCGTTCAGCGGTCCCCTCGACCTGCTGCTCCACCTGCTGCGCGAGGAGCGGATCGAGATCGCGGAGATCCCGATCGCCCGCATCGCCGATCAGTTTCTCGGCGCCATCCACGAGCTCGGTCTCGACCAGGCCGCCGACTACCTCGACATGGCCAGCCGCCTGCTGCGGCTCAAGGTGCAGATGCTCCTGCCCCGCCGGACCGAGGAGGACGGCTGGGAGGATCCCCGCGCCGAGCTCGTGCGGCGGCTGCTCGAGTACCAACAGATCCGCGAGATCGCCGTCTGGATGGGCCGCGCCGCCGAACGCCGGGCGGAGCGGTTCGCGCGCGGCTACCTGCCCCCGCTCCCCGAGCTGCCGGCGGTGCCACTCACGCTCGACGTGATGGACATGCTCCAGGCGGTTGAGCGCGTCATTGCCGGCATGCCGACGCCGGTCCTGCATCGCGTGATCGCGCGCCCGCTCGACATCGAAACCGCCACCCGCCGCGTCGAGCAACTCCTCGACGAGCACGAGCAGATCGGGTGGCTCCAGGCCCTCGGCCCGCGGCCGACGATCGTGGACGTCCTCTCCACCCTGCTGGCCGTGCTCGAGCTGGCCAGGCGGGGCGTGCTTCGACTCGTCCAACCGGCCGCGTTCGTGCCGATGGTGATCGCCCGTGACTCCGCTCGCCCAGCTGCTTGAAGCGGCGCTCTTCAGCGCCTCCCGCCCACTCACGCCTGAGGAGCTGGCCACCTTGGACGCGGAGGCGACGTTCGCCGACGTCCGGGTGGCGCTCGAGCAGCTCCGCGAGCACTACGACTTCGAGCCGCACGGTGTCGAGCTGCTCGAGCTGGCCGGCGGCTACCAGATCCTCACCCGCCCGATGTACGCCGCCGCCATCGAGCGCGCGCATTTCTCCGTGCGCGCGCCCAAGCTCACCGCGGCCGCCCTCGAGACTCTCGCGGTAATCGCGTACCGGCAGCCGGTGGGACGCGCCGAGATCGAGGAGATTCGCGGCGTCTCGGCGGGGGGCGTGCTGCGCTCGCTGCAGGAGCGCGGGCTGATCGAGGTCGTGGGCCGGAGTGACGCCCTCGGCCGACCGCTGCTGTACGGGACGGCGGCGCTGTTCCTCGAACTGCTCGGGCTCCGCGATGTCGCCGACTTGCCGCGATCGGAAGAGCTCACGATCGCGCTGCAGCCGCATCGCGCCGTGCCCGACGTCGGCGATGAGGCGGCGGCCTACGTCGAGGCCGAATCGTGACCGACATGCGGCTCCAGCGCGCGCTGGCGCGCGCCGGAGTCGCCTCGCGCCGGGCCGCGGAGCTGCTCATCACGGACGGCAAGGTGCGCGTCGACGGCAAGGTGGCGACGCTGGGCATGAAGGTGGATCCCGCGACCCAGAAGATCACGGTCGGCGGGCGCGCCGTGAAGCTCCAGGAGCGGCGCTGGCTCGCCTTTCACAAACCGCTCGGCGTCGTCACCACCGCGAGCGACGAGGCGGGCCGGCGAACCGTGCTCGATTTCATCCCCGACCCCGCGGGCCTCACCTACGTCGGCCGGCTCGACGTGATGACGACGGGTCTGCTGCTGCTCACGACCGACGGCGAGGCGGTGCACCGGCTCACGCACCCGCGCTATCGCATCCCGCGCCGCTACACCGCGCTGGTCCACGGCCGCCCGACCGCCGAGATCGCGCAGGCCGTGCACCAGAAGATCGTGCTCGACGGCAGGGCGGTGGTGCCGTCCGAGACCCGCGTCCGGCCGGGGAGCGACGGCCGCAGCATCGTCGACGTCGCGCTCGAGGAGGGTCGCAACCGGATCGTGCGGCGCTGGGCGGAGGCCATGGGGCTCAAGGTCGACCGGCTGGCCCGGTTGTCGTACGGGCCGGTGCGACTGGGCGACCTGGCGCCGGGTCGCTTCCGGCCGCTCACGCCGCGGGAGGAGGGAGCCCTCTACAAGGCGATCCGGATGAAACCGGACGGAGACTGAAACAGGCGGAGCGACGCCGCCGTCTCCGTAACTATGCTTCTTCACCCACCCCCCAGGAGCCAGCGAGCGTGAGCGCGCCGAAGCTGACTGACAACCCGGCCGAGACCCTGCCCGTCCAGCGGATCCTCAAGGAGGTGTCCCGCCGGATCGTGGGCCAGGACGCCATGGTCGAGCGGCTCCTGGTGGGGCTCCTGACGGGCGGGCACGTGTTGCTGGAGGGGGTGCCCGGCCTGGCCAAGACGCTGGCCGTCCGCACGCTCGCCGAGATCATTCGCGCGTCCTTCTCCCGCATTCAGTTCACGCCCGACCTCCTGCCTGCCGACGTCATCGGCACGATGATCTTCGATCAGAAGACCCAGGAGTTTCACGTCAAGAAGGGCCCGCTCTTCGCCCAGATCATCCTGGCCGACGAGATCAATCGCGCGCCCGCCAAGGTGCAGGCCGCGCTGCTCGAGGGCATGCAGGAGCATCAGGTCACCATCGGCGGCACCACCTACCCGCTCGAGGAGCCGTTCCTCGTGCTGGCGACGCAGAATCCGATCGAGAACGAAGGCACTTATCCGCTGCCCGAGGCCCAGCTCGACCGCTTCATGCTCAAGGTCCGCGTGGGCTATCCGACGCGCGACGAGGAAAAGGAAGTGCTGCTGCGGATGAGCGCCGGCCGTGACATCACGGTCGAGCGGATCCTGGACCCGGCGGAGATCCTGGTGGCGCGCGCCCGCATCGCCGAGC
>JACCSZ010000037.1 GCA_013812695.1 Gemmatimonadales bacterium | reverse complement strand
ATGCGCGGTCAGCGCGAGGACCCGCAGGGTCCGGTGATCGGAGCCGCGGATCTCGCCGAGCAGCTCGAACCCGTCCTTGCCGGGCAACTGGATGTCCATGAGGACGAGCGCCGGTTGTTCGCGGGCTAGCGTGTCCAGGAGGCCGTCGCCGCCCGCGAGTCCCACGACTTCATGTCCTCGCAGGGTGAGCAGGGTGCGGAACAATCTCATGTTGTCGGGGCTGTCCTCGACGATCAGAATCTTGGACATGAGTTCACTTCGCGGGGGCAAGAAGCACGCCAACGGCGGACTCGCAAGGGGCTGCACGGGGCCCGGCGCGCCGCGGAAACGACCACCGCAAGTTGTTGGAAGATCAGGTGTTGATACGCCGAAGCACGGCGCGCACCCGGGCCGCGAGCGAGCGGGTCTGCACGGGTTTGGTCATATAGTCCTGGGCGCCGAGGTCCAGGGCTTTTTCCTCGCTCTCGCCGTGCTGTGCGGTGAGCATGATGACCGGCAGCGTCGCGCTCCGCATCTGCGCCCGCAGCTCCTCGAGCACGCCGAGTCCGTCCAGGCGACGCTGCAACCGCTGGGCGACGATCCCCTTGAGCACGGACGCCACCTTGAAGGCATCGATGCCCATGTCGCGCAGCCGGACGACGGTCGAGGGCGCGTCATTGGTGTGGAGGGTGGACACCACGAAGTGGCCGGAGAAGCCGGCCTGGATGGCCGTCGTGGCGGTCTCCAGCTGCATCGGGGAGACGATGCCCGTGGCCACCAGCATCGGTCCGAGCCACGCATCCGGCGGTGCCGGCCGGCGGGGAGCCGCCCCGGCGACCGCGTGCGAGTTGCGTTGAGAATCAATCGCCATGTCGATACAATGCGGGCCGACCTCGGGGTTTCCACGGCGGCGGCGACCGCCTCATTCGGGCGACCGCATGCGCGCTGTGACCATGTTGAACGGGATCTGAGCGCTGCGCCCCTCGTCGCTGGCGGTGGTCGGTCTCGGGGCCATCGGGGGATCGCTGGCGTGGCAGGCGCGCCTGGCGGGTATCCCCCGCGTCATCGGGTATTCGCCCTCGCGCGCGGACGGCGTGCAGGCCCTGCGCACCGGTGCGATCACCGAGTTGGCCGACAGCGCGGCGCGGGCGCTTCGCGGCGCCGAGCTGGTCGTGCTCGCGGTGCCCGCACAGGTCACGCTGGATCTTATCGGCCGTTTGCGCCCCGCCCTTGAGCCCGGCGCCTTCCTCACCGACGTCTGCAGCGTCAAAGCCCCGGTCCTGTCCCGCGCCGCCGCCGAGGGTCTGGGCGACCGGTTCGCGGGCGCGCACCCCCTGGCCGGCACGCACGGCTCGGGCTTTGCCGCTGCCCGTCCCGACCGGCTTCGGGGCTGCGTCGTATACGTCTGCGAGACCGGCGCGCCCGGCGGCGACCGGGCGGCCAGGCACGTCATGAGCTTCTGGGAGCAGACGCTGGCGGCGCAACCGGTGCTCATCGATGCCGACGCGCACGACCGACAGCTCGCCTGGACCAGCCACCTGCCGCAGGCGGTGGCGTCGGCGCTCGCCAAGGTGCTGGCCGACCGGGGCCTCGCCGGGGTGTCCTTCGGCGCGGGCGCGCGGGACACCACCAGGCTCGCCGCCAGCAGCCCCGAGATGTGGGTCGACGTCCTGCTCTACAACCGCGCGTCCGTCGCCGAGGCACTGAGCGCGGCGGAGGCCGGGCTGGTCGAGCTCCGGCGTCTCGTCGCCGCCGGAGACGCCGACGGGCTGCATAGCTACCTCACCGCCGCTCAGCGCTTCCGGGAAGGGCTGGACCGATGATCGTCGGCGGGACCGTCCGCGTGCCGGGGGACAAGAGCATCACCCATCGCGCGCTGCTGCTCGGCGCCATGGCCCGGGGTGCCAGCCATGTGGGCGGCGCGCTGACCTCGCTCGACGCCCGCAGCTCGGCGCGCGTGCTCCGGCAGCTCGGCGCCGACATCTCGCCGGTCCGGCGCGGCCGCACCCTGTCCGTGGTGGGACGCGGCCGACTGCGCCGCTCGGCCGGCACGCTCGCCTGCGGTAACTCGGGGACGACCGCCCGGCTTCTGCTGGGTCTCCTGGCCGGGCACCGGTTCGCGGCCACGCTCACCGGCGACGGCTCGCTCCGGCGCCGGCCCATGCGCCGGGTCACGGTCCCGCTCGAACGCATGGGCGCCCGGTTCACCGAGCACGCGGGCGACGGCCTGCCGCTCACCGTCCGGGGCGGCGCCCTCGAGGCATGCCGGTACGAGATGCCGATGTCGAGCGCGCAGGTCAAGAGCGCGCTGCTGCTCGCGGGCCTGGCCGGCGCCGTCGAGGTGGAACTGCGCGAACCGCACGGCCGCTCCCGGGACCACACCGAGCGGCTGCTCCGCGCGTTCGGCTTTCGCGTCGATGAGCGGGACGGCTGGATTCGCTTCGCGCCCACCGGACGGCTCGAGCGGTTCGAGCTCCAGGTGCCGGGTGATCCGTCGTCGGCGGCGTTTCTCGTGGGTGCCGCGGTGATGGCGGAGGGCGGGGAGCTGGTGATCGGCGGCGTCGGGGTCAACCCGACGCGAACCGGATTTCTGACGGTGCTCGAGCGGATGGGGGCCACCATCGCGGTGGACGGCTTGACCGAGCACTGGGGCGAGCCCGTCGCCGACCTGGTGGTCCGTCCCGCCCCGCTCCGCGCCACCGAGGTCCTGGCGGGTGAGATACCGGGACTGATCGATGAGATCCCGCTCCTGGCCATCCTCGCCGCGCGCGCTGAAGGGACTACGATCTTCCGCCAGGTCGGCGAGCTCCGGGTGAAAGAGAGCGACCGGTTGGGCCTCATCGCGGACAATCTGCGGTCGGTCGGCTGCCGCGCGGAGGTGTCGGGCGACGACCTGCATGTCGAGGGCGGCATGCAGCCACCCCGCGGCCCCGTGCGCACGGCCGGCGACCACCGGTTGGCCATGGCGTTCGCGGTGCTGGGCACCGCGCCGGGCGCACGGATCGACGTGGACGACATGACATGCGCGGCGGTCAGCTTCCCGCGGTTCCGGGAGACGCTCCGCGCCGTGGCTCGCCGGAAACGGCCATGAAGGGCGGCGTCATCGCCATCGACGGGCCGTCGGCGTCGGGGAAGTCCACCACGGCCCGCGCGGTCGCGGAATCGCTTGGATTCGCCCACCTCGACTCGGGTGCGCTGTACCGGGGCGTGACGCTGGTGGCCTTGCGGGAGGCGGCCCGCCGGGGGCGGGCGCATGAGAGTCCGCTCGCCGTCGTCGGCCCCGAGACCATTCTCCGCGCCGCCGAGGACCGGGGGTTGATGCTCCAGCCGGACGGGGCCGGATTCGCGGCCTACCTGGAGGGCGAGCCGGTAGACACCGAAATACGGGGCCCGCGGGTGACGGGTTGCGTGTCGGCGGTGTCGGCGGTGCCGGTGGTCCGCGAGTGGATCAACTCGCGACTCCGCGCGATGGTGCGGGCTGGCCGCGACGTGGTCGTGGATGGCCGGGACATCGGCACGGTCGTCTTCCCCGACGCCGATCTCAAGGTGTTCCTGACCGCGTCGCCCGCCGCGAGAGCGGGCCGGCGAATCACCCAGCGAGGCGTGGACGCGGATGCCGCGAGGCTCGAGGCGGAGGCAGCCGCGCTGGCCGCACGGGACCACGCGGATTCGAGTCGCGTGGTGGCGCCGCTCCGGCCGGCCGAGGACGCGGTCCTCCTCGATACGACCACCCTGGCTTTTGCCGAACAGGTGCGCCGGATCGTCGACCTGGCCCGGCCGGTGTTTGGCCGGAACTAGGCACGGTCGAGGTCGAGTTCCTCCTTCGAGGGGAGATCACTGCGGGTGCCTTCGACGGGCTGGCGGCCCTGGAATCGGCAGTGGGCCTGCGTGTCATAGACCCCCTCATCACAAACACCAATATGCCGGGACTGCGGGGGCCGGAACTGATCCGCGAAGTGCGTCAGCGTCTCCCCACGCTGTCGATTTTGTACGTCAGGAGCAACGGCTGGCGGCGGTTCGGCCGTTGCTGGTCAAGGACTGATTCGAGGGGACCGCGATGTGAGCTTTGCAATGCCAACTGATTGTCCCGCCTTGCGTTGAGCAAATCGTTCCTGTATCCTTCGCGGCTACCTCCCCCGGCACATCCGCCGAGGGAGCGGTTTTCTCACCCCCTCCCGCGGCTCGGATGGCGCGGTAGTTCACAAGGATGGCCACCGCCGCATGCTCGATCAACTTCAACCCCTGACCCACCAACAGTTCATCTCCCCCACGGGCCTCCGCGTCCGGCAGGACCTCTACGACGAAGAGTACTCCGACGAAGACTACGAGCAGATGCTCTCGATGTACGAGGGCACCATGGCGCAGATCGTCGAGGGTGAGATCGTCAAGTCGAAGGTCCTTCGCGTCACCGACAACGCCGTCATCCTCGACGTCGGATTCAAGTCGGAAGGTTCCGTCCCCCTCGACGAGTTCAAGGACCCCCAGTCGCTCAAGGAAGGCGACGAGGTCGAGGTGTTCCTCGAGCACCTCGAGGACCAGGAGGGCGCGGTCGTCCTGTCGAAGAAGAAGGCCGACTTCATGCGGGTGTGGGAGAAGATCCGCATGGCGCACGAGAGCGATGAGCCGGTCGAGGGCACGCTCGTCAAGAAGATCAAGGGCGGGGTGGTCGTGAACCTGATGGGCGTCGACGCCTTCCTGCCCGGCAGCCAGATCGCGCTCCGTCGAGTGCCGAACATCGACGAGCTGCTCGGACAGACCTACGACTTCAAGATCATCAAGCTCAACAAGCGGCGGCGCAACATCGTCGTCAGCCGCCGGGTCATCCTGGAGAACGAGCGCGCCCACAAGCGCGAGCATCTCATGAAGGAGCTGGCCGTCGGCCAGGTGCGGAAGGGCGTGGTCAAGAACATCACCGACTTCGGGGCGTTCATCGACCTGGGTGGCGTGGACGGCCTGCTGCACATCACCGACATGTCCTACGGGCGGGTGTCGCACCCGACCGAGATGGTGGCCATCGGTAAGGAAGTCGAGGTCAAGATCCTCGACATCGACTGGCAGCGCGAGCGCATCAGCCTCGGCATGAAGCAGCTGCAGTCGTACCCGTGGCAGAACGTGGCCGCCAAGTATCCGGTCGGCACGAGGGTGCAGGGCAAGGTCGTCTCGATCACCAATTATGGGGCGTTCGTCGAGATCGAGCCCGGCATCGAGGGCCTGGTCCATATCTCCGAGATGAGCTGGACCCGGAACGTCCGGCACCCGTCGAAGATCGTCAGCATCGGCGAGACCATCGAGGCCGTGGTGCTCAAGGTGGACGAGGCGGAGGAGAAGATCTCGCTCGGCATGAAGCAGACCGAGCAGGATCCTTGGATGGTCCTGCCGCTCAAGTATCCGGTCGGCACGCGAATTCAGGGCAAGGTGCGAAACCTCACGAGCTTCGGGGCCTTCGTCGAGATCGAGCCGGGCATCGACGGGTTGATCCATATCTCCGACATGTCCTGGACCAAGCGGGTACAGCACCCCTCGGAGGTCGTGAAGAAGGGCGACGGGGTCGACGTGCTGATCCTCAACATCGACGCCGAGAATAAGCGGATTTCGCTCGGACTGAAGCAGGCCGAGGAGGATCCCTGGCTCCGGATCGGGGAGATCTATCCCATTGGCCTCGAGCTCCGCGGTCGCGCCGTCCGCCTGATGGACAAGGGGGTCGTGGTGGACCTCGGCAACGACATCGAGGGCTTCGTGCCGATGTCGCAGCTCGGTGTGGCCAACATCGAGAACCCGGGCGACGCCGTGAAGGAAGGCCAGCCGCTCGATCTCAAGGTGTTGGAGGTCGATCCGATCCATCACCGGATCGTGCTGGCCGTGGTCGGGTATCCGGATGAGCCGATCATCCCGGTGATTCGGCCGGTGTACGAGGAGAGTCGGGCGGAGTAGCCCGTCGCGCGCAGCGCCGTCGACCCGTCGCTCAGGGTGACAGCCATGAATGAGTTCGCCGCTCACGTCTCCGGCTGGCTGTTCATCGCTGCCGCCGGTATGCTCTGGCTGGGCTGGCGCCTGCTCCCGGCGCGGCCCGGTGCGTTCTTCGAGCCTCAGGATTTCCGCGCCATCCGCGCCGCTTATCGGCCGTGGATCTGGCTGTTCAGGCTTAACATTTTCGGATACCTCGCCACGGTCATGGCCGCTGTCGCGCTCGCCGGCGCGGTCGAGGAGGCCGACGCGCGTACCCTCATCTGGCCCGGGCTGGCGGTGCTGGCCGCGGGATCGCTGTCGGGGCCCTCGGCGCCGCCTTCTACGATCACATGGGCGCGTGGGGCGCGCTCGACCTCGATGGCCGGGTTGAAGACGAGGCGCAGCGATTCATCGCGAGCCTTCGCGTCTCCACCCATTACGCCACCTGTCTCGTGCGGTTCAGCCGGGTGTTCTTCGGCGTGGGCCAGGTGATGCTGGCCGGCGGACTCCTCTACGGCGGCATCCTTCCTTCGTGGCTCGCTTGGGGCGCGGCGGCGCTCGGGCTCGCCGCGATCGCGGTGACGATGGCGACGCCGGACGAGCTGGAGCGCTACCGGCCAATCTTCCATTTGAACGCGGCGTGGATGCTGGCGGTGGGCGTCGTCATGCTGCGGGCGGGACTGGGTGGAAACGGCTGAAGGCGTGATCCTCTGGTCTGTCGGGAGTCACCCTGAGCGCAGCGAATGGGGCATGCC
>JACCSZ010000444.1 GCA_013812695.1 Gemmatimonadales bacterium | reverse complement strand
GAGCCCCCCTCGACCATGACCACCGAGTCCGCCGAGCCGCTGACGATCAGGTCGAGCGTCGAAAACTCGAGCTGCTGAAACGTCGGATTCAGGATCCAGTTGCCCTCGACGCGCGCCACCCGCACCGCGGCCAGCGGTCCGTTCCACGGCACCGTGGAGAGGCTGAGCGCCGCGGACGCGGCCACCACGCCCAGAATGTCGGCGTCGTTCTCCTGATCGGCGGACATCACGGTCACGAAGACCTGCACCTCGTTCTTGAACCCTTCCGGAAACAGCGGCCGGATCGAGCGGTCGATCAGGCGCGCCGCGAGGATTTCGTCATCCGACGGCCGGCCTTCGCGCTTGAGGAACCCGCCCGGGATCTTGCCGGCGGCGTAGGTCTTCTCGCGGTACTCGACGGTCAGGGGGAAGAACGGCAGGGTGGAGATGTTGGGAGATACGGTGACGGCCGCCAGCACCATGGTGTCGCCGAAGCGGAGGGCGGCCGCGCCGGCGGCCTGCTTCGCCAGGCGTCCGGTCTCCAGCACGAAGGGACGTCCGGCGAACTGGGTCTCGATCCGTTGCACGATCACAACCTTCTCTCTGTGGTCTCGGGTTTCTTTGCAGCTCAGGACACATCAATACAGAGAGGGCGTCCCGATGTCATCATCAGGACGCCCTCGACAGGTTCGGGCAATTTAGTGACGGAGTCCGAGCTGCTCGATGAGCGCCCGGTACGTCTGGAGGTCGCTCCGCTTCAGGTAGGTCAGCAGCCGGCGGCGGGTTCCCACCATCTTGAGGAGGCCGCGCCGTCCGTGGTGATCCTTGGAGTGGGTGCGGAAATGCTCGGTGAGGGAGTTGATGCGCTCGGTGAGCAGCGCCACCTGCAACTTGGTCGACCCGGTGTCGGTCGCGTGCGCCTGGTGTTTGGCCGTGACCGCCTGCTTGTCGAAGCTCATGCGCCCTTATACCTCTAATCGTTGGCGTAGTAATCGGTTGTAGCACGGTACCATAACCCCGGTCGGGGTTGGGGACAAGGGCGCGAGGGGGTCACGCGCCGATCAGCCGGCGGATGTCGTTCGAGAACGCCAACCCCATCAGCAACACGATCAGCACCAGCCCCACCATCGTGAGCCGCTCCCGAAGCTTGAGCGGAAGCGGACGCCGGACCACCGCCTCGGCCAGCAGGAACAGGAATTGGCCGCCGTCCAGCACCGGCACTGGGAGGAGGTTCAGCACGGCCAGATTGATCGAGATGAGCGCCATGAAGGCCAGAAAGGTATCGAGCCCCATGCGCGCGCTCTCACCGGCCAGCTGGCCGATCAGGATCGGCCCGCCGACCTCGCGCTGCGAGATCCGCCCGGTGAACAGGCCGCGGACGGTGCGCACGATCTGGGTCGACGCGCCGACGGTGGCGTGCCAACCTTCGACCACCGCGGCGCCCGGGCTCAGCGGCTCGGAGCGGAAATCGCCGCCCATGGCCACGCCGATGCGGCCGATCGCCTGCGGCTTGCCGTCCGGGCCGGTAATGGAGTCGACGTACGGACTGATCTCGTAGCTCACTCGCTGACCGCCCCTGGCCACCTCGACCGCGATCGGCTCCGCGCCGCGGCGCCGGAGCAGCTCGAGCAGGTCGTACCACTGGGTGACCGGCCGGCCCGCCACGGCGGTGATCGTGTCGCCCGGCCGAATGCCGGCCCGCGCCGCGGGCCGACCGGGCACGACCTGGCCGACCACCGGTGCCCGGAAGGGTTGCAGCGCCTGCGACGCCTTGAGCCGTTGCTCGAGCGCGTCCTGGTGGATGGCCGCCCGGACCTCGGATCCGTCGGCCAGCTCCAGCACGATCTCGGGATCGGGGGTGTTCGCGATCCCCTGGGCGATCTGGTCCCACGAGGTCACCGCCTGGCCGTTGACGCGCGCGATGCGGGTGCCCGGAGCGATGCGCTTGAACGCCTCGGCTTCGGGCGGGAGCAGCTCCTCGACCACCCGGCCCACCGTGGTGACCGGGTCGATCTGCCGTCCGTTCTTGGCCGCGAGGAACGTGAACACCACCCAGGCGAACAGCGCGTTCATCGTGACGCCGGCCAGGATGACGATCATCCGCTTCCACACCGGCTTGGCCTCGAACACGCGGTCGGGCGGGACCTGGTGGGCCGGTCGGCCGCCCTCGAGCGCGGTACTGCCAAGATCCTCTTCGCGGCTCGCCATTTTCACGTATCCGCCCAGCGGAAGCCACGAAATCGAATACTCGGTCTCGCCGCGCCGGAAGGTGAGCCAGCGGATCGGCCCACCGAGGCCGAGTGAGAAGCGGTGGACGTAGATCCCGGCCCACTTGGCGGCCACGAAGTGCCCGGCCTCGTGAACGAACACCAGCACGCCCAGCACCACGATCAGCGACAGCACGGTCGTCAGCACGATGGCCTCATGAACGGCGTACGTATTCGCCGGCGCGCTCGCGCGCCCAGCGGTCGGCTTCGCGGACCGCGGGAAGCGCGGCGGCGGCGGCCGGAGTATGGTCGTCGAGCACCCGCTCGATGATCTCGCTGATGCGGCCGAACGGCAGCAGTCCGCCGAGGAAGGCCGCGACCGCGGTCTCGTTGGCCGCGTTGAAGACGGCCGGCGAAATTCCGCCCGCGCGCCCCGCCGCGATGCCCGCGCCGAGCGCGCGGAAGACGTCGGTCCGGACCGGCTCGAAGGTCAGCGGTCCTGCCACGACCGGATCGAAGCGCCGGACGCCGGCGTCGGGCAGCCGGAGCGGATGCGTCAACGCGTACAGGATCGGCAGCTCCATCGACGGAAAGCCGAGCTGGGCGATCACACTGCCGTCGCAGAACTCGACGAACGCGTGGATGATGCTCTGCGGATGCACCACCACTTCGAGTGCGTCATAGGACAAGCCGAACAGGTGGTGCGCCTCGATCAGTTCGAGCGCTTTGTTGGCCAGGGTGGCGCTGTCCACCGTGATCTTGCTCCCCATGCGCCAGGTCGGGTGGCGGAGCGCCTCTTCGACCGTGGCGTTCCGCACCCGCTCGGTGTCCCACTCGCGGAACGGGCCACCGGAACAGGTGAGGATCAGCCGCGCCAGGCCGGCATCCCGCCCGGACAGGCATTGCAGCACCGCGCTGTGTTCCGAGTCGACGGGCACGAGCTCGCCACCCCCGGCGCACGCCGCCTGGGCGACGAGGTCGCCCGCCATCACGAGCGTCTCCTTGTTGGCGAGTGCGACGCGCTTTCCGGCTCGGAGCGCCGCCACCGTGGCGTCGAGCCCGGCCGCCCCGACGACGGCGTTGACCACCACGTCCACGTCGGGGTGCGTCGCGGCCTCGAGCAGGACATCGGGCCCCGTGGGGTAGCGGGTGCCGTCCAGGTTGGCCGCGAGGCCTGCGTACGCCGGACGCCACTCGGCCACCTGCGCGTCGAACTCTTCCAGATTCCGTCCCGCGGTGAGCGCGACCAGACGAAAGTGCTCGCGGTGGCGACCAAGCACCGCCAGGGTGCTCCGGCCGATGGAGCCGGTCGAGCCGAGAACGGCCACGCCGCGGGGCGCGGTGGGGAGGCCCGTGGATACGCGGGCCTTCACCGGCACGCTCATCAGGTGATCCCGAACAGCCGGTACATGGCCGCCGCCGCGGGAACGACGAAGTACAGCGAGTCCAGACGGTCGAGCACACCCCCGTGCCCCGGAATGAGGCGGCTCGAATCCTTGACGCCCGCCTCGCGCTTGAAGAGCGACTCGGCCAGATCGCCCACCTGCCCGACGACGCCGAGCACCGCCGCGATCGCCACGAGCTGCCAGAGCGGCACGTGAATGCCGGCGCGCGGGAAGACCAGCCACGCGAACAGCGGCGCCACCAGCAGCGCGCCGATCACGCCGGCCACGCTGCCCGAGCGGGTCTTCCCGGGGCTCACGCTCGGGGCCAGCTTGCGCCCACCGATGGTCCGGCCTCCGATCATGGCGGCGGTGTCGCAGACCCAGGTCACGACCAGCGGGTAGAACACCAGCCACGCGCCGGCCCAGCTCCGGAGCCCGTGCCCGTGGTGACGCATGTCCAGCACGAAGGCGGGCAGCGCGCCGGTGTAGGCGGCCGCGAGCACCGTGATGGCGACCGCCGCCAGGGGCCGCTCCGCCGGGGCTCGCGCCACCAGCCCCCAGGTCAGCACGGCAAGCAGCCACAGCGCGGCGGCGTACGGCCAGGCCACCTCGACCACGGCCCGCACGTCCGGGGCGGCGATCGTGGCATAGGCGAGTGGCGCGAGGGTGGCCGCGCTCGCGAGCCCGATGACGCGCGCCGGCCGGATCTGCTGCCGCTCGGCCAAGGCGAACAGCTCGCGGGTGGCGAGCGCGGCGGCGACGGCCAGGAGGAGCACGAGCGGCAGCCCGCCGTACCAGACGATGAGCAGTGCCACCGGGATTGCGACAACGGCGAACCCGACGCGCCGGACCAGGTTGCTGTCGGCGGCCTGCCCCCGGGCATCCATCAGACCGAGACGCGTCCGAACCGGCGTTCGCGGCGCTGAAACTCGAGGATGGCTTCGAACAGGTCACGCCGGGTGAAGTCGGGCCAGAGCATCGGCGTGACGTACAGCTCCGCGTAGGCGAGCTGCCAGAGCAGGAAATTCGAGATCCGCTGCTCGCCGGACGTCCGGATCAGGAGGTCGGGGTCCGGCCAAGGCGCGGTGTACAGGCGCCGGGCCACCGCGTCCTCGTCGATCTCCGCGGGCACGAGCCGGCCCGCCACCGCGTCCTCGGCGAGCTGCCGAGCGGCGCGCGCGATCTCCGCCCGCGAGCTGTACGAGATGCACAGGTTGAGCGCCAGGTCCGACCCGCCCGCGGTATCGGCCATGATCCGGTCGACCGCCTGCCGGGCGCCAGGTGCCAGGCGCCCCAGGTCACCGAGGACGCACACCGTGACCCGCTTCGAGCGGAGGTTGTCGAGCTCCCGCGCGATGTACTCCTCGAGCAGGCTCATGAGCGCATCGATCTCGACGGCCGGCCGCTGCCAGTTCTCCTGACTGAACGCGAACAGCGTGAGCACGCCCACCTCGGCGTCCAGGCAGCCCTGGATCACCTCGCGGACAGCCCGCATCCCGGCGTGATGGCCGAGCGGGCGCGGCAAGGCCCGGCCCTTGGCCCACCGCCCGTTGCCGTCCATGATGATCGCGATGTGTGCCGGGACGGACCCGTGCACCTTCAGCCGCCGAAGGAGATCGTCGCTCATCCCGTCAGACTTCCATGATCTCGGCTTCTTTGGCGTGGATCAGGACGTCGATCTGCTTGATGTGCTCGTCGGTCAGCTTCTGAATGTCCTTCTCGGCCCGCGTCTTGTCGTCCTCGGGCACCTTCTCGAGCTTCTTGACGCGCGACATCGAATCGGTGCGTGCGTGACGCACCGCGATCCGGCCTTCCTCGGCCAGCTTGTGCACGACCTTGACCAGTTCCTTTCGCCGCTCTTCCGAGAGGGCCGGCAGCGGGACCCGGATCAGGTTGCCCTGCGTGGCGGGATTGAGGCCCAGATCCGCGTCGCGGATGGCCTTCTCGATGGCCTGGGTGAGCGACTTGTCGAACGGCTGGACCGTCAGGAGCCGCGCCTCGGGGGCCGCCACCATCGCCACCTGGTTGAGCGGCATCGCGTTCCCGTAGGCCTCGACCCGGACCAGATCCAGCAAGGCCGTGCTCGCCTTGCCGCTCCGGATCCCGCTGAACTCCCGCTTGGTGCTCTCGACGGCTTTCAGCATCAGCTCGCGCGCGTGCTTGGTCAGTTCGGGAATGGCGCTCATCGGACGATAGTCCCGATCTCCGGGTCGCCTTCGAGCACGCGCCTGATGGCGCCGGGCTGTTTGATGTTGAAGACGACGATGGGAAGTTGGTTGGCCTTGCAGAGTCCGAACGCGTTGGCGTCCATGACCGCGTAATTCTTGACGATGGCCTCCCGGTAGGTGAGCTCGCGAATCAGCTTGGCCGACGGATCGGTGCGCGGATCGCCGGTGAAGATGCCGTCCACGTTGGTGGCCTTGAGGATCACCTGCGCCTCCAGCTCGAGGGCCCGGAGCACGCCGGCGGTGTCCGTGGAGAAGAACGGGTTGCCCGTGCCGGCCGCGAAGAGGATGAGCCGGCCCTTCTCCAGATGCCGGATGGCCCGCCGCCGGATGTACGGCTCCGCCAGCGACTCCATGCGGATGGCCGTCATTACCCGGGTGTCGACGCCGATCTTCTCGAGCACGTCCTGCAGCGCCAGGGCGTTGATGACTGTCGCCAGCATGCCCATGTAATCGGCCGACACCCGGTCCAGCCCCTCGCGGCTGGCGGTGGCGCCGCGGATGATGTTGCCGCCGCCCACCACGAGCGCCAGATGCACGCCCAGCGCGTGGACCGCCTTGATCTCTTCCGCGAACGCCTCGACGACGTGGAAGTCGAGTCCCGAGCCCTTCTCGCCGCCCAGCGCCTCGCCCGAAATCTTGAGCAAGGCGCGGGTGTAGGCGAGGGCCATGTCAGGCCGCTCCGACCTGGAACCGGGCGAACCGCTTGACGGTGATCGCC
>JACCSZ010000441.1 GCA_013812695.1 Gemmatimonadales bacterium | reverse complement strand
CCTGAAAGCATGCCCCCTTCGCTGCGCTCAGGGTGACTCTCGATTACGGAACCGCCGTTCCCCGCCGTCCCAGGAACAACCGGTAGAGCAACAGCAGCAGCATGGCGCCGATGACCGAGGCGATGATCCCGGGACCCGAGCCCGGATTATCGTACCAGCCCAACGCCCGACCCAGGAACCCCGCCAGCAGGGCTCCCGCCACGCCGATCAGCATCGTCACGATGAAGCCGCCCGGATCCTTCCCGGGCATCAGCAGCTTTGCGATCGCCCCGACGACCAACCCAATGATCAAGGTCCACAGGAAGTTCATATTACCCTCCAAAGGGTGAGCCGAACGTATATCGCCAATCGGCGCGGACATCTGTGAGACGGCGCACACCTAGCGATCGCGCTCACCGAGACGGGCGGCCACCGTCTCCCGCTTCCGGTTCCGCAGGATGTCCAGCTTGAAGGTTTCTCCCCGATCGTAACTCCGCAAGATGCGCATCAGGTGCGCCGGCCCGGACGGCTTTCGGCCGTCCACGGCCTGGACCACGTCGCCGCCCTTGAGCCCGAGCGGGCCCTCCTTGGGCGCCCGAATGACAAGCACCCCGGCGGTCGCGCCGAAGTACTGGCCCAGATCGGGGTTGAGGGGTGCCAGCTCGAGGTCGCCCAGGGGGGACCCGGCCAGGAATTCGAACCGCTCCCCGGGGCCCAAGTCCATGAAATCGCCGGCGCGCATGGGCCGATGGGACATCTCCCCCGGGCGGAAGCGCATGGCGAAGGGCATCCGCCGGACCGCACCGTCCGCGAGGGCATCGGGCTCGTCCTCGGTCACGACCGACACGGTCCGCCGGTCCCGGCCGCGGAGAAACTCGACCGACACCGTGTCCGCGGGCTCCAGACGAGCCGCGAGCTCGATGAGCCGGAGGCCCGGGAGCGACTGCCGCTCGTCCGCGTCCGCCTCGGCCCGCCCACCGGCCATGACCGACTTCCCGTCGACCTTGGTGATCAGGTCGCCCGACCGGATCCCGGCCTTGGCGGCCGGCCCGTTGGGCGACACCGACTCGACGTAGGCGCCGAGGGAATCGGTGCCGCGTGCCTGCAGGTTGACCTTGATGCCGAGGCGGGCTCGGCGATTCATCACGATCCGCATGATCCGGTCGGGCTCGTCCATCCGGCGGTCGGGCCTGCCCGGGCGCTCGGGCCGGGCGGAGTCCCCGCCCTCCTGGGCGTCGAGCGGACCTGCGGCGGCGACGGGCAGGCCCGCGGCGGTCAGGGCGACGGCAAGCACCAGGGGAAAGCGCATCTCGACTCCTCGGGGCTCAGAGCCCCACGTTGCTGGCGCGGGTGACGTGGACGTCGACCAGCGCGTCGAGCAGTCCGACGCGCTCGCGCCAGAGCCTGAGGAGCTGCTCGTCGCGCGACTGGCGCTCGAGCAGCTCCGCCATCTCCAGCTCCCGGTCCACCCGCGCGATCCGGTCCTCGAGCTCCTCGGCGATGCCCGCGGTGCGGCCGTCGAGGACGCGGTCCTCGGGATGGTACTGCGTCAGGGCGCTCTCAAGCGCCTGGGAGCGGACGATCGCCTGATTGATCGCCTGCCCGCCGATCGGCCCGCCGCCGGCACCGCCGCCCGCGAACAGGCCCAGGGCGATCGATGCCGCCGCGGCGAGACCGATGAGCCCGCCGGTCCGGAGCCGGCGCTTCCGGCGTTCCGCCCGGACCCGGATGACGGTCTGCGGCCAGCGGTCGCGGGTGGGGCGAAGCGCGGGCAGCGACTTGAGGCGGGCCACCCGCTGGTGCAGCCGGTCGAGCTCCTCCCGGCAGACCGCGCAGGACTCCAGGTGCCGGCGCGCGGTCGTGTCGCCCGGCTCGAGTCCGGCCTCGCGCAGGCTCACCAGCGCCTGCATGGACAGGTGGGTCATGCCTCCACCTCCTCGCCCAGCCAGCGCCGGAGTCGCTGGTGCGCGCGGGCGAGCTGCGACTTCGAGAAACTGGCGGTCTTGCCCATCATGCCGGCGATCTCATCGTGGGTATAGCCTTCGACGTCGTGGAGCCACACCACCGCCCGGGCCGTCTCGGACAGCCGCTCCAGCGCCGCCTCGAGGTCCATGCGGAGCGCGGTGTCCTCCCGGCGGTTCCCCGTCACGATATCGTCGTGGAGCTCGTCGGTGTCGCGGTATTTGTTGCGCCGGAGCCGCATCAACGCCTTGCTGGACGCGATGGTCCGCACCCACCCCCAGAGGCTGCCCTCCTCGCGGTAGCGCCCGATGCTGCGGCAGACCTCGAAGAAGGTCTCCTGCAGCACGTCTTCGGCGTCCTCGGTGGTGCGGCAGATGCGGCGGGCCAGGCTGTAGACCGGCGTCTCGAAGGCTCGATAGAGCTCCTCGAGGGCGGCCTCATCCCCAGCCCGTGCCCGGGCGACCACGGCTTCGGCGTCGGCGACCGTATATGGATACATGAGGAGCGTCCGGGTCATAGCTCCTGAAAGATGCACTGTCGGCGGCAAAGGTCGCAGTGGGATCGCGTCCGCTTACTTTGGAGCATGACCCACGCACCCGTTTCCGTCGACATCTGGCTCCATCACCTCGAGGACGAGGCGGACGCCGCGTTTCTCTACCGCGAGCTGGCGCAGGCTGAGCACGACGTGGGCAAGGCCGACCTCTACCGGAAGCTGGCCCAGGTCGAGGATCGCCACGTCGAGATGTGGCGCAAGCTGCTGGCGGAGAACGGACACCAGGTGGAGCCGCCGCCCCCGTCCAGGGGTGCCAGGCTCCGCGCGTGGGTGGCCCGGCGGGTGGGCGCCGGCATCCTGCTCCCGATGCTGCTGCAGGAGGAAGGACGCGAGGTCAAAGGGTACTTGAGCCTCTACCGGGAGTCGCCGAACGGGGTGGTGGGGCCGACGGCGCTCACGCTGGCGAAGGAATCGAAGGAGCACGCCGAGACGCTGGCGGCAATGAGCGGCACGACGGGAGAGCCGTGGCACAAGACCGGCGCCGGCGGCTTCCTCCGAAACGTCGTCTACGGGTTCAACGACGGGCTCACCGCCAACTTCGGCCTCGTCGCCGGGATGATCGGCGCGCAGGGCGACCTCCAGATGGCCAGCCACGCGGTGGTGGTGGCCGGGCTGGCGGGGGCGGCGGCGGACGCGCTCTCGATGGGCTCGTCCGGCTACCTCGCGGCCAAGAGCGAGCGCGAGGTGTTCGAGCACGAGATCGCCATGGAGAAGGAGGAGATCCGGCTGATGCCGGAGCTGGAGGAGGAGGAGCTGAGCCTCGTCTACCAGACCAAGGGCATTCCGGAGGGTCAGGCGCGGGCGCTGGCTGCGCAGATCATGCTGGACCCGGCGCGGGCGCTCTCGGAGCAGGTGCGCGAGGAGCTCAAGATCGGCGAGGCCACCAGCACGCCGATGCGGGAAGCGTGGGTGACCGGAACGGCGACATTGCTGGGCGCGCTCATCCCGGTGGCGCCGCTGCTGGTCGACACCGGTCCGGTGGCGATCTGGACCTCGTTCGCGCTCGCGATGCTGTCGCACTTCGGGGTCGGTGCGGCGCGGAGCTTCTTCACCGGGCGCGGCGTGATCCGGAGCGGAATGGACATGTTCCTCGTGGGCCTGGGTGTCGCCATCCTCGGCTACTTCCTGGGCGACTGGATCGTGCGCCTGCTGTGATCCGCTGGGGGCTCTGCTGTCAGTTCCTCGACGCGCCGATCAAGTTCCGGGCGGCCACCCATCGCTACGTGGCGACGCCGGACGCAGGGCGTGACTACCTGGCGGCGATCGCCGCGGACAACGCGGCGGCGGTGGCCGCGTCGATCCGGCAGTGCCGGGCGCTCGGCATCGGCGCGTTCCGCATCAACAGTCAGATTCTTCCGCTCGGCACGCATCCCGTCAGCGGGTACACGCTGGATCACCTCGACCGCACGGGTACCACCCGGCGGGCGTTTCTCGAGGCCGGCACCCTCGCGCGCGCGGCCGACGTGCGGCTGAGCTTTCATCCGGACCAGTTCGTGGTGCTCAACTCGGAGCGCGAGGCGGTGGTGGAGAGCTCGATCCAGGAAGTCGAGTTCCAGGCGGACGTTGCCGAGCTGGTCGGCGCGGACGTGATCGTGCTGCACGGCGGCGGTGGCGCGGGCGGCATGCCCGCGGCGCTGGCCCGGCTCGAGCGGGCGGTGGAGCGGCTGAGCGCGCGCGCCCGGAGTCGGCTGGCGCTGGAGAACGACGACCGGATGTACGCGCCGAACGACCTGCTGCCACTGTGCGAGCGGATGGGGCTACCGCTGGTATATGACGCGCACCATCATCGCTGCAAGCCGGACGGGCTCTCGGTCGCGGAGGCGACCGATCGGGCCGCCGCGACGTGGGGCCGGCGGGAGCCGTACTTTCACCTCTCGTCGCCGCGGGAGGGCTGGGGTGGCGGGGATCCGCGGGCGCACGCGGACTACGTGAATCCGGCGGACGTGCCAGCCGAGTGGCTCGGGATGACGGTAACTGTGGACGTGGAGGCGAAGGCCAAGGAGCGGGCGGTGCTGGCTGTGATGGGGGAGGTGGCACGGAGGGATACGCGGAAGCGGGCATTGCCGTCCGCGAAGTTGGATACTCCGGCTACGCCCGACGGACGGGGAAATCCGTATCGGAACTGAGCAGGACGTCAGGCCCCAACAAGCTCATTCAGGCCTTCGACCATTTGGGCCAGCTCCTCCGCGGATGCCCGGCCCAGCCTCTTGCCGATGCGTTCGACGGTGAGTGTCCGGATCTGGCTGATCTTCGCCCAGGATTGCTTGGGGAGCTTGGCTTCCGTCAGCTTCAGCGTCAACGGGAACCCTGCCCGTTGCGGCTGGCTGGTCAACGCGACCGCAATCACGGTCCCGGACCGGGCGTTGAAGACATCCTGACTGATGATCAGGACCGGGCGGAGGCCAGCTTGCTCTTTTCCCGCGCGCTCCAGGTCTGCATTCCCGGATCGCTGAAGGCGGCGCCCACACTGGCGGCTTCGAGGCGCTCCCCCGACGCGGACACGATCAGGAGGTGACTATCGCGTGGTACCTGGGGCGCTTGAGTCCGGAATTCCAGCACGATCTCCGCCGGCGGCAGGGTGTCCGGACGGCGTCCTGGGTAGCTCACCGTCCAGGTTAGGCGGGGCCGCTGGATGGTGAGGAAGTACTTCCCCTTGTGCGTCACGACGGCGAGGTGGGTCGAATCGGCCACGGTGTCGTAGATCGCCACCAACTTCTTGCGGTGCTGGAAGCGCAAGGTGCCCGGCATGGCGGGACTCAGCGCCGCCACGGTGCCTGTCGCGGCTTGGGCAGGAAGCCGCGTGGGTGCGACACCACAGGCGAGGAGAAGGAGCAGACCCGGGGTCCGGCGCATGGACATGCGTCACCTGGCGTTCGTGCGGCTGCGCGATCTGATGATGGGGTCGGTGATCCTGCCCGTCATGCCGCAAGGGTCGTGCGCGGCTTACCCAGCTCCGATCTTCTGAAGACAACGTCGCGATGATGGAGAGGTCCTGGAGCGCGAACTGCCTTCGCCAGTGGCCCTAGCGGGGATGCCACGACCGCCGAAACAGCCGCCACCACGCCCGCAGTTGCCACCACCGCGGCGATGGCGTGCGGGTCAGCCCCACCCGCCAATGGGCCTGGTAGCTCCGCCACGCCTCCCGCCACCCTTCCTGGTCCGCGTCGCGCTGGACGCGCCATGACGCCCGCTCCCGAGCACGAGCTTGCTCGGCGTCGTAGCGCGCCTTCCACATCGCGTACTGCGGATGCTCCGGCACCGCACTCTCGCGGAGGCGCTCGCCTCACCATCAGGGTGGGACAGACCGGGAACGCGGCGTGCCGCT
>JACCSZ010000158.1 GCA_013812695.1 Gemmatimonadales bacterium | reverse complement strand
GGATCGATCGACATGGAGAGAAGGAACGGCCGATGATGGCCCGCATTCCCGAGGCGCTTCGCCTGGTGCTGGACGCCATCACGGATCTGAAGGGCAGCCAATTGGTGGTACTCGACTTGCGGGGACTGACCGACGCCACCGATTTTTTCGTCATAGCGTCCGGAACCTCGGACGCCCATGTCCGCGGCATCGCTGAATCCGTCATGGAGAAGCTCGACCGGAAAGGCCACCACACGCATCATGTGGAAGGGTTGCCGGGCGGCCGATGGGTGCTGCTAGACTTCGTGGATTTCGTGGTCCACCTGTTCCATCCCGAGACTCGCTCGTTCTACCAGCTCGAGCGCCTCTGGAACGACGCACCGGAGCTCTTAATCAGCTCCACTTAGGCTGAGGTCGCCATGTTTCGACGCACCGCACCGGCACTGCTCGCCCTGCTGCTGAGCGCGCCCGCCCTGCTTTCCGCCCAGTATTTCGGCCGGAACAAGGTCCAGTACACCGACTTCGATTTCAAGATCATCCAGACCGAGCACTTCGACGTCTACTACTACGACCGCGAACGGACGGCCGCGCTCGATGCCGCCCGGATGGCGGAGCGCGACTACGCTCGGCTCTCGAAGGTGCTCAACCACGACTTCCGGGAGCGGAAGCCCATCATCCTCTACGCCTCGCATTCCGACTTCCTGCAGACCAACGCGACCGAGGTGGGCGGCGAGGGCACCGGCGGCGTCACCGACTTCGCTCGCAACCGGGCGGTCATGCCGTTCACGGGCGCCTACAGCGACTTCGAGCACGTCCTGATCCACGAGATGGCGCACCAGTTCCAGTACGACGTCTGGTCGCGCGGGCGGGCGGGCGCCGGGCTCAACACGCTGATCGCCATCGCGCCACCGCTCTGGTTCGCGGAGGGCATGGCGGAGTACCTCTCGCTCGGTCCGATCAACGCCGAGACGGCGATGTGGCTCCGCGATGCCTCGCTCGAGGGCAAGCTGCCCACGATCGAGCAGATGACGGCCGACCCCTACGAATACTTTCCCTACCGCTTCGGCCACGCGCTCTGGTCCTACATCGGCGAACGCTGGGGCGACGAGGCGGTCGGCGCCATCCTGAAAGCGACGCTGTCGGGCGGAATCGAGCCGGCCTTCCGGCGGACGATCGGCCTGAGCCTCGAGCAGCTCTCGGCGCAGTGGCGGGACGCGGTCCAGAAGCGCTACCTGCCCGAGATCGGCGCGCGGGCCAAGGCGAGGGCGGTGGCCGACGAGCTGCTCACCGAAAAGCGCTCGGACGGGACGCTGCACCTGGCCCCGGCGTTGTCACCGGACGGTTCGCAGGTGGTCTACTTCAGCGAGAAGGACTTCTACTTCGTCGACCTCTACCTGGCCAACGGCGTGACCGGGAAGGTCAAGCGGCGGATCCTCAAGTCGGGGGTGAGCAGCAACTACGAGACGTACCGGTTCATCAACTCGCAGGCCAACTGGTCCCCGGATGGGAAGTTCCTCGCGTTCGCGGCCAAGCGCGGGCCGCGCGACGACATCGTCGTCGTAGACGTCGCGCGGAACAAGCAGGTGGAACGGATTCAGCTCAAGCTGAGCGGGGTCACCACGCCGTCCTGGAGCCCGGACGGCACGCAGCTGGTCTTTACCGGGTATGACGGCGGCATCAGCGATCTGTACACGATCGACCGGGACGGCTCGGATCTCCGCCGGCTCACATCCGACAGGTACGGCGATCTGCATCCGGTCTGGTCGCCCGATGGCCGGACCATCGCCTTCGTATCGGACCGCGGTCCCGAGACCGATTTCAAGACGCTCGCGTTCAGCAATTTCCGGATCGCCCTGTACGATGTGGCGACCGGCACCGTCAAGACCCTCGGCCGGATGGACCAGGGCAAGAACGTGAGCCCGCAGTGGGCGCCCGACGGCCGCTCGATCGCGTTCGTCTCGGACCGGAGTGGCGTCAGCGACATCTTCCTGTACGACCTGGGAGACGGGCAGATCTACCAGCTGACCGACTTCTACACCGGCGTCCAGGGGATCACGCCGCTCTCGCCCGTGCTGTCCTGGGCCCGGGAGGCGGACCGGCTCGCCTTCGTGTACTACGAAGATCAGAAGTACGACGTGTACACCATCACCAATCCACGCGCCCTCAAGCGCGAGCCGTACCAGCAGCCGGCCGTGGACAGCGTCGGCATGCTCGCCCGCGTGAGCACGCCGCCGCTCGACACGGCCCGGTCCCTCCAGGTGCGCGAGGAGGTACGATCGCAGGTGGGTGAGGGCGGCTCGATCTACCGCACCGAACGGGGGTTCCGTTCGTCGAGCGATCTCGCCCGCTCCGGCGACAGCACCCAGCTCGCCCCACCGGTGTCGATCAGCGCGCTGCTCGACTCGGCCAACTACAGCCTGCCGGACACGAGCGAGTTCACGCTGAAGGACTACCGCGTGCGCTTCACGCCCGACTACATCGCGCGGCCGTCCATCGGGTACGCCCGGGACAACTTCGGGCGCGGCTTCTTCGGCGGCTCCGCCATTTCCCTCAGCGACATCCTCGGCAACCACCAGCTCGTTTTCGCCGGCTCCGTCAACGGCCGGATCAGCGAGGCGCAGATCCTGGCGGCGTACGCCAATCTGAGCAAGCGGATCAACTGGGCGGTGGGCGCGAGCCAGGACCCGTACTATTTCCTCGAGCCGAGCGCGGTGGAGGCCAACACCGGCGCGCCGGGCCAGGCGCCCGAAAATACCTTCATCACCAACATCCGGCGCCTGGTCGTGCGGTCGGTGTTCGGGCAATCCTATTACCCGCTCAGCCGCTTTCAGCGGATCGAGGCGTCGATGCGCTTCGCGAACGTCGACGACGCGCTGCTGCAGATCAAGGAGCCGTACTTCGCCAACTCAGGGATCGCGAGCGAGGATCCCTTCCTCGAGACCGACAACCTGCCGGGCGTCAACTACCTCCAGCCATCGACGGCGCTGGTGTTCGACAACTCGCTGTTCGGATACGTCGGACCCTTCTACGGGCGGCGCTACCGGCTCGAGTACGCCCAGACCCTTGGCAACTGGCATTTTTCCCAGGTGACCGCCGACTACCGGCGCTACGATCGGATCATCGGCCCCATCGTGCTGGCCACGCGGGCGCTCTACTTCGGCCGGATCGGCCGCGACGCGGACCAGTTCCGGATCTTTGCGGGCAGCACCGACCTGATCCGCGGCAACACGTCGGGGTCGTACCGGCGGAACGAATGCCTCAACGCCAGCGACGCCAACACCCAGACCGGGTGCGCTGCGCTCGATCGGCTGGTGGGGACGCAGGTCGGGATCGGCAGCATCGAGCTGCGCTTCCCCATCCTGAACCCGTCGTTCGGCCTGCCGGCCGCCTTTCCCCCGATCGAGGGCGCCCTGTTCTACGACATCGGGTTGGCCTGGGACGACGCGAGCACGCTCAAATGGAATCGCGAAAGCGGCGATAACGCGGTGCGGGTCCGCACGCCGCTCAAGACCCTGGGCGTGTCGATCCGGACGAACCTGTTCGGGTTCGCCATCGCGCGGCTCGATTATTCCATCCCCCAGGAGCGCAAAGCCGTGAAGGGGCTGTGGACGTTCAGCCTCGGGCCGACGTTTTAGCGACGGACGGAACGACGGAAGGACGGATATTGCCGGCGGGAGGGTGGTGCGTCCGTCGTTCCGTCCTTCCGCCCACCCATCCACTCGACCCCTCCCCGTGCTCCCAATTATCTTCTCAGCGTGACCTTCCATCCATCGATACCAGCCACCGGCCTCCTGCTGCTCGCCCTGGGGTGCGGCCGCGAGCCCGAACGGCTGACCCTCGAACGGCTTTCGGCGTCGACGCGCGCGCCCGCTCCGTCCTCCGTGCTCCGGCTCGCGAGCGACGGCGGCGTGGCGCGGTTGTACCGGGTGCCCTCGCTCGAGCCGTCCTCGTGGAAGGCGGAGGACAAGCTGCCGGCGGTCGAGCGCGTCATCGGCGCGGACGCCGAGCACGGGCTGGTGTTCACGCTCGACGCCAAGCGGAATCTCGTGACGCTCGACCTCGAGACCCGGCGCGTGCGCACCTACCTCGAGCACGTCCGCGCGGCGACGATGGGACCCGACGGCGCGCTCTACGCCATTGATACTGGCAGCACCGTCACCCAGATGGTGCGCCGCGCGCCCGTCCGGTTCAGGTCCAAGCTGCAGGGCAGTCCGCAGCAGGTGTACGCCACGATGACCGGCGCGCTGGTCGCCCGTGTCGGCGAGCAGGCACCGGTGCTCGAGGTGCTCGGCTCCGATCGGGCACCGGTCTCGACTACGCTCCCCTCCGATCGCATGACGCCGAGTTTCTACGGCGACCTCGTGGCGGTCGCGACGGACACGGCGGTCATTCTGTATTCGACCCAGGGCAAGAACGCTCCCAAGTCGATCCGGCTGTCCGGCCGCCCCAAGGCGGTATTGTTCTCCCCGTCGGGCCACCGGCTCTACGTCGCGCAGGACGACGACGCGCTGATCGTGCTCGATCGATTCAGCGGTGAGCGCCTGGCGGCTATCGAGCTTCCCGGCCGCGCCAAGAGCCTCCGCGGCGACCGATTCGGCCAGTGGCTCCTGGTCCAGCCCGCCACCGGCGACTCGGCGTGGGTCATCGATGTCGGCCGCGGACGGCTCAGCGGTGCGGTGGCGGCCCGATGGAGCGGGGACCTGCCCGCGGTGGCCTCGCCCAACGCGCTCCTGGTCCGCCGGGGCACCGACGTCGCGGCGCTTGACCTGGCGTCGGAGACGTTCCGCGAGGCCGGTCGGGTCGACGGGGGCGCCGCGGACGAGTGGCTGCCGATCGCGTGGCGCCCGGCGCGGGACGCGGAGAGCGACGCGACGGCCGACACCACCGCGCTCGTGGACCCCGACAGCGGCAAGGGCGGCGCCTCCGTCTACCTGCAGGTGAGCAGTTCCCAGAACCCCACGTGGGCCCGCGAGCTTGCCGACAAGCTGCGCGCCGCGGGCCTGCCGGCAACCGTGCTGGGGCCCGCACGGAGCGACGAGGCCCACCGCGTCGTCCTGGGTCCGTACGCCACCCGCGAACAGGCGGAAGAGACCGGCCGCAAGATCGGCATGCCCTCGTTTGTTGTGTCCGGCACGAACGGACCGAACCGCTGACCGGCCTGCGCCGCGTGCGGCGCCCCCACCTCCTCAGGACGCACGCATGAAGCTGTCTCGGCTGGAGCTTTCCGGCTTCAAGTCGTTCGCCGACACGGTCACCCTGACCTTCGAGCAAGGCGTGACGGCGATCGTCGGCCCGAATGGGTGCGGCAAGTCCAACGTGTCCGACGCGGTCCGCTGGGTGCTCGGCGAGCAGTCGGCACGGCTGCTGCGCGGTGGCAAGATGGAAGACGTCATCTTCCAGGGGTCCACGGCGCGGCGCCCGGTCAACGTCACCGAGGTGTCGCTCTACCTCGACAACAGCGATGGCGACCTGCCCATCGCGTACCGCGAAGTGGCGGTGACCCGCCGACTCTCCCGCTCAGGCCAGAGCGACTACCTCCTCAATGGCTCACCCGTCCGACTGCGCGACATCCAGGACCTGCTCCGAGGCACCGGGCTCGGGAGCGATGCCGGCGTGGTGATCGAGGCCAAGATGATCGATCTCCTGCTCAGCGATCGTGCCGACGAGCGGCGATCGCTGTTCGAGGAGGCGGCCGGAATCGGGCTGTACCGCGACCGGAAGCACAGCACGGAGCGCCGTCTCGAGGAGACGGCCACCGATCTGCAGCGGGTCGAAGATCTGACGGCGGAAGTCCAGTCGCAGATCCGGAGCCTGGCGCGCCAGCGCGGCAAGGCGGAGCGTCACGTGAAGCTCATGGAGGAAAAGTTCGCCGTTCAGGTGACGCTGACCCGGCGGCGGCTCGACCGGCTGAGCGACGAGGCGGCCGGCATGGAGTCGCGTTTCGGCGACCTGGGCGACCTGCTCCCGGCGGCTCGCGAGCGGCTCCACGACGGCGAGCGGCGGCGCGAAGAGGCCGCGCGGACGCGGGCCGCCGCCGAGGCGGAGCGGATGGAACTCGCGCGGCGTCTCGGGGCCGCGCGGGTCGAGCT
>JACCSZ010000360.1 GCA_013812695.1 Gemmatimonadales bacterium | reverse complement strand
CATCGTGTCGATGCGCCAGCGGATCGAGCTCGTGGGCCCGCTGCTGCATCTCGAGAGCCTCGTCGTAACGCTCGAGGGCAGACAGCATCAACGCGTAACTGTCGTACGTATCTCCGCTGTTCGGGTTCAACTCGATGGCCAGCTTGAACTCCTGCTCCGCCCCCGCCCAGTCGTAGTCGCAGACGAACTTGAGAAACGCCAGGACGGCATGCGCTTCGGCGAGCCCGGCGTCGATCTCGAGCGCCCGCGTGACGGCGGCCCTGGCCCGCCGAAACGCCTCCTCCGGCGAGAGTGCACCGGCCACGCCGAGCCCCATCTCGGTGTAGGCGTGGGTGATGGTAGCGTACGCCAACGCATAGTCCGGATCGCGCGCAACCGCCTGCTCGAGGTACTTGAGCCCTTGCTCCACGCCTTCGTCGGTCCAGCGGCTCAGGCAATGCTTCCCGAGCAGGAACAGCTGGTAGGCCTCGACGTCGTGGGTGGGCTCCTTCCGGATCTGGGTGCGCTCCTCGGGCGAGAGCTCCGCCTCGAGCGCGGCCGCGATCTGCAGTGCGACATCGGTCTGGATGGCGAAGATGTCGGTCAGCTCGCGGTCATAGGTCTCCGACCACAGGTGCCGGTCGGTCTCGGCGTCGATGAGCTGTCCCACGATGCGTACCCGGCTCCCGGCACGGCGGACGCTGCCCTCGAGCAGCGTCGCCACGTCGAGCGTCACGCCGATCTCGCGCAGGCTCTGCTCCCGCTTCTTGAACCGCATCACCGAGCCGCGCGAGATCACCTTGAGCGAGCGGATCTTCGAGAGCTGGGCGATCACGTCCTCGGTGATGCCGTCGGCGAAGAACTCGTTCTCGGGATCGGCGCTCAGATTGGCGAATGGGAGGACCGCGACCGATGGCAGCCGGGAAGCGCGTGCCGGCGCCGGCCCGGAAGTCAGCGCATCCGCGAACGCCGCGACGGTCGGGAATCGGTCCCCGGGATCCAGGGCCAGCGCCCGCGCGATCGCCTCGTCCACCGCCGCCGGCACCATCGGGCGCACGCGCCGCACGTGCGGAGGCGGCTCGGAAAACCGCCGGGCGATGACGCTTCTCGCCGTGGTCGCCGCGTGCGGCGGCTCGCCCGCCAGCAGCTCGTAGAGCACGCAGCCGAGGCTGTAGACGTCGCTCCGGGCGTCCAGCGTCCGCTCGCCGGCCGCCTGCTCGGGGCTCATGTACTCGGGGGTCCCAACCATGAGACCGGTCGCCGTGAGCCGGTCGCCCGGTGCGGTACTGGCCGCGAGCGCGATGCCGAAATCGGTGACCATCGCCACGCCCTCGTGCAGCAGGATGTTCTCCGGCTTGATGTCGCGGTGGATCAGGCCGTGGGCGTGCGCGTGGTCCAGCGCGGCGGCGACCTGCCGGACGAAGCCGATCGCCTCGCCGGTCGCGAGCTGCCGCTCGGCGGCGAGCTTCTGCCGAAGCGACCCGCCCCGGACGTAGGGCATGACGTAGTAGAGCTGATCCCCATCGCCCACTGTCGCGGGCACCCGGCCCGAGTCGTAGAGCGGCAGGATGTGGGGGTGGTTGAGTGCGGCGGCGATGCGGATCTCGCGGGTGAACCGGTCGGGACCGAGCAGGGCGCCGAGCTCGGGACGGAGCAGCTTGATCGCCACCTGCCGGCCGTGCCGAAGATCGTCGGCGAGGTACACGGTGGCCATCCCGCCGCGACCGAGCTCGTGCAGGACGGTGTATCGATCCGCGAGCGCGTCGATCACCCGAGGTAGCCCGCCTCCACGACCTCGAGGTGGTGCCGGACGTGCCCCGCGATCACGTAGGCGAGCGCGCGGACGCTGATCGGTTGGTCGCCCGCGGTCCCGTGACTCGACCACCTCGCCGCCGGCAGGTACCGGAAGAGGGCGAGGGTCGCCCGGCGGACATGGCCCCACTCCTCGACCATGTCGGCCAAGGTGCGGTCGCCGGCGCCAACCTCGGCCACCCAGGCCTGGTCGTCGAAGCCGGGGAGGGGAACCATGTCGCCGCGGCCGATGCACAGTGCTCGGTAGGCGAAGACCCGCTCGGTGTCGGAGAGATGCCCGACCACATCCTTGAGGCTCCACTTGCCGGGCGCGTACCGGAAGTCGCCGCGCGAGTCGGGGGCGGAGCCGAGCCGGCCGAGCACCTCGTCGAGCTGGCCGGCCAGCACGACCAGGACGTCTTCGTTGTCGCCGATCCGGGCGACGTAGCCAGCGAACGATGGGGCGTATTCGTCCGCCTGAGGACGCGATGCCGTGAGCATACGTCCAACCTACGACGCGTCATCGCGGTTGTCACGAAGGGTGCCCGGCGCGGGGGCGTCGGGATCGCTCCCTTCGGGGGCGCCACAGTAGCCGCCACGCATGCGTCGAGAGATTACCGGCGGTTGGGCTGGGTGGCGGCTACTGACGCGCCCTGCGGGAGCCATCCCGCCGCCCCCGCGCCCCCACCATCTCGGAACGTGAGGCGCGCGTTTCCGAAACTAGGCGCGCGGCCGGCGATGACGCGCTCGGAGGGGCGCGTCAGCAACCGCCACGACACGCCGATCCCGCCACGCGACGGCAGCGGTTGCTGCAGCGTCCCCGAAGAGCGCGTCGTCGCCGGCCGCGCGCCGGCACCGCCGCACCGACCATCGCCAACCCGCCTACGCGCGACAGATTGCCTCCATGTCCTTCGAGGCCACGACCAGCGGGTACGCGGCAAGTCGCCCAGCCTCGACTGGCCCGGCGCCACCGAGGGGCGAAGAACCGCGCTGGCTTATCTTTGACTGCGGATCTCCACCGCGACCCATTCGCAACCAAGCATCAGATCGGACATCGGGCGACCCCGTCACCCTCACCGGGCCATCGACATGAGTCGCGGATCTCGCCGGGCGCCCGTGACGGCCCCGTGGGCGTGACACTCTGCATTATCAATTTCAATGGGGCCGGGCACCTGGCGCCGGCCTTCGCCGCGCTGCAGGCGCAGTCCTGGCCGTTCGCCGAGCTGCTGCTGATCGATAACGCGTCGGATGATGAGAGTCCGGCGCTCGCCCGCAGGCTGTGTCCCGCGGTCCGCATCATTCAGCTGCCGACGAACCGTGGACCTGCGGCTGCGCGGAACGCGGGGTTCAGGGCGGCGGCTCATGACCTCATCCTGTTCCAGGACAACGATGTCCGGCTGGGCGTCGAAACGGGCGCATGCCTGGTCGCGCACCTGGCCGAGCATCCCGAGTGCCTCGCCGTCGCCCCACGCGTGCTCTACGACAGCGATCCCACGACGGTCCAGTTCGACAGCG
>JACCSZ010000328.1 GCA_013812695.1 Gemmatimonadales bacterium | reverse complement strand
AGCTCGAGGAACACCACCCGTGCGGCCGATTCGTCCTCGGGCGCCACGGCGCCGGCGTAGCGCGCGAGGCTGGCGCGAAGTGCGGACGTGGTGGGGTCGCCCGCCGCGCCCGCGGCCCTCTCATCACGGCCCACGTTGTCGGCCGCGCTCGCGTCAGCGGACATGGACCCCCAGGGCTTGCAGCGCGGTCCTTACCGCCTCTCGGGTCGCGGCGGTCACCGGCACCAGCGGCAGCCGGACCACGTCTCGGATCTTTCCCATGGCGGCGAGCCCCGCCTTCACGGGCGAAGGGTTGGTCTCGAGAAAGTTGGCGTCCATCAGCGGCAGCAGGCGATACTGGCGCGCGCGGGTGGCCTCGAGTCCGCCGGTCCGGGCGAGATGCACCAGCTCGGTCATCGGGGCAGGGACCTGGTTGGAGGTGACCGATACCAGCCCGTCGCCGCCCGCGGCCACGACCGGGAACGCGAGCCAGTCGTCGCCCGAGAGCACGGCGAACCGCGCGGGGCGGTGCCGCAGGATTTCCATGATCTGCCGCAGGTCGCCGCTCGATTCCTTGATGCCGAGCACGTTCGGATGCTCCGCGAGGCTGAGCGCCGTGGCCGGCAGCAGGTTCACCGCAGCCCGGCTGGGAATGTTGTAGACGCACACGGGCCGGCTGGAGGCGTCGGCCACCGCCCGGAAGTGGCGGGTGAGGCCGTCCTGGGTGGGCCTGTTGTAGTACGGCGTGCCGGTCAGGATGGCGTCCACGCCCAGCGCGCAGATCCGCCGGGTCTCGGCCACGGCGCGGCGGGTGTCGTTGCTGGTGGCGCCGGCCATGACGGGTACCCGGCCGGCCGCCACCTCGACCACGGTGGCCACGACCTGGTCCCGCTCGCGCTCGTCCAGGGTCTGCGCTTCGCCGGTCGAGCCGCACGGCACCAGAAAGTCGATGCCCTCAGCGATCTGCCATTCGACCAGGGCACGGAGCGCTCGGAGGTCGAGCCCGCCGTCGTCCGCGAACGGCGTGACCAGCGCGGTGCCGCACCCGCGGAAGCGCGTCATCCACCCTCACCGAAGAGCATGTCTTCGACCGTGTGCACGCCGGGATGCGCAGGCAGCCACTCCGCCGCGGCCAGCGCGCCGGCGGCGAAGCCCTCGCGGCTCCGGGCCTCGTGCCGGAGGGTCACCCGCTCGTGCGGTCCGGCGTACTCGACCACGTGGATCCCCGCCGCGTCGCCCTCGCGCACCGAGGTGATGGGAAACGGACGGGCGGGATCGGCCGCTCGGAGTCTTGCCTGCAGCTCACGCGCGGTCCCGGACGGCGCGTCGAGCTTGGCCGCGTGGTGCTCTTCCAGTATACCGGCCTCGAACACGGCCCGCCCGGCAAACCTGCGCGCCAGGTCACCGGCAGCGCGGAGAAAGAGAGGGACGCCGAGCGAAAAGTTGGCCGCGTGGAGCAACGCGCCGCCGCGGCGCTCCACCAGCGCGGTGATCCGATCGAGCTCGTCCTGCCACCCGGTCGTGCCGGTGACGGTCGGCACTCCGGCCTCGATCAGCCGCTCGAGATTGGCCACCACCGCCTCCGGCCGCGTAAACTCCACGGCCACGTCGACACCCCTCAGCCGCTCCGCGGTGAGCGCGCGCCCGCCGACGTTCTCGGCGGCCCCGATCATCCCATGAATCGCGTGCCCCTTCGCCTCCGCCAGGGCGGCCACCGCCTTGCCCATCTTGCCGTCACCGACGATCACGACCCGCATTGAGATCTCTGGCCTTTCACCACGAAGGCACGAAGGGCACGAAGGACTTCCGGGCACGGAGGGCTCCCTGCAGCGGGGCCAACGACTTCGTGCCCTTCGTGCCTTCGTGGTGAAAGGCCAGAGATCTCAACATGTCCCGAAGAACTCCTGATGAAGCCGCCGGACGACATCCGGTCCGTCCGCCTCGTGCACCACGAAGGTCATGTTGATGGCGGAGGCCCCCTGCGAAATGACCTCGACGTTGGCCGGCTGGACGGCGCGGAACAGGCGGGCGGCGAGGCCGGGGGTCGAGCGGATCCCGATGCCGACCACCGCCACCACGGCCCGGCCGTGGTCCACCCAGACCTCGCCGAGCTCGCTCAGGTCGCGGACGACATCGTCGAGACGGGTGCGATCCTCCACGGTCAGCGACACGCTGATCTCGCTGCTCGCCAGCACGTCGACCACGACCTCGTGTCGCTCGAACACCTCGAACATCGCGCGCAGGAAGCCGAAGGCGCCGAGCATCCGGGGCGCGCGCACGTTGATCACCGTGATGCCGCGCTTCCAGCTGATCGAGCGGACCGGCGAGTCGCCCATGCGCTCGAGGTCGGCCGAAGGCTCGATGATGGTGCCTGGGTCATCGGGCCGGGTGGAGTTGAGCACGACGATCGGGATCCCCGCCCGGACGAGCGGCTGCGCGGTGGCCGGATGGAGCACCTTGGCACCGAACGTCGCCAGCTCCGCCGCTTCCTCGTAGCTGGCCGCGCGAAGGGTCCGGGCCGACGGGACGATCCGCGGGTCGGCGGTCATGAGGCCGTTCACGTCGGTCCAGATCTCGACCCGCGACGCGTCGAGCGCCGCGCCCAGGAGCGCCGCGGTGTAGTCGGACCCGCCGCGGCCGAGCGTGGTCGGCGTCCCGTTGGCGGTCGCGCCGATGAACCCCTGGGTCACCGGCACCCGTCCCGCCTCGACCAGCGGACGCAGGCACTCGCGCGCGCGGGCGGTGAGGGTCGGCATGTGCGGTATCGCGCGCCCGTAGCGGTCGTCGGTCAGCATGATCGGCCGGATGTCCACCCAGACGGCGTCGAGGCCCGCGCCCGCGAGCGCGGCGGCGATCAGCCGACTGCTCCAGACCTCCCCGCGGCCCGCCAACGCGTCGAGGTCGGCTGGCCGAAGTGCCTGCCCCATTGCGGCGCCGACCTCGCGGCGAAGCGCCTCCGCGTCCGCCGCGATGGCCGGCAGCGCTCCCTCGGCACCGCGGAGGTCCCGCGCGGCCGTGGCGTGCCGGTCCACCAGCGCGCCGATGCCGGCCGCCAGGGCCTGCTCGTCGGCCGCGTGCACCACCGGCGCGAGCGCGAGCAGCGCGTCGGTCACCTGGGCGAGTGCGCTGACCACGATGACCGGGCGCTCCGCGGTTCTCGACCTGACGATCCCGGCGAGCCGCCCGATCGCGGCCGCATCGGCGACCGACGTCCCGCCGAACTTGGCGACGATCATGCCGGCCGCTCCACCCGGCCTTCCGCCACCAGCAGCTCGGCGATCTGCACCGCCTGCCCCGCGGCGCCGCGAATCGTATTGTGTCCAAGCAGCACCAGCCGAAGGTCGAGGATCGGACAGGGGCGCACCCGGCCCACGGTCACCGCCATCCCGCGCCCGCGCTCCAGGTCCAGCCTCGGTTGCGGCCGGTCGGCCCGCATGTCCACCTCGACCGGCGGTGTGGGCGAGGACGGCAGACACACGACGCGCGGGCTCGCGCGGAAGTCCCGCAGCGCGGCCAGCGCCTGTTCCGGCGTCACCCGCGTCCGGAAGCCGGCCGACACCGTCATCAGGTGCCCGTCCACCGTGGCGACCCGGTTGGTGTGCGCGCTGACCGCGAACTCAGCCGGTATCACCCCGTCGGGTCCGAGCGTGCCGAGGATCTTCCGGCTCTCGCGCTCCATCTTCTCCTCTTCGCCGCCGATGAACGGCACGATGTTGCCCAGGATGTCGAGCGACGCGACGCCCGGATAGCCGGCGCCGGACACGGCCTGCATCGTCGAGACGAACAGCTTTTCGAGCCCCCAGGCACGATGCAGCGGCAGCAGCGCGAGCACGAGCGCCGCCGTCGAGCAGTTCGGATTGGCGAGGATGGCGCCGGGCCACCCGCGGCCATCGCGCTGCCGGTCCACCAGCGCGAGGTGGTCGAGGTTGGCCTCCGGGATGAGCAGCGGTACGCCCGGGTCCATCCGGTGGTTGCGGGTGTTGGTGACCACGTGCGCGCCCGCCGCCGCGAACGCCTGCTCGATGGGCCCGGCCGCGTCCGCGTCGAGCGCGCTGAACGCGATCGGGCCCGGGAGCGGCGGCGCGCACGGCTGCACGGTGAGCGCGGCGATCCGCTCGGGCAGCACGACCGGCTCTCGCCAGCGCACCACGTCGCCATAGCGCTTGCCGGCGCTGGCGGCGGACGCGGCCACTGCCGCCACCTCGAACCACGGGTGGTCGGCGAGCAGGCGCACGAACTTCTGGCCGACGGTGCCGGTGGCGCCGAGGATGCTGACCGGGATTCTGGCCGTCATCGCGGCGCCTCGCGGGCGAGCAGATCCGTGGCCAACCGGACGTAGAGGGCCACGCCGCGCAGCAGGTCCGCCTTGTCGATGTGCTCGTCGGCCGTGTGGGCGACCCGGATCGTGCCGGGGCCGAGCTGATAGCACTCGCCCCAACTGGTGAGGAACGGCAGGTCGCTGGCGAAGCTCACCACGGTGGTGTCCCAGCCGGGCGGCGCGGCACCGCCCTTGTGCCACGGGAGCTCGACCGGAAAGCTGACGGCGACCCCCGGCCCCGCGAGCGAACGGATAGTCGTCTTGAGCCCGTCGGTAGCCTCGACGGTTCGAAGCAGGAGCTGGGCGCTGGCCTCGGGCGCGAGCACGTTGGGTGCGACACCGCCCCGGATCAGGCCGACGTTGAGCGTCGAGGAGCCGAGCAGCGGGTCGTGCGGGAGCGGCATGCGCCGGATGCGCTCGATCGTGTCGAGCAGCGCGGCGATGGCGCTCTCGCCCAAGTCGGGATAGGCCGAATGGGCCGCGCGTCCGGTGGCCGTGAGGTCGATGCGGAGCGATCCCTTCTGGCCGATCGACAGCCGGTTCTCGGTGGGCTCGCCGTTCACGAGAAAGCGGCCGCGCGGCTCGAGGTGGGCGGCCACGCGGGCCCCGTCCGAGCCGTTCTCCTCGCCCACCAGAAACAGGAGGCCGATGCGGCGCTCCCCTCGCGCGGCAAGCCGCTCCGCCGCCGCCACCATCGCGGCAGCTAGCCCCTTGGCGTCGCAGCTTCCGCGGCCGCGGATCGCGTCGTCGTCCTCCGAGAGCGGAATGTACGGCGGCACGCAGTCGACGTGGGTCGAGAACACCAGCGCGGGCGGCTCACGAAAGGCCAGCAGGTTGTCCCGACCCGCCGACACCCGCTGCCGCACCGTGCGGTAGCCCGCGCGCGTCAGGGTACCGTCGAGCAGGTCGGTCGCCGGCGCCTCCGAGCCCGTGGGGGTCTCGAGAGCCACCAGCGCGCGCGTGAGCCCGAAGGCGTCGGCCAGGTCGTCCATGCGGAGTCCAGGAATGCAAGCGCCCCGCCGGCGAGGGGCGCGGCAGGGCTCGAAGCGGTGACGGGAGGCGGAAGCTCGTACGGCCAGGTACACTTGAACAACGCGCAAGTTAGGGAAAGCGCCAACCCGCGGCAAGGTGGCCCAGCGCCGGGAGGTTCACGTGTCGAAGCGATTCGCGATCGCCGGTTCGCTCGCAGCCGCGCTGCTGGCGGGCGGATGCGGCGATGTCTTCATCGGCATCAACACCGACGGCCGGATCGAGGTGGATGTCCGCACGCGCGGGGTGGACCCCGACCTCGACGGCTTCAGCGTCAGCGTCGATGGCGGGGTGCAGCAGCTCGTCGGCAGCGAGGGCGCGGTGACGCTGGCCGATCTCCGCGAGGGCACCCACAGCGTCCAGCTTTCGGGTCTGTCCGACAACTGCCGGGTCGACGGCAGCAATCCGCGGCCGGTCGCGGTGGGCGCGGGCCAGGCGGTGGCCGTGGCCTTCGAGGTCCGCTGCGCCCGGATCACGACCGGGAGCTTGGAGGTCGTGGTCGAGACCTCCGGCCAGTCTCCCGACACGGACGGCTACGCGATCGCGGTGGCGGGCGGAGGGATTCGCTTCATCGGGATCAGCGGCACCGAGACGTTCACCGGCCTGGCGGAGGGCGCGCACCTGGTCTCGCTCAAGGATGTGCACCAGGATTGCACCGTGGTGGGAGGAAGCCCGCGCCCGTTCATGGTGGTGGCGGGGAAGACGATGCGGGTGGAGCTGGCGGTGGCGTGCGGGGTGGTTGACCTCGACCCGTCGTCCTGAGCCCCCGTCGCCCTGAGCCCTGTCACCCAGCGGAGCGAAGGGGACATAGCCTGAATCATGTCCCCTTCGCTCCGCTCAGGGTGACGGCGCCCCCGCCTCCGCCGCCCGCGCCTGCCGCCGCCCTTCCTCCGGATCCACCCGCGCCAGAATCGCCGCGCCCACCGCGAAGAACCCGATCACCGACAGGATGGCGTTCCGGCTCGATCCGGTCGCCGCGATCGTTCCGGCGAAGATCAGCGGTCCGAAGATGCCCGCGAACTTCTCGAACACGCTGAAGAAGCCGAAGAACTCGCCGCTCTTGGGCTGCGGGATCATGCTGGCGAACAGCGAGCGGCTCAGCGCCTGCGTCCCGCCCTGCACCATGCCCACGAGCCCCGCCAGCACGTAGAAGTGCGTGGCCGTCTTCATGTAATAGCCGAGCACGCTGATGAGGGCGTACGCCAGGAGCCCGAAGAACAGCGCCGGCTTGGCTCCGATCCGCCCCGCGAGCATCCCGAACAGGAACGAGCATGGGATGCCGACGAACTGCACCAGCAGGATCGCCCCGATCAGCGCGCCCTGGTCGATGCCGAGCTCGGTGCCGTAAGCCGTCGCCATCTTGATGATGGTCTGGATGCCGTCGTTGTAGATCAGGAACGCCAGCAACATCAGAAACGCCTGGCGGTAGCCGCGGAGCTCCCGGAACGTCTCGCGCAGCCGCCCGAACGCCGCGCGCACCGGGTGCTCGCCGGCGGGCTGGTCCGTGCGCCGAATTCCCGGCGGCTCAGGCACGCGCCGGAACAGCGGGATCGAGAACGCGGCCCACCACACCGCCACGCTCAAGAAAGCCAGCCGGGCCGGCAGGGTCGCCGCGGCCTCGTCGAGCCCCGGCCCCGATGGCAGCCCGAACCACGCCGGCTTCTGGATCCACGCCAGGTTGAGCGCGAGCAGCAATCCGCCGCCGACGTAGCCGAGCGCGTACCCCGCCGTCGAGATCCGGTCGATCTCGCCGTCCCGCGCGAGGTGCGGCAGCAGCGCCTCGTAGAACACGTAGCTCCCCGCCACGCCGATCAGCGCCAGGGCGAACAGCCAGCTCCCCAGCTCGAGGTCGCCGCGCTGGACGAAGAACAGGCCGGCCACCGCCGCCACGCCGACGAGCATGAACGCCGCCAGGAAGCGCTTGCGGGTGCCCTGGTAGTCGGAGACGGCGCCGAGCACCGGCGAGATCAGCGCGACGACGACGAGCGCGACGGTGTTGATCGCCGCCAGTCGCTGCGTGGCGCCGCTCTCGGCGAGCCCGGCGCCCGCCACCTTGACGAAGTAGATCGGGAAGACCGCAACTATGACCGTCGTCTGCATCGCGGACGCGGCCCAGTCGTACATCGCCCAGGCGCGAAGCTCGGGACGGTCGAGTCCGAGGCGGGCGAGCAGTGATGACCGAGGCATGGCAATGGAAGATGGCCCGGCCGGCGGCGCCCGCAATCCGGCCTCGACAACCGGAGCGCGACGGGTATCTTGCCGGCACCCGCTCCCACGAGGCCTCCATTGTCTATCGCCAAGCTGCTCCCGCTCGCCGTGCCCGCCGCGCTCCTCTGCGTTACGGGGGCCGCCGCGCAGGACTCGGCGTCCACCACTCAGGACTCGGCGTCCTCCGCGGCGACCCCGGTCGCGCGCGTCGCGCTCGCCCAGCCCCACGCCACCGTGGTCGTCGGCGATTCGGTGCGCCTCGAGGCCCGGGCGCTCGACGCCGCCGGCCGGCCGATCCGTGAGGCCAAGATCGTGTTCCAGCCCGTGGGCCCCGCGCAGGCGGACGTCACCGACTCCGGCTGGGTGCGCGCCGGCTCGGTGGGCGACATCCCGCTCATCGCGACCGCCATCGTGCCGGGCACCAAGCCGTTCATCCAGCACCTGTCGATCCGCGTGGTGCCCGGACCCGCGAAGCGGGTCGAGCTCGCCCCGACGCCGGCCCGGCTGGTGCCTGGCCAGCGGGTGCAGCTCATCGCGCGGGCCCTCTCCGCCGATGGCGACGCCCGCGGCGATCGGGTCACCTGGTCGAGCTCCGCCCCGTCCGTGGCGCGCGTCAACCGCGACGGCCTGCTCGAGGCTCGGACCAGGGGTCGGGCCACGATCCGCGCGACCGCGTCGGGGCTCCGCGCCGAGCGCTCG
>JACCSZ010000302.1 GCA_013812695.1 Gemmatimonadales bacterium | reverse complement strand
TGTCGCCGGTGCGGATCGACCGGTTTCCGCCGAGGTTGAACGGCTCCATGCCCACCGCGGCGGTGGCCGTCCAATCGATGGAGGCGATCACGCCGGCCACGATGTCATCGCAGTAGGTGTAGTCGCGTGCCTGGGTGCCGTCGCCGAACAACGTGATCGTCTCGCCGGCCGCCATGCGCCGAGCGAAGGCATGGATGGCCAGGTCGGGACGCTGGCGCGGACCGTACACGGTGAAGAACCGGAGCGCCGCGGTCCGGAACCCATAGATCGGAGCCACCGAGCGCAGGAACAACTCGGCCGCCCGCTTGGTGGCGGCGTAGGGCGACACCGGCTCGACCGCGACCGCGTCTTCGCGGAACGGCACCGGCGTGCTGTCACCGTAGACCGAGGAGGACGAACCTAACGCGATGCGTGACACGCCGGCCCGGCGCGCCGCTTCGAGCACCGCGGCGGTGCCGGTCACGTTCGCGTTCGCGTACCCCACCGGGTCCGCGAGCGAGGGGCGCACGCCGGCCTTGGCCGCCAGATGCACGATGACGGTGTCGGGGGTGAGCCGCGCCCGGAGCGCCTCGACGTCCAGCATGTTCTGCTCGTGAAACTCGAAGCCGCGGAGCCGGCCCATCTCGCGCAGGTTCCGCTCCTTCATCGGGCGCGGGTAGAACGGGTCGAAGTTGTCGATGCCCACCACCTCGTCGCCGCGATGCACCAGGGCCTCGACTAGGTGCGAGCCGATGAAGCCCGCGGCGCCGGTGACGACGACTCGGGTCACCGGCGACCCCGTCCGATGCCGTGATACTCGAAGCCGAGCGCGGTCATCCGGTCGGGATCGTACAGGTTGCGGCCGTCGATGAGGAGCGGGCGGCGGAGGAGCTTCCGCACGCGCTCGAAGTCGGGGTTCCGGTACACCAGCCACTCGGTCATGAGCAGCAGCGCGTCGGCGCCATGCGCCGCGCTGTACGGATCGGCGGCGTACATGACGCCGTCACCGAAGATGGCGCGCGCGGAATCGGTGGCCTTGGGATCGTGGGTCTGCACGCGGGCACCCGCCTCGAGCAGCCCCTCGATGAGCGGGATGGTCGGGCTCTCGCGCATGTCGTCGGTTTCGGCCTTGAAGGCGAGGCCCCAGATGCCGACGATCTTCCCGCTCAGATCCGAACCGAGATACTTGAGCGTCTTGTGCAGGACCACGCGCTTCTGCGCCTCGTTCACGTCCTCGACGGCCTTGAGGACGTCGAGCGAGAGCCCGAGCGAGTCGGCGGTGTGGATGATCGCCTTCACATCCTTGGGAAAGCAGGACCCGCCATAGCCGGGCCCGGGATAAAGGAATGCCCGGCCGATCCGCTGATCCGAGCCGATGCCCCGGCGCACGTTGTTGACGTCGGCGCCCACCAGCTCGCAGAACCTGGCCATCTGATTCATGAACGAGATCCGGGTGGCCAGCATCGCGTTGGCGGCATACTTGGTCACCTCCGCGGAGGCGATGTCCATGAACAGGATCCGGTCGCCGCCCTGGCGCGTGAAGGGAGCGTAGAGCTCGCCCATGACCGCCTTGGCCTCGTCCTCGTCCACCCCGATCACGACGCGATCGGGCTTCATGAAGTCCTCGATGGCCGCGCCTTCCTTGAGGAACTCGGGGTTGGAGCAGACCGCGAATCCATTCTTGGTTTCCGATCTCACCGCCGAGCGCACCTTTTCGGCCGTGCCCACCGGCACCGTGGACTTGGTGACGACGACCTTGTGGCCGTTCATGTTCCGGCCGATCTCCTTGGCCACCGCGAGCACGTGCTGGAGGTCGGCGGAGCCATCCTCGCCCGGCGGCGTGCCGACGGCGATGAACACGACCCGAGCCGCCTGCACGGCCGTGCCGAGGTCGGTGGTGAAGGTGAGCCGCCCCTCCTCCTGGTTCCGGCGGACCATCGGCTCGAGCCCGGGCTCATAAATCGGAATCTCGTTCCGCTGCAGCCGCGCGATCTTCTCCGCGTCCTTGTCCACGCAGACCACGTCGTTGCCGGTCTCCGCCAGACAGGCGCCGGCCACCAGACCGACGTAACCGCTTCCGATCACCGCGACGTGCATGTCAGTCCTCTTTCGGCATTGCGTTGCGAGTATCGACCACCAGCCTGGCGGTGCGCTTGATCATCCGGTAATCCACCGCCGAATGGTCGGTGACGATCATGATGCAGTCGGCTGCAGCGACCGTCTCGGGAGTCAGCGGCACCGAGCGAAACTCGTGCCCGTCCTCGGCGAACTTCGGGACGTGGGGATCGGAATAACTGACGCGTGCGCCCTGGCCCTCCAGCAGCCGGATGATGTCCAGCGCCGGACTTTCCCGGATATCTTCGATGTCGCGCTTGTAGGCGACGCCCAACACCAGCACGGAGGCGCCCCGGACCGCCTTGCCCACCCCGTTCAGCACCTCCGACACCTTGCGGACCCAGAACAGCGGCATCTCAGTGTTGAGCTCGCCGGCCAGGTCGATGAAGCGGGTCTTGTAGTTGAGTCCGCGCATCTTCCAGGCGAGATAGTGCGGGTCGATCGGAATGCAGTGCCCCCCGAGCCCGGGGCCCGGCAGGAACTTCATGAAGCCGAACGGCTTCGTGGACGCCGCCTCGATGACTTCCCAGACATCCACCCCCAGCTTGTCGCAGACGATCGCCATCTCGTTCACGAGGCCGATGTTGACGCTCCGGAAGGTGTTCTCCAGCAGCTTCACGAGCTCGGCCGCCTCGGTGGTGGAGACCGGGACCAGCGTATCGATCGCGGGCTGGTAGAGCGCCACGGCCACGCGGCGGCAGTCGTCGGTGATGCCGCCCACGACCTTGGGTGTATTCCGGGTGCCGTACTTCGGATTACCTGGATCGACCCGCTCCGGGCTGAACGCCAGAAAGAACTCCTCGCCCACCGCGAGCCCGGTGCTCTCGAGCGCGGGCAGCAGGATCTCGCGCGTGGTGCCGGGATAGGTCGTGCTCTCGAGAATGATCGCCTGGCCGCGCCGCAAGGTCCGCTTCACCGCCTCCGTGGCGGCGACAATGTAGCTGACGTCGGGGTCCTTGAACTTCGACAGCGGCGTGGGCACGCAGATGGACACCGCGTCCGGCTCGGCCAGCCGCAGCATGTCCATCGTGGCGCTGAAGCGTCCCGCCTCCATCGCGACACCCAGTTGCGCGTCGCTCACGTCCTTCACGTGCGAGTGCCGGGCGTTCAGGCCGTCGACCACCTGCTGCTGCACGTCGAAGCCCAGCACCCGGAAGCCCGCGTTCGCGAGCTCCACGGCCAGCGGCAGCCCGACGTATCCCAGTCCCACGATGCCGAAGAGAGCCTCACGGCGCTCCGCTTTGGCGATCAGTTCCTGGGCGATGCTCACGCGAAGAACTCCAGCACGGCGTCGATGACGGTGTGCTGTTGGGCCTCGGTCAGCTCGGGGAACACGGGAAGCGAAATGACCTGCTCGGAGGCGGTCTCGGATACGGGCAGGCTGCCTTTGGCGTAGCCCAGGTGCGCGAAACAGGGCTGCAGGTGGAGCGGCAGCGGATAGTACACGGCGGTGCCGATCTGACGGGCCTTGAGGTGCGCCTGCAGCTCGTTACGGCGGGGCACGCGGAGGGTGTACTGATTGAAGATGTGCTCGTTGGCCGGGTCGGTGCGCGGGGGGCACACGGCGGGGTGGCCGGCGAACGCCTCGGTGTACCGCGCCGCGTGCCGGGCCCGCGCAGCGCTCCAATCGGCCAGGTGCGGCAGCTTGGCCAGCAGCACCGCGGCGTGCAGGGTGTCCAGCCGGCTGTTGAACCCGACTTCGTCGTGAAAATACTGCTTGCTGCCGCCGTGCAGGCGAAGGCGACGGAGCCGATCGGCCAGCGCGTCGTCCTGTGTGACCATCATGCCGCCGTCGCCGAACGCACCGAGGTTCTTGCTCGGGAAGAACGAAAGGGTGCCGACGGTGCCCGCCTCGCCCGCTACCCGCCAGGTTCCGTCCACGGTGCGCCGGGCGCCGATCGATTGCGCCGCGTCCTCGATAAGCATGAGCCCGTGGCGCTCGGCGATCGGCGCGAGCGCTTCGAGCGCGGCCATCTGGCCGAACAGGTGGACCGCGACGATGGCGCGGGTGCGCGGGGTGATCGCCGCCTCGACCGCGGCCGGCGAGATGTTGAACGTGGCCGGATCGATGTCGGCGAACACCGGCGTGCCGCCGGCATTGTGAATGGCTCCGGCCGTGGCGAAAAAGGTGAACGGGGCCGTGACGACCTCATCCCCCGGCTGCAGGTCCAGCGCCTTCAGCGGCAGCAGCAGCGCGTCGGTGCCGCTCGCGCAGGCGATGGCGTGCTTGGTCCGCGAGAGCTCCGCCACCGCCGCCTCGAACTGCCCCACCTCGGCGCCCATGATGAACGCCTGGCGCTCGATGACGGCCATGACTGCCGGAAGAACTTCGTCCTTGATGTCGCGGTACTGCGCGACCAGGTCCAGCAGGGGTACGTTCACTTATCAAGCTCAGGTCGAATGCGCCCATGCGCCGGCCGAGGGGCGGAGCGGGGCGTGCGGGAAACATGGAACCGAAAGTAGCCGTGTAACTTAGACGCGGGATGCAGGTGGGTCAATCTGACGGAGCAGGCCATCCGTTTCCTCGTACCGGGCGCCGCAGCCGCGGCAGAAGGCCCCGCCGCCCGCGAGCACGAGCCTGAGGCCGCACTGGCACATCCAGCCCACGCGCCTGGCCGGTACACCGACCATGAGCGCAAAGGCCGGCACCGCGCCCCGGACCACCGCACCGGCCCCGATGAAACTGTATTCGCCCAACGTGGCGCCGCAGACCACCGTCGCGTTGGCACCGATCGAGGCCCCGCGGCTCACCAGCGTCGGCTGGTACTCGGACTTCCGGGACACATGGCTTCGCGGGGTAGCGACGTTGGTGAACACGCAGCTCGGGCCGCAGAAGACGTCGTCCTCGAGCGTGACCCCTTCGTAGATCGAGACGTTGTTCTGCACCTTCACGTTGTTGCCGAGCCGCGCGCCGGCCATGACCACCACGTTCTGGCCGAGGTTGCAGCGCTCGCCGATCACCGCGCCGGGGAGGAT
>JACCSZ010000295.1 GCA_013812695.1 Gemmatimonadales bacterium | reverse complement strand
ATCCTGAGCGAAGCGAAGGAGCCGTAACCCGGCATGGTCTCCTTCGCTTCGCTCAGGATGACTCGTCGAGGGCGAGATCCCGTCCCCCGTCCCCATCGCCCCGCCCGTTCACCAGCCTACCCGACTTCCGCGCCCGCACCGGCATCGCGCCGGCCGACCTGCGCGCGCTCATCAAGGTCGGCGCGCTCGACTCGATCGCCGGCGGCTGGACACGCCCCATGATGCTCTGGCTGGTGGACTCGACCGCCGACTGTGTCCGCGCACCCGACGACCGCCCCGGCGACTGGTTCGATCACCTGCCGCCCACCGTCCCGGTGCTCGAGGAATACGGTCCCGATCGCCGGCGCCGCGAGGAGCACGCCGCCCTGGGCTTCACCACCGACGCGCACCCGATGCGGCTCTACGCCGACGACCTCCGGCGGTTCCGGCTATGCCCCAGCACGGCGCTTCCCCAGCACGTCGGCGAGCACGTCCTCATGGCCGGCATGCTCACCACCGCCAAGCCCGTGCACACGCTCAAGGACGAGCCGATGCAGTTCGCCACCTTCGACGATGGCGACGGGCTGGTCGAGGCCGTACTCTTCCCCGACATCTACCGGGCGCGCGGTCACGTGCTGTTCGATCAGGGGCCGTTCATCTTCCGGGGAAAGGTCGAGGAGGAATTCGGGGCGGTGACGCTCACCGTGACCCACCTGGACCGGCTGGAGCGGATGCTGGCGAAGCTGGGGAACCGAACGCCATCTCCCCCTCCTGGGCGAACCGGACCCGCCGACGCCCGACCGGCGTCTCGAGAGTGGCCCGGCCCTCGATGACGAACCGGTGGACGCCCGTCCGGAACGCCCGGAGCCGCGCCGGTGTCGTGGCGCGGTCCGGCACCAGAGGCAGCGCCATCGTGGCGACGCCCTTCGGAAGGGAAACGCTGCTGTCGCGGTCCATCCGCCCGATCGGCAGGTCATCGAGCGAGAGCCGCAGTTCGAGCCGGCTGGTGGATAGCGTGTAGTCGTTGGGGTTCCGGACGTCCAACGCCACCAGCACGGGGGCCGCCCCCTGCGCCCCGGCACCGACGCGCACGCGCGACACGGTCACCCGGGGATCCTCGTACAGCCAGACCCCGAGCGGCGTGCATGCCAGCATCGGCAGCAGCAACCAGACCTTCCAAGGACCTCGCATGAGACGTTCGCTCGCTCCGCTGGTCGCCATCGGCCTGCTCACCTCGCTCCCCGTCGCGTGCGGCTCCGACGGCGGGGCCGGCACCGGGCCCCCGGACGGCACCGTGCCGGTCGGGCTCGAGGAAGTCGTGTCCGGCCTGAGCTTTCCGCTCTACCTCACCGCGCCGGCGGGCGACGCCGCGCGACTGTTCATCGTGGAGAAGGGCGGCGCCATCCGGATCGTCAAGAACGGGGCGCTGCTCCCGACGGCGTTTCTGGACCTGGCGGGTCGGGTCTCCACCGGCGGCGAGCAAGGCCTGCTCGGCCTCGCCTTCGATCCGGGGTACGCCGACAACGGCCGCTTCGCGGTGCACTATACGGATGTTAACGGAAATACCGTCGTCTCGCTGTTTCGGGTTGCAGACGGCAACCCCGACCTTGCGGATCCCGCGAGCGAGGTCGTGGTGCTGACCGAGCCGCAGCCGTTCGCGAACCACAACGGCGGCCAGATCCTGTTCGGCCCCGACGGGATGCTGTACGTCGGCCTGGGCGACGGGGGCTCGAGTGGCGACCCGGGCGGGCGAGGCCAATCGCTGACCGAGCTGCTCGGGTCCATTCTGCGGGTGGACGTCAGCAGCGGCTCGGGGTACGCGGTCCCGCCCGACAATCCGTTCGTGGGCCGCACCGACGCGCGTCCCGAGGTCTGGAGCTACGGCCTCCGGAATCCGTGGCGTTTCACGTTCGATCCCGCCACCGGCGACTTTTACATCGCCGACGTCGGCCAGCAGGCGTTCGAAGAAGTGGACGTCGTGACGGCGGCGGACGGCGCGGGCCGCGGCGCCAACTTCGGCTGGAACCCGACTGAGGGGCGGCACTGCTTCGCCACCTCGGGCTGCGACATCAACCTCTACACCCTGCCCGTGCTCGAGTACTCGCACGACGAGGGCTGCTCGATCACCGGCGGGTTCGTGTATCGGGGCGCTGCCATCCCCGCCCTGCAGGGGCATTATTTCTATGCCGACTACTGCCAGGGATGGGTGCGCAGCTTTCGCCTGGAGGGCGGCCAGGCCGTTGAGCTCCAACAGTGGCCGACGCTGGCCCCCGGGGGCGCGGTGCCGAGCTTCGGGCAGGACGCGGCCGGCGAACCGTACGTGCTCAGCGCGGAGGGACGGGTATTTCGGATCGTGCCGAGATAGCCCAGGAGTTCCAGGCCCTCGCGGCCAGGCTGCCGCCGGACGTCCGCTTCGGCGCCTCCTCGTGGAACTACCCGGGCTGGAAGGGCCTGGTCTACCACCGGGAGTACGAGGGCCGGGGCGTCTCCGCCCGGATGCTCGAGGAGTACGCCCGGTTTCCCCTCTTCCGCACCGTCGGCATCGACTCCAGCTTCTACGCGCCGCCGACCGACGAGGTGCTCGCGTCCTACGCCGAGCGGCTGCCGCCGGGCTTCCCGTGCGTGAGCAAGGTCTGGAACCAGCTCACCGTGCAGACGTTCACCCGGGCGGACAAGGCGCGGGCGGGCAGGGTCAACGCGGATTTCCTCAATCCCGACCTGTTCATCGAGGCCGTCTACGAGCCCTACAATCGTCACTTCGCCAGCCACGCGGGACCGTTCGTGTTCGAGTTTCAGAGCGTCGGCCGGGGCAGCGGGGTGACACCCGACCGCTTCGCCGGCCGGCTCGACGAATTCTTCTCGGCGCTCCCGCGCGAGGGGATGTATGCCGTGGAGATCCGGAACGAGGAGTTCCTGACGCCCATGTACTTCGCCGTGCTGCGCGAGCACGGCGTCGCCCACGTCTTCAACTCGTGGACCCGCATGCCGCCGATCGGCGACCAGCTCGACCTGCCGGGCTCGCTGTCGGGAGCGTTCATCGTCGCGCGGGCGCTGCTCCGGCCCGGGCGCACGTATGACGAAGCCGTGGACATCTTTGCCCCGTACGACCGGATCCAGGATCCCTCGCCACCCCTGCGCCAGGACCTGCTCCGGCTGATCGAGACCGCAGTGCGCGCCCGCATTCCCGCCTATCTGCTCGTCAACAACCGCGCCGAGGGTAGTGCGCCGCTGACCGTGGCCGAAGTGCTCCGCCTGCTCCCGCCGGCCGCCGCGTAGATGATCGAGCAGCGCGCCTCGCTCCGGCGCTACGCGATCATCTCGATCGTCGCCGCGCTGGGCACGATCGGTCTCAAGGGTGGCGCATACTTCGTCACCGGCTCGGTCGGCCTGCTCTCCGACGCCCTCGAGTCGGTGATCAATCTGGCGACTGCGTTCGTGGCGCTCATCGCGCTCTCGGCGGCGGCGCGGCCGGCCGACGAGGATCACCGCTACGGCCACAGCAAGGCCGAGTATTTCTCGAGCAGCTTCGAGGGCACCCTCATCCTGCTTGCGGCGGCGGGCATCATCTACGCATCGGTGCACCGCCTGCTCGCGCCGCGGCCGATCGACCAGGTGGCGGTCGGCGCGGGCATCTCGGCGATCGCCGCGGCGATCAACCTGTTCGTCGCGCGCATCCTGCTGCGCGCCGGGCAACGCCATCAGTCGATCACGCTCGAGGCCGACGGCCATCACCTGATGAGCGACGTGTGGACCTCGGCGGGCGTGATCGTCGGCGTGAGCGCGGCGGCCATGACCGGGTGGGAGCGGCTCGATCCGATCATCGCCATCGCCGTCGCGCTCAACATCGTCCGCACGGGCGTGGGCATCATGCGGCGCTCGCTCATGGGGCTCCTGGACACCGCCATCCCGGACGACCTGCAGCGGGAGATCACGAAGGTGATGGCTCGCCACGCCAAGGCGGGCGTGCGCTTCCACGCGCTGCGCACCCGCCAGGCGGGCGCGTGGCGCTTCGTGGACTTTCACGTGCTGGTACCGGGTGACTGGTCGGTGCAGCGGGGACACGACCTGCTGGAGGCGATCGAGGAGGAAGTGCGCGCCGCGGTGCCGAACACGAGTGTGTTCACCCATCTCGAGCCGATCGAGGATCCGGCGTCGTTCGCGGACGTGAAGCTGGAGCGGGACGGGCCGGCACCGGGGGACGCGGGGCCGTCGCGCGGTGCGTGAGCGGAGCGGCGTTGTCATCCTGAGGTATGGCTCTTCGCTCCGCTCAGGATGACAACGGACGACACAGGGAGTGCGGACTCAGAGCGTCGCGTACGCCCGTACCGGCCACGTCCCGAATCCGGCCACCTTCGCGGGCACCGCAGAGAAGCGGAAGCCGCTGTCGGGCAGCGGGGCGAGGCCGCGGAGGTGCTCGACGATCGGAATCTCGGCGCCGAGCAGGGTCGAGTGCACGGGCCGGGCGAGGTCCCGCATGTCGTCGATGTTGAGCGAGTCGATCCCCACGAGCGCCGCGCCTTCGGCGACGAGGTACTCGGCGGCCTCCGCGCTGACGAACGGATGACCGTCGAGGTACGTCGGCGTGCCCCAGTGCGCGTCCCACCCCGTGCGCACGAGCACCGCCTTGCCGCGCACATCACGGCCCACGAATGCTTCCGGTCCGACGGCCCGGCCCGTGGCGGGGCCGCGAATCACCACTGCATCGAGCCCGGCCAGCGACTCGAGCGGCAGCGCCGAGAGGTCCTTCCCGCCGGCATACCGGTGGAACGGCGCGTCGAGGTACGTCCCGGTGTTCGCTACCATCTCGATC
>JACCSZ010000268.1 GCA_013812695.1 Gemmatimonadales bacterium | reverse complement strand
CTGCCAGTAGTTGTCTTCGGTTTCCCACGCGGCTTTCCAGTCGAGTCCGAGCTCGTCCTGGTTCTCGTCGCCCTGGATGCGGCTGTTGCGGTCCTGGTCTGCCATGGCTGGCCTCTGCGGTTGAGATTTGAAAGACCTCTCAACCTAGCCGTGCCGCAATCTTTGCCCGGTGACCGCAGTCACCGGCCCTCGATCGCGTGCGTGCCTTAGGGCGACCGAAACGCCAGGCCGCTCACCCTCAGCGTTCCCCGCCGGGGGTCGGAGCGGAAGCCGACCCATCCGTGCTCCGCCGAATGCCGGGCGAGGTAGGGAATCACCAGCGTCGCCACTTCGGACGGCCCGGACGCCGGCTCGAGAGTCACCGCGACCTGCACGTCCTCGGCGACCCGGTCACCATGATTGCGGGCCGTGACCGATACGATGAAGCCGGGACCGTTCGGCTTCGTGTCGCCCAACCGCACCTCGATCCACGCCTGACGGTTTCCCGTGGCCAGGGTCTCGCGCAGCAGATAGCCGACGGTCGCCGCGACCAGCAGCAGCGCCACGCCGAAGACGCTCCACTCGAGCGCATTCTTGGCCGGTTTCGTCATTGGAGGAGCAGCAGCCTTCCCGCCGACGCGCCCATCGTGGCCGCGACGCCGAGCGTTACGGTCTGCCCGACAACCGCCGACAAGGGGGCGCCGTCGAAACGCCCGAACAGCCAGAGGATCAGCGCCGAGCTGACGAGGCCGACGGCGTAGGTGATCACGATGCCGCGGGTCACGCCGACCCAGCCATCGGCCCCGGCCCACCGGCGCGAGCCGCGGAAATCGCTGAAGAACAGGATCAGCCCCGCGAGCGCCACCGAGAGCAGCGCGAGCAGCAGCAGCCGCCCGGCCGCGAGCTCGAGCCCGAGCATGACGATCTCCTCCGTGGGCGCCACGTTGGCGGCGAAGAGCACCGCGCCGCAGGCCGCCAAGGCGAGGTGGCCGCCGAGCCCGATCTGGCGCGTGTCCACCCCACGGTCCTCATCGCCACCCAGCTGCGCGGTCCCCACCGATACGCCGATCGCGATCGTCATCGCCTCGACGACGATGGGCCCGAGTACCTCGTGCAGCGGCTGATCCAGGGGGATGCGTCCCAGCACGAAGAGAATGATGGCCGAGAGCACCAGGCCGATCCCGAGCTCCTCGACCGAGTCGATCACCACCTCCGCCCAGCTCGACTCCGGGTGCAGCCCGGCGTAGCGGTTGTAGCCCAGCAGGAGCACGCTCGTCCCGGCGAGGTAGACGAGCTGCCGGTGCGGCGGCAGGGTGATGCCGGCGTCCCAGACCTCCATCGTGTACAGCAGGGGCAGGCTGAACAGCAGACCGCCGGCGATGCCGCGTCCGAATTCGCGGAGCGACTCCGCCGGTGAACGTGCGGCAGGGGTGCTGCGTGCCTGTGGCAACGGCGATCCCCGGCTCGGGTCGCGACGGCGGGTGTCGGTCGCCGCCTCTCAGTGAATGCACTATTCTAGCGCATATTCCAGGGAGGATGAAAGCCATGACCGACCACCGCCGCCGATGAGCCGCCCCCCCGCGCGGGTGCTCGCGCTTCGCGCCGTCTTCACCACGGTGGGCTCGCTGGCCCCCGGCATCGCGGCGCGCTGGGCCGAGTCGATCTTCTGCACTCCGCCCAGGCATCAGCCGCGGAGTGGTGACGAGACCTATCTGGCCACCGGGCGACGGTTCACCGTGCGAAGCGAAGGGCAGGCGCTCGCGGGCTGGGAGTGGGGCGAGGGGCCGACGATCATGCTCGTGCACGGGTGGGGCAGCCGCGCCGGTCGCTTCAGCGCGATGGCGGGGGCGCTCGCCGGGGCCGGGTTCCGCGTGGTGGCGTACGACGGGCCGGCGCACGGCCGCTCCACCGGCCGGTTCGCGTCGCTGCCGGAGTTCGCCCGCGCGCTCCGTGCGGTGGGCGACATCGTGGGACCGGTGTATGGGCTCGTGGGACATTCGCTGGGAGGTGCCGCGGCGCTGCTCGCGCTCCGGGACGGCCTGGCGGCGGAGCGGGTCGTGCTGCTCGCGGCGCCGGCGGACGTGACCCGGTTCCTGACCGGGCTGGCGGACCAGCTCCGGCTCTCGCCGACGACGCGCGCGGCGATGCGGCGCAACCTCGAGACCCGGCTTCGGATGCGCTGGGACGAGCTGCACCTGCCGACGATCGCCCGGTCGCTCCGGCCCACCGCGTTGCTGCTGCACGATCGCGACGACCCGGAGGTGCCGTACGGCGACGGCGAGGAGATCGCCGACGCGTGGCCTGGCGCGCGGCTCGTGGCCACTTCCGGGCTGGGCCATCGCGCGATCCTCCGGGACCCCGCCGTCATAGAGGAGTCGGTGGCGTTCCTGGCGGAGGCGGCGCCGCGGTGATCGTGATGGACCGGGAGAACACGATGGCGCGGGGATGGTCCCACGTGCTGTCGACCACGAACGACGTGGCCGAGCTGGAACGGTTCCGGAAGCGGGTCGGCGC
>JACCSZ010000257.1 GCA_013812695.1 Gemmatimonadales bacterium | reverse complement strand
TGGATCAGGCCCGGCGCCGGTACGGCGTTGACCGTGAGGCTCACGCCGTCGACCGCGATCGAGCCGAGCGGGACGGACGCGCGGGCCACCTCCGGCGGGACGCGGATGTCGATGAGCCGCGCGTCGTCCAGCTCCGACACGACGTCGACTGTCCCAATCCCATCCACGTGTCCTTGGACCAGGTGCCCGCCCAGCCGATCGCCGGCTCTAAGCGCCCGCTCGAGATTTAGCGTCCGCCTCGGTTCGTAAGTGCTGAAATTTGTGCGATTTATCGAGGTCCGTATAATGTGGACTGTGAACTCGCCGGCGGCGTGGGACTGCACCGTGAGGCAGGCGCCATCCACCGCGATGCTTTCCCCGAGCGCCAGCGCCTCGTATGGACTCGCGATCGAGAGCTCGAGCCCGGCCTCCGAGTGCGAGCGCCGGCTCACATGGCCGACGGCGGTGACGAGGCCGGTGAACATCAGCCCCGATCCAGGACGAGCAGGGTGTCCTCGCCGAGCGCTCGGCGGTCGGTGACCCGCCAGCGCGCGGTATCGGCGAGCGGAACGGCGGGCAGGCCGGCGACGGCGCGGACGCCCGACTTGCCGAGCCAAAGCGGGGTCTGCACCCAGTAATATCGATCGACGAGCCCGGCGGCCAGCAGCGCCCCGGCCAGCCGCCCGCCCCCTTCGACCAGGAGCGAGACAATGCCGGTGTGACGCGCCGCCGCGAGGGCATCGATCAGCGACGCCGCACGGATCACGCCCACTCCGGCCGCTTCGAGTGCCGCCACCTGGTTCTCGCCGGCACTCGTCCCGGCAATCACCAACGTGGACGTATCGCGAGCGGTGCGCACCAGCCGGAGCGAGAGCGGCACGTCGGCGTCGGCCGCGAAGACGACGCGACGAGGCGGCACCCGCGGCTGGAGCGCGCCGCGCACCGTGAGCGAGGGATCATCGGCACGCGCCGTCACCCCACCGACCGCGACCGCGTCGAAACCGGCCCGGAGCCACTGCACGAAATCTCGCGCGGGCTGGCCCGACAGCCAGCGCGAGTGGCCGTTGGCGTCCGCGATGCGCCCATCGATCGACGTGGCGAGCTTGAGGGCGACGTACGGGCGCGATCGATCGCGCTGCTGGTGCAGGAAGATGGCGTTCTGCGCCCGGGCCTCGTCGGCCAGGAGCCCGAGCTCGACGTCGATGCCGGCGGCTCGCAGGCGCTCGGCCCCCCCGGCGGCGATCGGGTTGGGATCGTGCAGCGCGGCGACCACGCGGCGAACGCCGGCCGCCCGCACCGCACCGGTGCATGGCGGCTGTTTGCCGTGATGGTCACACGGCTCGAGTGTGCAGACGACGGTGGCGCCACGCGCCTGCTCGCCGGCGGCGGCGAGCGCGGCGGCCTCCGCGTGGCTGCCGCCGTGCTCCGCGTGCCAGCCCTCCCCCACGAGCTGGTCGCCCTGGAGGACGACGGCGCCCACGAGCGGGTTCGGCTGGACCCGGCCCCACCCGCGCCAGGCGAGCGCCAGTGCCCGGGCCATGGCCTCCCGCTCGGTCACCCCACGCTCAGAAGCCCACGCGGAGGCCCAGGCCCCCGAAGAACTTCCCCTCGGTGGTGTCGATGTCCTCGAACTCGGTGGTGAGCTCTTGATCCTTGCCCCCGAGGTACCCGACCTCCGCGACCAGCCGGACGACGGCCAGGCTGAAGCCGGCGTTGAGGAACGCGGAGGCGCGCGAGGTGCTGAGCTCGAACGGCACGTCGGGCGGGCTGACGGACGGGGGACGACGTTCGGCGACCCGGATGACCCCATCGCCCGTGTACTTGTCCCAGCCGAGGCCGCCGGCCAGCGCCAGAAACGCGACCTGCTTGCTGGCGACCAGGCGGACGTTGGTCGCACGCAGGTCGATGGCATACTGAAACTCGTCTGCGGCGACATCTCCATAGGTGAGCGCGGGGAGGTCGCGCCGCATCACGCTCAGTGAGAGCCCCGGCAATGGCCCTGTCTCGTTCAGGATTCCCACGCGCGCGCCGAACCCGAGGCCAAGCGCCACGTCGCCGATGCGCCGGGCGTCCTCGTCGACACGGAGGTCGTCGAAGACGCCTGCGGGCAGAAGCTGAGCGGAGCCGAGCAGGTCGACCGCCAGCAGGCCGGAGGGCAGCCCACCGTAGACGCCCACCGCCGCCTCGATCTGCGGCGCGGGCGCGAACACCTTCTGACCGCGGGGCACGATCGCGCTGCTGCCGTCATACGAGAGTCGCGGCAGCACGACCTCAATCGCGTTCACGCGCGCCGTCACCGAGAAGTGCCCGGGGCCGCCCAGCGGACTGCCGGTACCGAGCACCGGGTTGCCGCCGCTCACGATCGCGCCGAGCAGCGGATGGACGGATCTGGTGGCATCGACCGCCGCGGTGCAGACGCGCTGGGAGTCGCCGCTGTACGCGCCGCATTCGGCGGCCTGGGCATGGAGGGTGGAGGCGGCGAACGCCAGAGCGACTGTGCAGCAGAGGGGTGCGGGGCGCATCGGGACGGCTCCTTCAGGGGCCGGCGAACCGCACCGCGGCGCTGCCCCGGCGAATCTCGCCCACCGGCCAAGTGGCGACCCCGGCGGCACGCGCGGCCGCTCGCGCAGAGGCGACAGCGGCCGGGGGCAGCACGGCGATGAGTCCGACGCCGAGGTTGAAGACGTCCCGCATCTCCTCGGTCGACACCCGTCCCGCCTGCTGCAGGGTGGCGAACAGCGGCGGCAGCTCCCAAGAAGTGGCATCCACGACCGCGTCGCACCCGGGGGGCAATATCCGCACGAGGTTTCCCGGAATGCCGCCACCGGTGATGTGCGCCATCCCGTGCAGCCGTTCGATCACCGGCAGGACGCTCGACGCGTAGCTCCGGTGCACCGCCAGCAACGCGTCGGCCACGCTGCAGCCCGTCCCTTCGAGGACTTGGTCGAGTCCGAGGTTCATCCGCTCGAACACGATGCGTCGGGCCAGCGTGTACCCGTTGGTGTGCAGTCCGCTGGACTCATAGCCGAGGAGCAGGTCTCCCGGGACGATGGCCTCGCCATGCAGGGCCTCGTCCTCCTCGACCACGCCGACGATCGTTCCAGCCAGGTCGTACGTGCCGGGTCGGTAGAGCCCCGGCATCTGGGCCGTCTCACCGCCGGCCAGCGCCATCGCGTGCGCCCGGCAGCCGCGGGCGATCCCCTCGACCAGCCCGGCGATCTGCTCCACGCTCAAGCCCGATCCCGCGATGTAGTCCATGAACGCGATGGGGCGGGCCCCGTGCACCAGGATATCGTTGACGCTGTGGTTGACGAGGTCTTCCCCGACCGTGTCGAACCGTCCGGCCTCGAGCGCCACGAGCACCTTCGTGCCGACCCCATCGGTGCTGAGCACCAGCGTGGGTTTCCGCATCCCCGCCGGCAGGCGCACCATCCCACCGAACGCGCCCACCTTACCGGCCGACAGCGCCGTGCGGGTGCCCGCGACCAATTGGCCGATCCGGGCTTTCGCCTCGTCGGCGCGCGCCAGGTCGACCCCGGCGGCGGCGTACTCGCCCGCTGATGTCACGTGAGGGGCTCCGCCAGCGCCACGTGGGTCAGATCCTGGAACGTGCGCATCCGTGCCTCGACATCGGCCAGCGTGACGTGGTCGAAGGCGCGAATACCGAACTGCTCGACGGCGTACGAGCCCATGGTGGCGCCGACGACCATCGCCCGCCGAATGTGGTCGTCGGACACGATTCCCGTGCGAGCGAGGTAGGCCATGAACCCGCCCGCGAACGCGTCGCCCGCGCCGGTGGGATCGTAGACGGTCTCGAGCGGAAACGCCGGCACGTAGAACGTCCGCGCCGGCTCCAGCAGCAGCGCGCCGTACTCGCCCTGCTTGATGACGACGCGCTTGGGGCCGTGCGCCAGGATCCAGCGGCCCGCGCGGTGGATGTTCCAGTCGCCGCTCAGCTCGCGGGCCTCGCTGTCGTTCACCATGAGGACGTCCACGCGGGACAGCAGCTCGAGCAGCACGGCCCTCTTGCTCTGGATCCAGTAGTTCATGGTGTCGCAGGCGACGAGCGTCGGACGGCGCACCTGACTCAGCACGCCGAGCTGGAGCTCGGGATCGATGTTGCCCAGAAACAGGAACTTGGCCGATCGGAAGGCCTCGGGCAGCTTGGGCTGGAAGTCGGCGAAGACGCCTAGCCGGGTATCGAGGGTCTCGCGACTCTGGAGGTCGTACGAGTATTTGCCCTTCCACCGGAAGCTCTCGCCGGCCGCGTGCTCGACGCCGCTCCAGTCGATGCCGCGCGGCGCCAGCCGCTCCAGCTCGCCGACCGGATAGTCACTCCCGACCACGCCGACCACCTGCACCGGATGGAGCAGCGCGCCGGCCACGCTGAAGTACACCGCGGAACCACCCAGGGCGTCGGCCGTCTCACCGAACGGCGTGAAGATGGAGTCGAGCGCGATGCTGCCGACGACGAGCAGGCTCATCAGGTCACATCCGGTCGGGCGCGGTGATGCCGAGGAGGGCGAGCCCGTTGGCCAGCACGATGCGCGCGGCGCGCGCGAGCAACAGCCTGGCGCGCTCGCTGTCCGGACCTTCCGGCGCGCCGACCGCGCGCGTGTGGTGATACCATCCGTGCACCGTCGTGGCGAGCTCGTGGAGGTAGACGGTGATCCGGTGCGGCTCCCGCTCGCGCGCCGCCTTCTCGACGACCTCCGGAAACGTCGCCAGCGTCTTGAGGAGCTCCGCGTCCTGCGGCGCGGGAAGCGCCGCGAGCTCGAGCGCGCCGGTGACGCTCTCGGGCTCCCGCTCCGCGGTGCGAAAGATCCCGCTCAGGCGAGCATGCGCCATCTGCACGTAGAAGACGGGGTTCTCGTCGGTCTGGCTCTTGGCCAGGTCCAGATCGAAGTCGAGCGGGCTCGCGCCCTTCCGCATCAGGAAGAAGTATCGCGCGGCATCCACCCCGACTTCCTCGACCAGCTCGCGCAGGGTGACGAACTCGCCGCTCCGCTTGGACATCTTCAACTCTTCCCCGCCGCGCACGACCTTGACGAGCTGGACGAGGGCGACCTCGAAGAATTCCGGCGGGTAGCCCAGCGCCTGCAGCACCGCCCGCATCCGGGGGATGTAGCCGTGATGGTCGGCGCCCCACACATCGATGGCGCGGTCGAAGCCGCGGCCGTGCTTGTCGATGTGGTAGGCGATGTCGGGGACCAGGTAGGTGAAGCTGCCGTCGGACTTCCGCAGCACCCTGTCCCGGTCGTCGCCGAAATCGGTGGTCCGGAGCCAGCGTGCGCCGTCCGCGTCGAAGGTGAGCCCGCGGGCGTGGAGCAGTTCGAGTGCGCGCCCGACCTGGCCAGAGTCGTAGAGCGTCTGCTCGGACGACACCACGTCGAACCGCACGCCGAACTCGGCGAGATCGCGATCCTGCTCTTGACGCTGGATGCGCAACGCCAACGCGCGGGCGCGGCTCACGCCTTCCGCTTCGGACAGGTCGGCGAACCCCGCGCCTTCGGACGCCAGCACGTCCCGCGCGTTGTCGCGCAGGTACTCGCCATGGTAGCCGCCGTCGGGAATGGTCGCCGCGTACCCCGACAGCTCGCGCACGCGGGCCCACAGACTCTGCGCCAGGCGATCGATCTGGACGCCGGCATCGTTGACGTAAAACTCGCGGGTGACGGCGTGGCCGGTCCACTCGAGCAGCGCCCCGATGGCGTCGCCGAGCGCGGCGCCGCGGCCGTGACCGACGTGGAGCGGACCGGTCGGATTGGCGGAGACGAACTCCACGTTGACCCTGAGGCCGGCGCCGGAGATCGAGCGGCCGTATGCCGGACCCTCGTCGAGGATGCGGCGGTGCAGCGCCGACAGCTGGTCCTGGGCGAGCCAGAAGTTGATGAAGCCCGGACCGGCGATCTCGGCACGTTCGACGAGGTCCGGCGCGAGCCGGAGCTGGTCGATCACCCGCTCGGCCGTCGCCCGCGGGTTGGCGCGCTCCCGCTTGGCGAGCACCATGGCCAGGTTGGTGGCGAGGTCGCCATGGCCGGCGTCGCGGGGCCGCTCGAGCACGAACTCGACGCCGTCGGCCCCGAGCCGGGAGGCCACCCTCGCGAGCTCGGCGCGTAAGGCCTCACTCACTCGGAGGCCGCCTTGCCCTCACCGCGGCTCGAGCTGCCCTTGGCGGGTTTCGGCGGCTCGGACTTCGCGGGCGGCTTCGGATCGGCGTCTTTAACGGATTTCGCGTCCGCCTTCGGCGCGTCGGGCTTCGCCTCGGCCGCTGGCTTCTCCGACTTCTCGGACTCGGCTTTCCGTGGCCCCTTGCCGTCCTTCCCGTAGTCGGTGATGTAGAAGCCGCTGCCCTTGAACACGAGCGCCGCCCCACCCGAAATCTTCCGGACGGCCGGCTTGCCACACGTCGGACACTTGGCCCGTGGCTTGTCGGTCATCTTCTGGAACTTCTCGAACGTGTGGCTGTCGGGACACTTGTACTCGTAGGTCGGCATGTACGCTCGCTGGGGGATAAACGAAATCAGCGGCGAAACTTAGCCGCCTGTGGCCGGCGCCTCAAGCCTTCTGGCACGGGTTCACCACAGAGGCACAGAGGCCACAGTGGGCTATGAATAGCCGTTGACCATTCGTCGGACCCCGCGAAAGAGTGTCTCGACGTTGAAGTTTATGAGCAATCTCACTCGAAGATCTAGAATCTTGAGGTAAGTCAGAAGTTGAGCGCGATGAATCGGTTGAACTAGCTCGATGGACTTCACCTCGACCACAACACGCTGCTCCGCCAGGAAGTCGATGCGATAACTACTGCGAAGGACGACCCCTTTGTAACAAAGCGGCACTTCCCGTTGCTGCTCCCATCGCAAGCCTCGAAGTGTCAGCTCGTGCGCCAGACATCTCTGATAGCTCGACTCCAACAATCCGGGACCCAACCGACGATGTACTTCGACTGCCGCGCCGACGATTTGCCCAGAAAGCACCCCATCGCTTTCCTCCGTGCACTCCGTGTCTCCGTGGTGAATCATAAGAGTAGGTTGCGGCTCGTTTTCTCCCGAGCGCGAGCCGTATCCCACCCCAGGTGAGCAAAATCACGCCGGCCGGTACACACCCCACACCTCCCGTAGCGTGTCGCTGATCTCGCCGAGGGTGGTGCGGGAGCGGACAGCGGTGAGGATGGAGGGCATCAGGGCGGAGGTCCCCGCGGCCGCGGTACGGAGCGCGGCCAAGGAGGCATGCACCGCGGTGGCATCGCGGCGGCCGCGGGTGGCGGCGAGGCGCGCATTCTGGTGCGCTTCGAGCGCCGAGAAATCAGGGGTGTCGATCGCCGGCGGCGGCGAATCGTCCGTGAACCGGTTGACGCCGACCACCACCATTTCGCCCGATTCCTGCGCCTGCTGGATCTCGTACGCACTCCGGGCGATGGCCTCCTGGAAAAACCCGAGCTCGATGGCGCGCGCCGCGCCGCCGAGCGCGTCCACCTTGGCGACCAGCTCGCGCGCGCCCGCCTCGATCGCGTCGGTGAGGCTTTCGACGTAGTAGCTGCCCGCCAGCGGATCGATCACCCTGGTCACTCCGCTCTCGTGCCCGAGGATCTGCTGGGTCCGGAGCGCCAGCGTGGCCGACTGCTCGGTCGGCAGGGCCAAGGCTTCGTCGTAGCCGTTCGTATGGAGCGACTGGGTGCCGCCGAGCACCGCGGCGAGCGCCTGAACCGTCACCCGCACGACGTTGGTGAGCGGCTGCTGCGCCTGCAGCGTGACCCCGCCGGTCTGGGTGTGGAAGCGCAGCCGGGCGGTGGCATCGCCCGCGCCGTACCGCTCGCGGACGAGTCGGGCCCACAGTCGGCGCGCTGCCCGGAACTTGGCGGTCTCCTCGAACAGGTCGTTGTGACTGGCGAAGAAGAACGAGAGCCGGGGCCCGAACGCATCGACCGGGAGGCCGGCCTCCACGGCCACTCGGACATACTCCAGCGCGTTGGCCAGCGTGAAGCCGACTTCCTGGACGGCCGTCGCACCCGCCTCGCGCATGTGATAGCCGCTGATCGAGATGGGATTGAAGCTCATGCCTTCGTCGCTCACGAACCGGAAGATGTCGGCGACGAGGCGGAGCGACGGGCCCGCCGGATAGATGTACGTGCCCCTCGCGATGTACTCCTTGAGCACGTCGTTCTGCACCGTCCCGGTCAGCTGGGCGCGGCCCACTCCCTGCTCCTCGCCGACCACGACGTACATGGCGAGCAGGATGGCCGCGGTGGCGTTGATGGTCATCGACGTCGAGACCCGGTCGAGCGGAATCCCGGTGAACAGATCCGCCAGGTCGTCCACGGTGTCGATCGCCACACCCACCCGCCCCACCTCGCCCTCCGCCATGGGATGGTCGGAGTCGTAGCCCATCTGGGTCGGGAGGTCGAACGCCGTCGACAGGCCGACCTGTCCCGCCGCCAGCAGCCGGCGGAACCGGTGGTTGGTTTCCTGCGCGGTGCCGAACCCGGCGTACTGCCGCATGGTCCAGAGCCGGCCGGCGTACATGTCGGGGTAGACGCCGCGGGTGAAGGGAAACTCGCCGGGGCGGCCGAGGTCGCGCTCGGGACTCCCGGCCCAGTCGCCGGGGCCATAGACGGGACGGATGCTCATGTCACGCAGTCATCCCGAGCGGAGCGAGGGAACTTGCCAGACGGCGCTCGACCTGCGGCGGAAAAGGTCCCTCGCTGCGCTCGGGATGACAACGGGCGGGTGCGACGTGCTCCCGTACATACTGGGAGTCAGAGCGCCGGGGAGGTGACACCGCCGCTCACCCGCGCGGAACTCGAAACGCGCCGGATCGTGTCGGCCACGAAGCCGACGTCCTCGCGGCTGCCGATCACCAGCGGCGTCCGCTGGTGCAGGCGGTCCGGTACGATGTCCAGAATGCGGTTCATCCCATCGGTGGCGCTGCCTTCGGCCTGCTCCGCGATGAACGCCATGGGACTCGCTTCATACAGCAGCCGCAGCTTGCCGTCGGGGTTCTTGGAGTCGGAGGGATACAGGAACACCCCGCCCGCAATCAGATTCCGGTGGAAGTCGGCGACGAGCGATCCGATGTAGCGGCTGTTCTTCGGCGGCACGCCCTCCGCGATGTCGCCCTTGAGCCCGCGCACGGCGGCCTGCACCCCGCGGTCCCAGCGCCCGAAGTTGCTCTCGTTGACGCTGTAGTATTTGCCCACCCGAGGCGTGATGATACGTTCGTGCGAGAGCAGAAACTCGCCGATCGTCGGATCGAGCGTGAAGCCGTGGGCGCCCTGGCCGGTCGTGTACACCAGCATCGTGCTCGAGCCGTACATGACATACCCCGCCGACACCTGCTGACAGCCCGGCTGGAGCACGTCTGCCGCCGTGCCGCGGCCTTCCATACTCACCCGGCGATGGATGCTGAAGATGGTGCCCACCGCGGAGTTGACGTCGAGGTTGGACGAGCCGTCGAGGGGATCGAACAGGACCGCGTACTTGCCGACGGCGGATTCGGGCGGAACGGGGATGATGTCTTCGTCTTCCTCGCTGCCCATGACGCAGACCCGCCCGGTGTGCTTGAGACAGTTCTTGATGGTCTCGTTGGCCAGCACGTCGAGCTTCTGCTGATCCTCGCCCTGCACGTTCTGCGCACCCTGCTTCCCTAGAATGTTGACCAGTCCTGCCCGGCGGATCGCTGCGGCGATGATCTTGGCCGCGAGCGCGATATCGTAGAGCAGATTGCTCAGCTCCCCCGTGGCCTCGGGATAGCGGTCTTCCTGATCGAGAATGAAGCGCTCGATGGTCGTGACCGACGTCTGCACGGAGCCCCCGGGTCGCAATGGAAGAAGTCAGCGCACGTCGTAGATCGCCGTGCCGTCCCTGGACCGAACCGTCATCCGCCGACCGTCCGTCACGACGGTGATCGTGCCCTCGCGGTCGGTGCGGCGCACCGCGACCCGGTGCGCCGCGAGCCGCGCGAGCGTCGCCGGCGCGGGGTGGCCGTAGTCGTTCCGCCCGAGCGAGATCACCGCCACGGCGGGTCCGAGCGCCGTGAGCCAGTCATTCCCGGTGCTGCCGCGGCTGCCGTGGTGACCGACCTTGAGCAGATCCACCCGGCGCAGCCGCGCGAGCATCGCGGCTTCGGCGGGGAAGCCGGCGTCGCCGGCGAAAACCGCCTGGAAATCGCCGTACTCGATGAGGAGCACGAGCGAATCCTCGTTGATGTCCTCGCCCCACGCGGCCCATCCGTGCACGGGATGGAGGATGGACCATCGGACGCCGTCGATCTCGAACCGCTCGCCGGCGCGCGCGGCGTGCCACGCGACGCCTGCGGTGTGCAGGCCGTCCAGAAACCGGGCGTACACGGGATCCGGCACGGCCGCGGCCGGCTCGAGCACCAGCCGCGCCGGCACCCGCGACAACACCGCCGGCAAGCCGCCCAGGTGATCGGCATGCGCGTGTGAGACGACGGCGAGCGACAGCGCCCGCGCGCCCTGCCGCTCGAGAAACGGCACCACCACCCGCCGCCCGGCGTCCGCTCCCCTGCCCGCGGGACCCGCATCCACCAGGATCCACCTTCCCGATGGGGTGCGAATGGCTGCGGCATCGCCCTGGCCGACGTCGAGAAAATGTAACGTGAGGCTCCGGCCGCCGTCAGGCGCGGCGAACACCGAGGCACGTGCGAGTCCCAGCCACAGCACCAGCGTCAAGGCCCAGCCCGCCCGGCGTCCCGCTTCGCGCACGGTGTTCCGGAATGCCGCCGTCCAGAGACCGATCGCCAACCCGGCCACCCAGGGCAGCGACGTACGAAGCTGGCCCGGCTCCAGCACCTGATGGCCGCCGGGCATGGCGGCACCGGCGCCCGCTACGAGTTCGAGCAGGTGCAGCCCGAGTCCCGCGCCGGCCGCGAAGGCGTGCGCGATCGGCGCGGCTACCGGATACAGCAGCAGGCTCACCAGGACACCGGGCACGGCGACCGCGGCGATCGGGATCGCGAGGAAGTTGAGCGCGATGCCGATCGGCGCGACCGTGCCGAGTGCCCACGCGGTGATCGGCGCGGTGGCGAGGGTGGCGCCGACGGACGAGCCGAGCGTGCGCCACCCGAAGCCCCGGCCGAGCGCGCCGTCAGTCCACCGGCTGAACCGTGTGGCGCCCCACAGCGCGGCGGCGGAGAGCCACCCACCGAGGTCGAGCACCGCCCACGGGTCGATCAGCAACACGATCAGGCAGGTGGCAGCCAGCAGCTCGTCGGCGCGCACGTGCCGCTGGCACACGCGGCTGCGGGCGAGCACGATGGCGAGCGCCGCCGCGCGTGTGGCCGGTGCGGGCCAGCCGAGAAACGCGACGTAAGCTGTGCTCACGAGCGCCGCGAGGATGAGTGCGGGCTCGCGGCTGCCACCCAGCAGCCGGGCGACGAGGAACACCCACGCGGCGATCAGCCCGACGTGAAACCCGGAGATGGAGAGCAAATGCACGAGGCCGGACCGCGCGAACCGTTCCTGCAGCTCGGGATCGATGCCGCCGCGCCGCCCGAGCATCAAGGCGTCGACCAGCGGTGCCCGGGCGCCGTACATCGCGAGGCTGGCGCCGGCCAGCCAGGACCGGAGACGCGCGCTCGGCGAGGGGGTTCCTGTCGGACGATCCGCGCCCTGCACGACCAGCATCCCACCCGGTCGCCCCGCGGTGCCCGACCGCGGGATCCATGTCGCTTCGACGCGGCCCGTCAGACCGGCGGCGGCGGCCGTTCCCGGGGGCCAGCGGCCCGCGACCTCCCCGCTGCACCCGGCACCGAGCGGCTCGAGCTGTACGCGTCCACCGGCGTTGGTCACCGGCTCGGCCAGGCGCACGCTGAGCCGCCAGCGACCCGGATGGAGCCGCGCTGTGCACCGTTCGCCCTCCGCCGCCCGCGCCAGCTCGCCACTCGCCCGGCCAAACGCCGTGGCGGTAGCGAGCAGGATCGGCAGCGGGCGCTTGACGAGGATGGCCGCGCCGACAATCGGAATCGCCCCCAGCGGGGTGCCGAAACGTAGAAGGCCGGTCGCGAGACCGGCCCCGTAGCAGAGCGTGAACAGCAGCGCCGGCCGCGGCGTCATCGCGGCCGGCCGGACGTCAGCTCGGCCGCGTGTCCCGGCGCCGGCCGCAGCGGGGCGAGAGCGCGATCTTGCGCAGGCCGTCCATCACAGCCACATCGATGGTGGCGCGGTTCTGATCCTTCTCGAGGTTGACCTCCGTCAGAACCGATCCCACGCGGCTCGACACGTACCGGGCCGGCACCCGGTTGAGGGCGTAGACCATGACGTCGTCGTGACAGAGGTCGCAGCCGCAGAAGTCGGGGAAGCGGGAATGGATCGCCTCGTACGCGGCCTGCACATGCTCCTCCGCCAGGTTGTGAATCACAGGACCGCCAGTGCCGGCGTGACCACCGCCCCGGTGAAGGTGGACCCGGTCGTGCCCGTAAGCCGGCACGTGTGGTACTCTCCCGCCGCGGCCGGCGGCAGGTCGAGCAGCACGAGCCGATTGGTACGGGTGCGGCCGAGCATGAGACCGCCACGGCGCGCGGGACGCTCGACCAGCACCTCGTGGGTCTGGCCCACACGCTCGACGTTCTTTCGCCGCACATGGGCGCGCACGGTCTCGATGAGCCGCTCGAGCCGCGCCGACGCCAGCTCGTCCGGGACGCGATCGGGCAGCCGGACGGCGGGCGTCCCCTCGCGGATCGAATACTTGAAGGTGTACGCGTCGTCGAAGTCGGCATCGGTGATCAGGCTGAGCGTCTCCGCGAACTGGGCATCGGTCTCCCCCGGGAAGCCGACGATGATGTCGGTCGAGACGGTGATGCCAGGCATGGCCCCGCGTAGCCGGCTTACCACCTCGAGGTACCGCGCGCGGGTGTACCGCCGAAGCATGCGGCGGAGCACCGCGTCCGAGCCGCTCTGCACCGGCAGATGCACGTGCTCGCACACCGAGGGCGTGTCCGCCATGGCCTCGATGACACGCGGCGTGAACTCGGTGGGATACGGGCTGGTGAACCGCACGCGGCGGATACCGTCCACCCGCCCGAGCGCCCGGAGCAGGTCGGCGAAATCGTGCCGGCCGTCGTGGTAGCTGTTGACCGTCTGGCCGAGGAGCGTGACCTCGGTGGTATCGTCGGCCGCCAACCCTTCGACCTCGCGCACCACGTCTTCGAGCAGCCGACTCCGCTCGGGACCGCGGGTGTACGGCACGATGCAGAACGTGCAGCGGTAGTCACATCCGCGTTGTACCGTGACGTAGGCCGTCGGACCTTTTTCGCGCACCGGCGGCACGTCTTCGTAGTGTTCCCAGCTCCGGAAGCCGGTATCGGACGCGCGCTGGCCCTGCGCGGCCACGCCGATCAGCTCGGGAAGATTCCGATACGCATCGGGCCCCACCACCAGGTCCACGCGCGGCACCTGCTCCAGCAGGGCGGGCCCAAGCCGCTGCGCCATGCACCCGACGACCCCGAGCACGTCGCCCGGGCGCTTGTGGCGTTGGAGCTCGCCCATCCGGCCGATCACGCGTTGCTCGGCGTTGTCACGCACCGCGCACGTGTTCACGAGCATCACGTCGGCCTCGGCGGGATCGTCGGCGCGCACGTACCCCTCGCGGCCGAGGA
>JACCSZ010000250.1 GCA_013812695.1 Gemmatimonadales bacterium | reverse complement strand
CTTCGTTCATCTACGGGGCGGGCAGCGTCAACTACTGCGCGACCAAAGCGTATCTGACCACCTTCACCGAGGGACTGGCGGCGGAGCTCGCTGGAACAGGCGTGCAGGCGCAGGCGCTCTGTCCCGGCTTCACGCGAACCGAGTTTCACCAGCGGCTGGGGCTCGGGCCGAAGGCCGAAAGGGCAACGGGTGTGCAGCCGGGCTTCATGTGGATGACCGCGGAGTCCGTGGTGAGGGCCTCGCTGCGGCAACTCGATCGAGGGGGGCCCACCATCTGCGTGCCCGGGGTGGGCTACAAGGCGATGGTCGGGGTCCTGCGGTTGCTGCCGCGACGGGCCATTGGTCTGGCTACGGGGCGCGGCTGCCGCCGGGTGTGATCCAGGCCATAGCCGGTCCCGTCGGATGATCGTAACGTAAGTACATGCGAACGCAAACAGTTGCATCGATTCTGGCCTTCGCGCTCGCCGCCTGTGGCGGGGGTGATCTGACCCTGCCCGGTCCCGGCGAGCCGGCAAGACTGAGCATCGTGGCCGGCGACGGCCAGCGGGCCGAGCAGGGCGCGGTGGTCCCCGACTCACTGGTGGTTGAGCTGCTGGACGGAGCCGGACTGCCGGTGCAGGGGCAGGAGGTAGCCTTCCGCTTCACCGACGACGTGCCGGAGGCGAGTGTCGATCCGGGCAGCTCGACCACGGACGGCCAGGGTCGGGTGTCCGTCCGCGCGCGGCTGGGGCTTCGCCCTGGAGAACAGGGCATTGAGGCGCTGGTCGCGACTCCGGGCGAGGATCTCCGGGTGCGCTTCGGGCTGACGGCGCTGGCGGGCGGCGGAGACGACGACGGCGGCGAGGGTGCACCCGCGCCGCCTCCCCCACCCCCCGGTGGTGGGGATGACATCGATGGCGGCGGCGGTGACGGCGCCGACGGCGAAAGTGGTGGCGGCGGGAATGGCGGCGGAGGCGATGGAGGTGGGGGCGGGGAGGACGACGATCACGATGACGATGAAAAAGACGAGGACTAGGGGCTCAGTGTCTCAGCCCACCTCAAGTAAAATCTGACCTGGATAACAGTAGGTGGATAAGGGGTAGCCACTTGGGCTCCACCTAGCTATTCTTGGGGAACCTGAAGATCCCGATTTGCATTCCGGAGTACGGCTCCCTCTGGCCGGCGCACCCGTCCCTCGTGGGCGGGCGCTCTCGTGTGGACTGGATCGCCAGGCTCTCGTGTCCGCGCCCGAGTACCCATCATCACCGCACAGCGGGGAGGTCCGCATGAGGAAGTACGCTTGGACTCTGTTCGTGGTTGGGGCGTTAGGGACGACCGGCTGCAATCAGGCTGAGCTCAAAAAGGCGCTTGCCGAGGCGAAAACTGCCGAGGCCCAGAAGGACAGCTTGCTGACCGAGGTGCTCGAGACCACCCAGTTCGTGACCGACGTCAACAGCGAACTCGCCAAGGCCACGAGCCTCGCGGTGACGAGCACGAGTGGCGATCCCGGTCTGCCGGGGGCGCGGAAGGATCGCGATGACCGCAAGGCAGCGCTGGCGCGCGTCAATGCCGTCATCGCGAAGCTGAACGAGAGCGAGGCCAAGCTGGCGGAGACCGAGGCCCGCGCCAAGACCTCACGGAAGCGCAACGCCCGGCTGCTGGCTCAGATCGAGACCTACAAACAGACGATGGAGGATCTCCGCAGCACCGCCGAGACCCAGAAGGCCGAGTACGAGACGCAGCTCGCGGAGAAGAACACGCAGATCGCAACGCTCGCGGGTCGGGTCGACACACTGACGACCGAAAAGGGCACGCTCGAGAGCGTCAAGGCCGCGCTGTCCGACACCGTCGTCACCCTGACCCAGTACAAGAACACCGTCTACTACGCCATCGGCACCAAGGACGAGCTGATGAAAAAGGGCGTGGTCACCAAGGAAGGCTCGAAGTTCCTGGTCTTTGGGGGCACCCGTCTGGAGCCCGCCAGGAACCTCAACCCCGACGCCTTTACGGCGATCGACAAGACCACGAACACCTCGATCCCGCTCCCGCGCACCGACAAGAAATACAAGATCGTGTCGCGCCAGAGCCCGACGTACCTGGCCGCCGGCGTCAGCAAGGACGGCAAGGTCACCGGAGCGGTGGAGATCGCGCAGCCCGAGGAGTTCTGGTCGCCGTCGAAGTATCTGATTCTCGTGCAGGACTGAGCGCCGCCAGGGGAGCCAAACCCCGGAATGCTTCTCGCGACGGCCACCTTCGGGTGGCCGTCGTCGTTTTCGACCCCTGGTGCCTCACCCGCCCGCTTTGCGCCGCGCCTCCTCCTGCAGCTCCTTGCTGGCATAGATCGCGACTTCGACTCGGCGGTTTCTGCGCCGGCCCACGTCGTCCGCGTTGGCCGCGATCGGCTCTTCCTCGCCGAGGCCCCCGGTGCCGATGCGGGAGCGGTCGATGCCCTGGGAGACCAGGTATTCCGCGGCCGCGTCCGCGCGTCGGACGGACAGGCGCTTATTGTAGTCGTCGGTGCCGACGCTGTCGGTGTGGCCGAGAATGAGCAGATCCGACTTGGGATACTTCTCGAGGCTGTTCGAGAGGGCCGCGAGATTCTGGCGGGCGGTGGCCTTGACGGCGTCGGAGTCGAAGTCGTAGAGCAGTCCGGATTCGAACGTCACCTGGATGCCCTCACCGACCCGCTCGACGGTGGCCCCCGGCACGTTGACGTCGATTTCCCGGGCCTGCCGGTCCATCTGATCGCCGATGATCGAGCCCGCGGCGCCACCCACGGCTGCGCCGATAATGGCGCCCTTGGCGGTCGAGCCCGATACCTTGCCGATCACGCCCCCGAGGACGGCGCCGCCGGCCGCGCCGATGACGAGACCACGCTGAGCGTTGCGAGCACAGGAGAGGCCGGAGGCCGCGGAGAGAACGGTGAGCGCCGAGAGCACGATGGCACGGGAGCGTTGCACGGGGACACCTCGGGTGAGAGTTGG
>JACCSZ010000221.1 GCA_013812695.1 Gemmatimonadales bacterium | reverse complement strand
GCCAGGAGGTTTCCGGTGGACTGCTCGAAGCTGGCCCGTTCGAAATCGGTGCCGCTCGCCCCGTCCGCCAGCCGGAGCGACACCCGGAGACGGTTGCCCCGCTGCCCGATCTCGCCGGTCACGATGGTGCCGGCCCGGAGTGCCCGCGCGATGCTGTCGTTGGAGACGCTATCGCTGCGGAACTGCTCGACGCCGCCCCTGGACACCACGTCAAGTCCCGGAATTCGGCCGAGCTCCTGGATGAGACCCTCGGTGAGCCCGTCCGCGATCGAGTTGAGCGAATCCCCTTCCGCCGCCGGCCGAAAGTAGAGCACGGCGATGCGGTGGGGATCGAGGTCTCCGGCTGCGGCCGCCGCGGACGGCAGAGAATCGCCGTCACGGTTCCGAAGCCCCGCCCATGCCCCTCCCCCGATGATCAACAGCGCCGCCACGACTCCGCCGATGACCATCGCACGGTTGCGGCCCGGCGCCGGCGCGGGAACCGCCGCCGGCAGCACCTGCGTCGGCACCCGCCGCGCCGCGGTCGACGCCCGCCGGGCGGAGGTGCGCAGCATCGTGGACTCCGCCTCCGCTTCCGTAAGGCATTCACAGAATTCCTTCATGGTCTGAAAGCGATCGGCGGGCGTCTTCTCGAGCGCCCGCATGACCGCATCCTCCACGTCGTCCGGCACCGACGGGCGGACCACCTGCAGGCTCGGCACGACCTCCATCGAGTGCCGGGCCAGGATTGCCATCGAGTTCGGCCCAGTGAACGGCGGCTGCCCGATCAGCAGCTCGTAGAGCACGCATCCCAGGCTGTACACGTCACTTCGGGCGTCCACGTGGTCGCTGCCGAGCGACTGCTCCGGGCTCATGTAGTGCGGTGTTCCGATCGCCATCCCGGTCTGGGTGAGCTTGTCGCCACCCGCCTGGCTCACCGCCCGGGCGATGCCGAAGTCGGCCACCAGGGCGTGCCCGCCCAGGAGCAGGATATTCTCCGGCTTGATGTCACGGTGGACCACCCCGCGCTTGTGCGCGTACTCGAGCGCTTCGGCCGCCTCGCGTGTGATCTGGAGCGCGTCGTGAATCGGAAGCTGCTGCTCCCGGTCGAGCCGGTCGCGCAGGGATTCGCCCTCGATGAACGGCATGACATAGTAGAGCAGGCCGTCCGACTCGCCCGAGTCGTACAGACCGAGCACGTTGGGATGCTGGAGATTGGCGGCGACGCGGATCTCGCGCAGGAAGCGGTCGGCTCCCAGCGAAGCGGAGAGCTCGGGACGGAGGACCTTGATGGCGACCTGGCGCTCGTGTTTGAGGTCCCGGGCGAGAAAGACCGTCGCCATCCCGCCCTGCCCGACCTGGCGGTCGAGTTCGTACCGGTCGCCCAAAGCGGACTTCAGCCGGTCGAATGGAGCGGTCACGAATGGATCCTCTGGTCGGCGAGGGGCAGAGCGGAAAGATAAGCGGTCGGGCGCGGGAGGTGGAGCGACGGGGGCGGGCCGGCGAGTTCAGCCCACCAAGACGGCCGCGAGCGCATCCCGCATAGCCCCGGCGGTCTGCCACCGCTCGGCAGGCGTCTTTGTCAGCGCCCGCGCGATCCCGGCCGCGAGCTCGGCCGGAACTTCCGGCCGGATGGTTCGGAGGTCCGGGGCCGGCTGCGTGAGGTGGAGCTGCAGGACCACCGCCTCGTTCTTGTGGACGAACGGCGGCTGGCCCGCCAGGCATTCGAACAGGACGCAGGCGAGTGAATAGATGTCGCTCCGGAGGTCGATTTCCTCCAGCGCGGTGATCTGCTCGGGACTCATGTAGGTCGAGGTACCGACGGCGATGCCCGAGCGTGTGAGCCGGTCGCTCCCGGACGCCCACACCGCGCGCGCGATGCCGAAGTCGAGCAGAATCGCTCCCTGCGGCGAAATGACGACGTTCTCGGGTTTGACGTCCCGATGGATGATGCCGTGGCCATGCGCGTGTTCGAGCGCGTCGAGCAGGTTGTCGGCTACGCGGAGCGTGTCGGCCGTGGAGAGCCGGCCGCGCGAGGACAGGAGCTCGCGCAGCGTAGCCCCCTCGACGTACGTCATGACGTAGTAGACGAGCCAGTCGCGCTCGCCCGAATCGAGCAGGTGGGTGATCAGCGGATGGTCGAGCTGGGAAGCGAGCTTGATTTCCCGCAGGAAGCGGTCGGCGGCGACGCTGACGAGCAGCTCGGGGTGCAGGATCTTGAGTGCGACCGGCTGACCCCCCGGCTCGCGCGCCAGGAAGATCCGGGCGTTGCCGCCCTTGCCGATCTCACGCTCGACCTCGTACCGCCCCGCGAACGCCTGGCGGACCAGCGTCAGCATGTCGCGCCGGATGGCGTGGTCCTTGTGGGTGACGTCCCAAGCTTGCAGATACGCGGGCCGCGCGCAAGTCGCGGTACGGCAGCGGACTGGGCGAGCAACCGGCGGGTTATGTCAGAGCAGGATGTCCGTTCGGACGCGACGCCGGAACGACCACCAGAGCGAGCCCCATACGTTCGACCGGCGGAGGGTGACGCTCGCCTCTCCCGTCATGCCGGGACGCCAGGAGCCGCTGGCCTCCGTGCGGACTCGGGCCTGCAGGTGACCGCCGGTTTCGGTCGCGCTGGCCGACACGCTCCCGATGCGGGTGCGGAGGCGAGTGCGCGGATCGGCATGAGAGATGAGCTCCAGCGGCTGCCCAGGTCGAACCAGCGGGGCGCCGGCGCCGGCTAGTGAAATGCGCAGCTCCACCGAATCGGGCTGCCCGATCCCCAGCACGACGTCGCCGGCCTCGACCCAACGCCCCGACAGCTCTTCTGGACGTGCCGTCATCACCACGCCGTTTGCCGTGGCGCGGATCCGCAGCGTGGCCAGCGCCTCCCGCAGGCTGACCAGTCGCCAACCTTCAGCCAGCCGCTCCGCCTCCAGTCGGTCCACCTCGTCCGTCCGCCCGCGTGCCCTGGCCTGCGCTTCCCGGCCGGCCAAAGAATCCGTCGTCCGTTGGGCCGCGGTTGCCTGCCGCTCCAGCGTCAGGCTCCGGACGTCGACCATCGGCATGCCCGCCGTCACGGTCGTGCCTTCACGCACCATGACCCGATCCACCATTCCGTTTTCCGGGGCGGTGATGGCGGCCGAGAGCGCCGGTGCCGAAGTGAAGGATCCGGCGACGGTGATGGGTCGTGGGACGATCGCCCCGGCCAGAATCAGCACGCTGGCCGCCGCTGCGAGGCGCGCGCGCTTGCCCCGGGGCACGGCGGCGATCCGGCGCCGGACGGAGGCCAGGGCAGCGCCGCCGAACTCCCGGATCGATCCGCGGAGCACGAGCCAGAGTCCCGCCGCAAACAGGAGCACCCCGAGCACTCCCAGCGCGCGGTTGAACCAACCGTAAATCAAGCCCGCGAACGCATAGAAAATGAGCGCGCTGTACAGCGCGGACAGCGCCCCAAAGAACAGGAAGATGCGCCGCTCCCGCTCATCCGCCGGCGGCTCGGGGAGGTCGAGCCCTAATAGGTGATGCTTCAGGGCCCAGGTGAGATATCCGAAGGCCCGCGGCCGGAGATTCGGGACCTCTAGATAGTCCATGAGGGCATAGTAGCCGTCGAGCGGTATGAGCGGATTGAGGTTCAGTACCACCGTCAGAATTCCGCCGACCACGAAGGTGGCCCCGGCGAAATCTGACAACAGCGTGCCACCAGGTATCGCCCACCAGATGACGCCCGCGACGCTGGCGATCATGAGTTGGATCCACGATCCCGCGGCCGACACCCAGAGCCGCGGCGCACGCTCGGCGAAGCCCCAGGCATCGTTGACGTTGCAGAAGAATGCGAGGTCGAAGTAGAACAGCATCGCCCCGATCTCATGGACCTCGCCTCCGAATTCCTTGCAGGCCACCCCGTGTCCGAGCTCGTGGAACGCGGCCACGAACGTGAAGGCCACGTACATCAGCACCACAGTCCGAAGATCGAAGCTGAACAGAGCGCCCACGGCGCGGGCGAAATCGTCCCACTTGACCGCCAGCACGAGGAAGTAGACGGCGAACAGGGCGACGGCGAGCAGCACACCCGGAAGGGTGAAGAAGAAGTGGAGCCGGGGTTTCCAGCGATTGAAGAGCTCGTCGGGGTCGCCCACCGACCAGCGCAGCCGCAACACGTCGCCCTTGATAAGAGGGGGCTTGAGCCGCTGGCGCCGTTCGGCCCTGAGCCGCTCGATCAGCATGCTCGAGCGCTCCTGCAGCGTGCGCTCGCAGAGCCCCATGTTCCTGAGCTTCGCGGCGAACTTCTCCACGACCGCCACGGTCACCCTGACGCCTTGCTCCGCCAGGCTGGCCGCGGCTTCCTCGACCGGCCGACCGTCGAGCGACTGCATGACGACCGCCTCGACCGGGCGGAACCGGAAGTACTTATGGGTAGCGGGGTCCTTGACGATGTAACTCTGCTCGCCGCGGTAGGTCTGTGCGACCAGCACGAGATCCTGACGCAGGCGCGGCCCGCTCATGGTGCGCTCGGCACCACCCGCTCGCCCGCGACGAGGCCGCTGACGACCTCCACGCGATCGCCGGCCAGATCGCTGCCCAGGGTCACCGCGCGAACAGTGGTGCGGTGGTCCTCCCACACCAGCGCATACCCCTCGCGTCCCACCGCGTTGCGAGGGACCGTGACCACGCGCCGTCGCTCGGATCCGAGTCGGACCGTCACGCTGCTGCCCGGCGTGAGCCTGGCGCCCGAGACCAGTTGGAGGATCACTTCACGGGTGCCGCTCGCGGCGTCGATGATGGGGCTCGCTCGCACGACTTTCGCCGTCGCGGACTCCGCGCGCGCGCCGGTCACCTGGGCCGAACTCCCGACGGCGAGGCCGAACGCCGAAGTCTCCGGTACCCGCACTCTCGCGAGCACCGGGGCCATCGCGGTCACCTGGAACAGGGTGTCGCCGGGGCGCACCAGCCGGCCGATGCGGGCGGTGCGCGAGGTGACGATGCCGGCGAACGGGGCGGCGATGCGCGTCAGGTCATACTCCCGCTGGGCCTTTCGGAGCGCCAGCCCGGCGTCGCGGAACTCGAACTCGACCTGCTCCGAATCCGCCAGCGTCACGACGCCGGCGGTCTTGAGCGCCCGCTGGCGCTCGACCCGCTGTTGCCAATTCTCATGTCCCTGCCGGGCCTGCTCGAGCGCAATCGTCTGGTCGGTGCGCTCGAGGGTGGCGAGCACCTGACCGGTCTGCACGCGACGGCCGAGGTCCACCAACACCGACTCCACGACTCCCGCCGAGCGCGCGAACACCACGGCGTCGTGTTCCACATAGAGCTGCGCCGGCAGCGAGAGTGGCGCGTCCACCGTGGCCGTGTCCGCGGTCAGGAGGGTGGCCGGCGGTGCGGCGATGCTGTCCGGAGGCGCGCCGTCCGGCGTGGCCGACCGTTCGGCCCGGTCGTCGCTGCAGCCAATGGCCAGGGCCGCCATGATCGCGAGCCGCCTCACGACCACAGCCGCCACCAGGTGAGCCGCGCCCACCGGACAGGGCCCCGGAACAGCCGCGTGGCCGCAGAGGCGGGGGCGGTGAGCACCCGGACGTACGCGGTCATGTCGGGTTTGAGCACGCCGTCGGGATTGGGCACCGCCGCGCGAACGGGATAGACCACGGGCTCCGTGGTGTCGGCCGGCAACTGCCCGATCGAGGTGACCCGGCCCGTGAGGGTGCGCTGCGGCAGTGCGTCGACCCGGAGGCGGACCTCCTGGCCGGACTCGACCCGCGCAACCTCCCGCTGATCCACCCCGAACACGAGCTCGAGGGTGTCGGTTCGGCCCAAGGTGAGCACCAGGTCGCCCTCCTCCAGCGACACCCCGACCTGCTCGGCGGGATGGGGCGTCAGGACCCGGCCGGCTACCGGAGCACGGAGCGTCGTCAGGGCCAACTCGTCGCTCAGGATAGCCGCCTCTCGCCTGAGCGCGTCGGCCCGGGTCCGTTGGAGCCGCTCCTCGGCCGCGTCGCCGCGAGCCGCGGCCTGCGCCGCCTGGCGCTCGGCCGTTGCGGCCTCGGCGGCGGTGCCCTCCCGGTC
>JACCSZ010000203.1 GCA_013812695.1 Gemmatimonadales bacterium | reverse complement strand
GCCAGCGTTCCCGGCTCCTCACGCGCCACCTGCGCAAAGTGCCGCAGCACATTCCGGATCGGCACCAACCCATTCTTGACGTCGTGGTTGACCTGCCGCGCCAGATCGCCCGTCGCCACGCGGCGCTCGGCTTCCCGGAGCCGCGCGGCACCGAGCCGCAGACGATCGGTCATGGCGCCCAGGACGCCGGTGAGCGCGCCGATCTCGTCGTCGCGATCGCTCGAGAAGCGCTGGTCCAGGCGATCCAGGTCGATGCCGGCGGTCTGCTCCGCGAGCGCGGTGAGCGGCCGGCTGATCCGCGCGGCGAGCCAGCCCGCCGCCGCAAGGGCGAGCGCGACGGTGGCCGCGAGTGCCGCGAGGAACCAGCGGTCGATGCTCCGGCGCAACTCGGCGAGCGTGCCGGCGGCGCGGCTGACGATCAGCCGTGCGGTGTCCACCGGCGCGGGCGTCGCCGCTGCCAGGTCGATGAAGACGAGGGGGAGCGCGGCCACGCTGGTCAGGTCGCCAACGGCCGCCGGAGCGAATCCGGGATAGACGACGTCGACCGAAAGATCGGGATCGCGCGCGAGCTGCCGCCGAAGGCCGGCCTCGACCTCCACGCCGCCCGCCAGGGTAAGGCGCGCGCCGGCGATCCGCACCGAATCCAGCCGGGCCAGCACGACGATGCTCGTCTCAGGGGTACGCGCCCGCACGAGCACGGGCGCCGCTCCCGCCGCCGCCAGCGCGCGCGGCAGGGCCGGCTCCACGCGATCGAACGCGTTTCGGAACTGTCCGGAGCTCAGGATCCGCCCCGCGCTGTCCTGAATCTGCAGCAGGTCGAGCCCCGCGGCGCGCATGGCGCCCCCTGCGAGCTCGAGGAGCACGCGGCGAGCGGCCGGCTCGTGGCCGACCAGGGCCAGGCGAAGGCGGTTGTCGCGCTGGAGTTCCGCGCCGAGTGTCGACAGCCGGGCCGCGACCGATTCGCTCTGGCGGGACAGCTCTTCCCGAAGCGCGGCCACCGCGCCTTCGCCCCGCCGCGCGTTCTCCTCCAGCAGCCGTCGCGACATCTCGCGCCGCACGCCAAACGCCAGCACCGCGAGCGGCACCAGCGCGGCGAGGGTCAGCGCGGCGAACGCGCGCGATCGGAAGTTCACCGCCGAGTGCTCATCTGGCCCGCGACTTCTCGCCGGCGCCCGCCGCGCGCACGGTGCCGTCCCATTCCACCACGATCGGCGGCACCCCCCGGCGGACGATGGCGTGCATCCTGGTCTCGACCAGCGGCACTACCGCAACCTGCGGAGGCCATGCTGCCGTCTCCCGGCAAAGCAGGGGTGCGTGCGTGGGCACGGCGAGCACGAACGCCACGGCACCGCCGGCGTGGAGGGCGGTGACGAAACTGTCCGCCGGGAGCCCTCGCGCGGTCAACTCCGATCTTTCCGCCAGCGCCACTATCCGCTCGGCCAGGTCGCGTGCGACCCCGTCGGCCGCGGAATAGACGACCGCGTGCAGTCGCTCGCGCCTTGGGACCGATGTGCCACTGCGAAGGCAGGCATCGCGCTGCTTCCACCAGAACGGTGCCTCGGGAACGCGCGCGTCGGTCCTGGCTACGTCTCGTGCCAGTCCGGCTCTGAACGCGGCAGTATCGGCCGGCACCATGGTGCCGGCGCCGGGGCTCCAGGACGGCAGCACGAGCAGGTAGCTCCGACTCCAGGGAAGTGGCGCGATCGTGAGGCCGGGCTGTTGGCGCGCGTAGTCGAGCAGATCGGGATCGCCGGTCTGGATGAGGTCGGTGGCTCGATCGACCGCGTCGCGCAGATCGCCGCCAGGCGGGGCGGGCACGATGCCGGGGCGGCCCGCACCGTATGTGACGCCGAGCGCGCGGTCGGCGAAGAGCGTCGGAAGCTCGAGCGCGGGCGCCGAGAAGCCGACCACCACCCGCCGCGCATCGATGGGCACGAGCGACTCCACGCCACCCCACTCGAGTGCCGCGTTCGCCTCGGGATCCGCGCGCCAGGTGGCGGCCAGCGCGGCGGCCGTCCAGCGCTCGACGCCATCGGACGGTTCGGGCTCGCGCAGCTCGAGCGTCCAGAACCGCGCGGTAGAATCCCTCGACCACGCGACGGCGAGCGCGGGGAGCGTACGGCCCTGGCAGTCGAGGCGGATCGGTGTGGTGACGCTCTCGGCGCGGCGGGAGCGGGCGGCGTCGGCCGGATCCTGGAAGGCGGCCGTAATGGGACGATCGGGACCCGTGCTATCGGTGGCGATCAGGCAGGAAGCAGAAGCAACCGGCGCCGGGTGGGAGCTGGGCCGCGCCGCCGGCGACGCGCAGCCAGCCGTGAGGACGCCGCCGGCGAGCAGCAGCGCGCGCGGGAACATCGCCGCCGCTCAGGGCTCCGCGACGACGAACGGGCTGCCGCCGAGTCTGGTCCTCAGGCTGGCCGCGGCGGTCTGGGCCGCCTCGCGCGTGCGGTACTCCCCGATCCGGACCTTGTAGAGCCCGCCGTCCTCCACCGTCACGACGGTCAGCCCGAGCGGACGGACCTTTCGCGCCGCATCCTCGGCGCCCTTCCGCGTCCGCACCGCCGCGATCTGGACTCGATAGGTGGTGCGGGCCGGAGGCTCGAGCGGCGCCGAGTCGGACGGCGAGGACGGCGGCGAACCGGCCGAAGGAGCGGAGGCCGTCGGGGGCGCCCCCGGGGCAGAGTCCGTGGACCGGGGCGTCGACGCGGTTGAGGGCGCGCCGGCGGCCCCGACAGTGGTGTCGGGACGGGTGCTGTCTCCCGCCGCCCGCGTCGCGCCCGAGTCGGCGCGCAGGTCGCAGCGCTGGTAGAGATAGCCGAGCTGGTTCTGAAGCTCGACGTCGTTCCGGGACGCGGCCATGCCATCGGCCAGCCAGCGGCAGGCGGCGGCGGGGTTGTTGGCGTCGAAGTAGGTCCGCCCGGCCCAATACGAGGCCTGCGGCAGGAGCGGCGTCGACGGAAAGTCCAGCCGGAGCCGCTCCAGATTTCTGGCCGCGCCCTCGTAGTTGCGGGTGGCGTAGTCCATCTGCACCAGCCGGAGCAGGGCATCGTCGGCCCAGCTCGAGGTGCCGTACTCGACGGCCACCCGTTGGAGCTGGCGGCGCATGTCGGCCGCGGTACCGGCGACCATCGCTTGGGTGTACAGGATCTGCGGGTACAGCGTGTCGGATGGCGAGGTCCCGGCCAGGAGCCGCACCACCGCCGCGCGAGCCGAGTCGCCTTGCCCCTCCTGGGCGGTGCGCAAGGCGTCCACGAGCCGCGGATCGGTCTGTGCGCGGGCGTTGGACGGCACGATGCTCAGCGCGACCGCCACCAGCCATCCGATGTGCGACACCCTCATGCGGCCTCCACCTGCGGAACGCTCAACCGGAGCACGAGATCGATGAGAATCCCGCGCTCGTCGGAAATGGTCGTGCTCTTGAGGGCCTGGTCGGCGTCCCGCGCCGCGCGGAGCGCTTCCCGGATGCGCGCGGGCGTCAGCACCACGGCCCACTTCGCCCACCGAGCGCTCTCCGCGGTCCATTCGGGCAGCCCGAAGAGCCGAAGCTGGCGCAGCCTCTCGAGCACCACCCGCTGCAGGCTGGCGCCGCGAACGCCCTGCTCGTAGTGGGCGCGGGCGAGCCCCACACCGGCGAGTGAAGTCCCGAGGAGCGTGATCAGCCGAACCGCGGTCACCCCGGACTGGTCGAGCAAGGAGGCGATCATGGCGGCGGCTCTGCCCGCGGCCCCATCGAGCACCGCGTCGCGCCAGTCAAAGATGGTCTCTCCATGCCGGATCCCCACGAGCGCGCCCACCTGCTCGGCGGAGAGCGGGGCTCCGTCCGGGAGGGACGCGAGCTTCTGCAACTCCGCGGCCACCGATCCGAGGTCGTTGCCGGTGGCGGCGAGCAGATGGTCAGCTGCTGCCGGTTCCAGTGTCACCCCGAGGGCGGACGCGCGACGGAGCAGCCAGCGTAGGGCTCGCCCGGCCGGCAGCGGCTCGCACGCGACGGCGACAGCGCACGGGACGAGCTCCTTGTCCACGGCTTCGTCCGCCGAGCTCTGGACGAGCACGACCACCGTCTCCTCGGCTGGGCGTTCCAGGTACTTGAGGAAGGCGGCGCGGGTCTTGGTCTTCCGCTTCCACCCCTCGACCTCCCGGAGCACGACGACGCGGCGGTCCGCCATCATGGGTAGGGTGGTACAGAGCGAGAAGATCGCCTCGGGGTCGAGCTGGCCGGCGGAGCGCTGGTCGAAGTTGAAGTCGCGAAGGGCCGGGTCGAGCGCGCGGTCGATGATCGCCTGGACGGCTTCGTCCTTCAGGATGTCCTCGGGGCCGTACAGATAGTAGACCCGCGCCAGCTCGCCCTTCGACAGGGAGCGCAACAGCGCGTCGTATGTATGGGCGGGCATGCAGAATTGTAGGTGGGGCACGGCCAAACGGCCAACGTCGCTGAGGGTGACGGGTAACCACCCCCTAGTCCAGATACGGCGCGATCCGCTCCCCAAAGGCGTGGCGAGCTCGATTGAGACGGCTCTTCACGGTGCCGAGGTTGCACCGGGTCAGCTCGGCGATCTCCTCGTAACTCCGTCCCTCGAGCTCGCGCAGCACGAACACCTCCCGGTGATGCGGCGAGAGGGTGGCCACCGTGGCATCCACCATTTCGCGCAGATACCGGTTATGGAACATGTCGTCCGGGCGGCTGCTCGAGTCCTCGAACTCCAGCGGGCGCTGGTCGTCCTCGCCGAGCGGACGGAGCGCCTGGTAATAGACCAGGGGGCTGCGGCTACGGTTGCGCAGCTCGTTCTTGGCCAGGTTCGACGCGATCGTGTAGATCCAGGTCGAGAACTTCTTGGTGGGGTCGAACCGGTGCAGGTGGCGGTAGGCGCGCATGAAGGCTTCCTGTACCAGGTCCTCCGCGCGCTCCCGATCGCCGATCATCCGGTTGACGAAGTTGAGCAGGCGTGCCCGGTAGCGGCCCACCATCTCCTGAAAGGCGCGCGCGTCGCCGGCGAGGTGCGCCGCGACCAGTTGCGCGTTGTCGGGCGTCGCGCATGCGACGCTGCCCTGACTGCCCCACCGCTGAGAAACTGCCACGGCGGCTCCTTACCGTCCTGCGGGCTAACCTTGAACAGCGTGACGCCGGGCTGATCGCACCGGCCACCTGTCAAAGTACGGTAAGGTGCCGAAATGTTCAAGGATGTGATCTAAAACATTGAACAAACAGGAGGGCTGTCAAGGTCTTGCCGTCCTGGATCGCTCCCGAGCGCACCATGTCCAGCACGGCCGACCACCGGCGCGTGTGAACCTCCATGAACTCGTCGGCCTCGCGCCGATGCTCACCTGCATCCAATCCATGCGCCAGGAAGAGATGGATGCGCTCGTCGGTGAACCCGGGCGTGGTGAAGATCGTGGTGAGAGGCTCGATCGTGCGGGCGCGCATGCCGGTTTCTTCCTCGAGCTCGCGGCGGGCGCACTGTGCGGGGGACTCGCCCGCATCCAGCCGGCCGGCGGGCACCTCCCAGACAAAGTCCTCGGCGGCGTGGCGGAACTGCCGGATGAGCAGCACCTGCGGATCAGCGGAGCGTGGGTCGTCCAGGAACGGCACCACGGCGGACGCGCCCGGGTGACGCAGCATCTCGAGCTGGCCGGTCGAGCCGTTCGGGTATCGGACGGTGTCGAGGTCGAGGTTGACGATGCGGCCCGAGTAGAGGCGCTCGGAGGAGATCAGAGCCATGGCGGGGTCACCAGCTTCGCGCCCACGCGACCGGGATCTTGAATCCCTCGGCGAGCAGGTAGCGCAGCTCGAGGACGGGGTTGTCGGAGATCGGACTGCTGCCGGTGGGCGACGTGTACGCTTCGAGCGCCGTGCGGCGGGCCTCGAGCCGGAGGCGACACATGTGAAACGGGTCGCTCACCAGCAGGACGCGGCGGAGCCCGCGCGCGCGGAGCCAGGCGGTCACCGCGTTCATCGACGCCATGGTGGTGCGTCCCTCGCTCTCCGCCACCACGGCGTCCGCGGAGACGCCGCGCGCCACCAGATACCGCCGGCCCACCGCGGCCTCGCTCGTGGTGTCGCCGCGGCCGATGCCGCCGGTCACGATCACCATGGGCGCGTGGGCCTCGCGGTAGAGCGAGAGCGCGTGGTCGAGCCGTGCGCGCAGCACCGGCGACGGCCGCCCGTTGTACTGCGCCGCGCCGAGGACGACGATGGCATCCACCGGCTGCCGCTGGTCCTGCTGGCTCACGACCAGCACCATGGCCAGCGAGACGGTGTACGCGATCGCGCCCGTCAACAGCAGCAATCCGACCGCCTGGCGCAGGACACGAAGCACGGCGCGGCTGCTCAGGTCAGAGATCGAACGCTTCGCCGTGCTTCGGCAGGACCACGTCGCGCACACCCTCCTCGCGCAGGATCGTGGCCATCGAGCCGAGGGCCTGCGCCTCGCCGTGCACGACGAA
>JACCSZ010000159.1 GCA_013812695.1 Gemmatimonadales bacterium | reverse complement strand
GGTCGCTCCGCACCGAGCTCCTCGTCAATCTGGGGTTCGTCACATCGGCGGCGGTGTTGCTGGTCGGCCTCATCACGGTACTGCTGCTCGGTGGCGATCTCCTCGACGCGGTCTGGCCGCTCGTCGGCCTCTGGGTGGGCAGCACGATAGTGTTCGTCCTCTTCGGCGGGTACGTGGTCCACCGACTCGTCGTCCGGCCGCTCGAGGTGCTCGCCGCGGAAGCCGACACGCTCGCCGCCGGGATGCTGCCGGCCGAGGCCGCGGCGTACGAGACCCGGGAGCTGACCGAGTTGGCGGCGCGGTACCGGAGCATGGCCGAGGAGCTGCTCGACGTCCACAGCCACGTCGTCCGGGTGGAGAAGCTCGCGGGCATCGGCCGGCTCGCCGCCGGCGTCGCGCATGAAATCCGCAATCCGCTCGGCGCCCTGGGCACCTACGTCGAGGTGCTGCGCCGCCGCGGAGCCGATTCCGGCGTCGTGGACGAAATGCACACCGCCATCGCGCGGGTCGACCGGATTGTGCAGGGACTGTTGGACTATGCCCGACCCGAGCGGTCCCCGGCTGGGAATCGCGCCGAGCGCCCGGCACCGGTGGATCTCAACGAGGCGGTCCGCACGGCCGTCGAATTCCTCGAGCGCCAGGGCCTGCTCGCCGGACGCAACCTCGCGTGGGCCTTGGAGTCGGGTCTGCCTCGCGTGCAGGGCGACCGGCACGGCGTCGAGCAGGTGGTCATCAATTTGCTGATGAACGCCTGCCAAGCGTCCGGCAACGGACGGCTGGCGTTGGGAACGGCGCGGCGCACCTTCGAGCCCGGCCATCGCGCGGGGACCCGCCGTGCCGAGGCCGTCGAGGCCGGCGCCGGCAACCGCCGCCAGTGGACATCGCGACCACGCCGGCGCGACCTCCCGGCGGGGACGGCGGGCGCGGTGCTCTATGTAGCCGATGACGGGCCCGGCGTTCCCGAGTCCGACCGGGAGCGGATCTTCGATCCGTTCTTCACCACGAAGCCGCCGGGCGAGGGCACCGGTCTCGGCCTCGCGATCGTGGCCCGGACGGTGTACGACGCCGGTGGTGTGGTGTGGGTGGACCGCGCGCGCGAAGGCGGCGCGGTGTTCAAAGTCTTCCTGCCTCTCGCGAGTGCAACCGATGCGCGTGCTGATCGTTGACGACGACGCGGGACTTCGGCAGTCGCTGGCGCTCCTGCTCCAGGAGTCCGGCTACGAAGTGGCGGCCGAGGGCGACCCCGAGCAGGCGCTCGTTCGGGCCGCCGGCGGCGCCTTCGATCTCGTGCTGTGCGACGTGCGGATGCCCAAGATGGACGGGGTGACGTTCCTGCGGCGGTACCGCGCGGACGGCGGCCAGGCCCTGCTCATCATGATGAGCGGCTACGGCAGCGAAGACAGCGCGCTCGCCGCCATGCGCGAGGGCGCCTACGACTACCTCCACAAGCCGTTCCGTCCCGACGAAGTCACGATGACGATCCGGAAGGCCGAGGAGCGCGAGCGACTCCGCCGCGAGGTGGAGACCCTGCGTTCCAACCTCGGCGTGGGCGCGTCCGGCGAGCTCGTGGTCTCCGAGAGCCGCGCCATGCGCGACGTGCTCGAGCTTGCCGGCCGCGTGGCGCGCCACAACACCACGGTGCTGGTCACCGGCGAGAGCGGCACGGGCAAGGAGGTGCTGGCCCGCGCGATTCACCGGATGAGCCCGCGGAGCGAGCACAACTTCACGGCCATCAACTGCGCCGCCATTCCCGAGCAGCTCCTCGAGAGTGAGCTGTTCGGCCACACGCGCGGCGCGTTCACCGGGGCCACCGCCGACCGGGCCGGGCTGTTCGAGCTGGCGCACGAGGGCACGTTGATGCTCGACGAGATCGGCGACATGCCACTCGACCTCCAGGCCAAGCTGCTGCGCGCGCTCGAGGATGGCGAGATTCGCCGCGTCGGCGGGCGCGACTCGCGCCGGGTCGACGTCCGGGTCCTCGCCGCCACGGCCAAGCCGCTCGAGCAGGCGGTCGAGCGCGGCGAGTTCCGGGCCGACCTGTTTTATCGGCTCAACGTCGTCCGGCTGCACATCCCGCCGCTCCGCGATCGCCCCGAGGACGTGCCGTCGCTGCTCATCCACTTCGCCCGTCAGGCCGCCACCAAGCTCGGCCATCCCGTCAGCATCACGCCGGCCGCGCTCGATGCGCTGACCCACCACTCCTGGCCGGGCAACGTGCGCGAGCTCCGAAACGCCGTCGAGCGGGCCGCCGTGCTCGGCACCGGGGGCCCGCTCGAGCCCCGCGACTTCGCGCTCGGCAACGGCAACGGCAACGGCAATGGCAACGGGAACGGCAGGAGCTATCCGGGGGCGCCGCACGTCAGAGGTGGCGCGCCCGGCACCAATGGCCTGCGCTCGCCCGGCGACAGCTCCACCGGCCAGCTCGATCTCAAGCCGCAGGTCGAAGCCATCGAGCGCCAGGCCATCCTGCGCGCGCTCGAGGCCTCGGGCGGCAACCGGCGCCAGGCGGCGAGCCTGCTCGGGATCAGCCTCCGCACCCTCTTCTACAAGATGCGCCGCCTGCCCGTTCACTGAGCCGCACCGCGCAATGAAGTGCGCTCGGTGCAACGTGATGCACGGGACGTGACCGAGGCTCAAACCGCAAGCTTTTCTTCCCCAACGACTTCCCCGCTGGTACGCGACCTGCCTTGAGCTGGGGCAGCCGATTCTTGCCGGACCCGCTTCGAACCGCGCGATACCGCGCAGAGGGAGAACATCGTGCGATCTCGGTTTGGCTTCACGCTGGTCGAGACGCTCATCGTCGTGGTCATCTTTGGACTGCTGACACTGATGGCGTTTCCGAGGATGAGCTCGGCGCTGGTCCGGAACGACCTCCGGGGTGCGCGCACCACCACGATCAATCTCGTCGCCAAGGCGCGCGCCGTGGCGACGCAGAGCAACCGCCGCACCTGGGTCAGGTTCGCTGGCAACACCGCCTATGTCGTGGCGCGGCCCCGCGTGGACGGCGTGGGCGGTGCCCAGGGCGCGGACACGGTGGGCGGCATTCAGAATCTGTACGGCGTGTACAAAGTGAATCTC
>JACCSZ010000107.1 GCA_013812695.1 Gemmatimonadales bacterium | reverse complement strand
CCCCCCCGACGCTCACGATTCGAAGCTGGAGCCAGAGCGCCTTCGCGCCCACCGCCACCGCCTGCCGCGCGAGGCCAAGCGCCTCAGGGGCCGGGCGGAACACGTCCACGACGTCGATCGGGACCGGTACGCTCGCCAGGTCGGGGTAGACCGCCTCACCGAGGATCCGACCCCCGCGTGGATTGACCGGAATGATCCGGTAGCCCTCGTGCTGGAGGTAGCTGGCCACGAACGCGCTCGCCTTCTGCATGTCGGCGGACATGCCCACGACGGCGATCGTCCGCGCGCGCGACAGGATTCGCCGGATCACGTCCGGGTGCTGGAACCGCCGCCCCTCGTCTGCGCTGAGGGTGGTGTTCAGCCGGAAGTCGCGTGCAGGGCCTGATCCAGGTCCCACAGCAAGTCCTCCAGGGTTTCGAGACCCACAGACAGCCGGATCATCTCCGGCGCCACCCCGCAGCGCGACAGCTCCTCCTCACTCAACTGCTGATGCGTGGTCGAGGCGGGGTGGATGACCAGGCTCCGCGCGTCGCCCACGTTGGCCAGATGGGAGAACAACTGGAGGGCGTCGATGAACCGGCGGCCCGCGGCACGCGCGTCGTCCGCGGCGGCCTTGAGCCCGAAGGAAAATACCGCGCCCGGGCGCCCGCCGAGGTACTTGCGCGCGAGCCCGTGCTCCGGGTGATCCTCGAGCCCCGCGTACGCCACCCACGAGACGGCCGGATGATCGCGCAGAAACCGCGCGACGCCCAGCGCGTTGCTGGTGTGCCGATCCATCCTGATCGACAGCGTCTCGAGTCCCTGCAGCAGCAGGAACGCGTTGGTCGGGGAGAGGCACGCCCCGGTGTCGCGCACGGTTTCCGCGCGAACTTTCATGAGGAAGCCGTAGTGGCCGAACGTGTCGAAGAATCGGAGTCCGTGATACGACGGCGACGGGTCAGCGATCGCCGGCACATGGCCGTAGTCGAACTTGCCCGACTCGAGCACTGCGCCGCCGATGCTGGTGCCGTGACCGCCGATGAACTTGGTGGCCGAATGCAGCACGATCGTCGCGCCCCAGTCGATCGGCCGACAGAGATACGGGGTGGCGAAGGTGTTGTCGATGATCAGCGGGACCCGATGCAGGTTGGCCAGCGCGGCAAGCGGCTCGAGGTCGAGAATGCTGCCACGCGGATTCCCCACGGTCTCCCCGTACAGCGCGCGCGTCCGCGGCGTGATGACCGCCTCCCAGTGCTCCAGCCGGGTCGGATCCACGAACCGGACCCCGATCGAGAGCTTCCGGAACGTATGGGTGAGCTGGGTGACGGTTCCCCCGTACAGGTGCGACGAAGCCACGATCTCGTCGCCGGGAGACAGCAGGGTCATCAGCGCCACGAACTGGGCCGCCATCCCGCTGGCGACCGCCACGGCTCCGGTGGCATTCTCGAGCGAGGCCAAGCGCTCCTCGAAGACCGCCGTCGTCGGGTTGCCGATGCGCGTGTAGATGTTGCCGTACTGCTTGAGCTCGAAGAGCTGGGCGGCGGTCTCGGCGTCGTCGAAGACGTACGACGTTGTCTGATAAATCGGCACGGCGCGTGCGCCGACGAGCGCGTCGGGGACGTGACCGGCGTGCAGCATGCGGGTCTCGAAGCCGAACTCCCGCCGCGGTGCTTCGCTCATTGTGCTCCCACCAGTCGCGGGTTACCGGCTGAGCAGCCCGGCGTCGATGACGAATTGCGCGCCCGTGATGTAGCGCGCGTCGTCGGACGCGAGGTAGACCACGGCAGCGGCGACGTCTTCGGCCTCGACCCACGGAACCGGCAGGAGGTTGCCCGCGGAGCGCTCGGCGATCTCGGTGGGGGTGAGCCCTTCGAGCGCGGCCAGGCCGTCGTTCATCGGCGTGTTGACGCCGGTCGGGTGGAGCGAATTGACCCGGATGCCGTGCGGGGCCAGCTCGATGGCCCATGACTTGGTGAGGCCGGTCAGCCCCCATTTGGATGCGGCGTAGTGGCTCAACCGGCCCATGCCTCGGAGGCCGGCGACGCTCGAGTTGTTGAGGATCACGCCCGAGCGCTGGGCGATCATGACGGGGATGACCCGCCGCGCCACGAGCCACGCGCCCTTGAGGTTGATGTCGAGCATGGCGTCCCACGCCGGCTCGGTCAGCTCGTGGGCCAGTCCATAGGCACAGATGCCGGCGTTGTTGAAAAGAATATCGATCCGCCCGAACCGGTCCACGGTCTCCGACACCGCGGCGGTCACCGCCGCGTCGTCGCGAACATCGGCGGCAAACGTCAGGCACTCGGTGCCGAGGTCGCGGCACGCCGATGCCAGGCTCTGAAGGTCGCTGTCGGTGCCGAGCGCGTAGCCCGGGTAAGCCAGCGGCCGGGCGACGTCGAGTGCCGCGATGCCCGCACCCTCCCGCGCGAGCGCAATGGCGGCGGCCCGCCCCTGCCCATGCGCCGCGCCGGTGACCAGCGCCACCTTGCCCGTGAAGCGGGCCATCACCGTCCGCCTTGGTCTGGCGCTGCGGGTCCGGCGCCAGCCGTCGCCCGAAAGGGCTCGAGATAGCCGTCCAGGTCCACCCGCAGGGCATTATTGAAGACGTTGGTGGCGAGCATGATGGCGCCGAAGGCGGTGAGCGCCACGATCTGCGCCGGCGTAAAGAGCCGAATCAGCTCGGCGTACATCGCGTCGGACACCCCGTGCGCGTCCCGGCCGAGCTGCCGGCCGTAGGTGACGACCACCCGGTCGCGGTCGTCGAGCACGAGCGCATCCGGATCCTCCCCCGACTCCGCCAGCAGCCGGCGGAAGAACGTGGAGCAGATCAGGCAGTCGGTCTCGGTCGACACCGCGTGCGCAAACAGGTGGGTCAGCCGGTCGCCCAGAAACGGACGTACCGTGTCGCGGAGCGGATACCACTGCATCAGCGCGTCAAACGCCGGCACCGAGTGGAGCAGGGTCCGCTTCATGTTGGTAATGCGGCCGACGTCGCGCTCGTGGTCGTCCTGGGCCGCGCGGGCTTCGGGTGGGGCCTCGGTCTCATCGAGGGGAGCGATACGGGCCATGGAGCACCCCCACCAGTTAATATGAATCCGGCGTGCAGCGGCTGACGTACTCTACTCAGCAATCGGATTGAGCAACAGGCTGCGTGAGGGGCGGAGCGCGACGGCCTCCGCGCAGCGAAACTGGCCCGGTGAGTTTACACTTACACTGCGTGGGCAGTGGGATCGTACCGATGCTGCATCAGCCGAACGTAGAGGCTGGTGAAGCGAGCAATCGCCGAGTGGGCCGCCGAAGCGGTCTACCCGGATTGCTAGCTGTCCCTTTTCCCGTCAGCGCGGCCGGTGGCCTCGCGCCCGGTGTCGTGCTTGCGCCTTCGGCCCCGGACGACCTTGTAGGAGCCGACTGACAGAACCCTGCTCGGCCGTGTCGGAACCCTCCCGCAATGCCGAGGGGGTTGGCGGACCGTGTGCCGAGCCGTGGATCGGGAACCGATCGCTTTCTAGGTGTAAGGCTGCAAAGAGGTTGCAGTGTCGGCGGGTCGGGGCGGGGTTAGGATTTTTCCCGGATCAACACCCCTGGCACAGCACCTGCTTCCGCCTCAGGTGCTCACACCGTTCAAGAGACCACTGCCCCACCTTTTTTGTGGAGTCGCTGTTCCCATGCGCATCCTTATCACTGGCGGCGCCGGGTTCATCGGTTCCCACCTGTCCGATCGTCTACTCGCTGAGGGCCACCAGGTCGTCTGCCTGGACAACTTCTTTACCGGGCGGGGCGAGAACATCGAGCACCTGCTCGACGATTCGGGCTTCGAATTACTCCGGCACGACGTATGTGACCCGCTCTTCGTGCAGGTCGACCAGATCTACAACCTGGCCTGTCCGGCCTCGCCGGTGCATTACCAGTACAACCCCGTCAAGACCGTCAAGTCGAACGTCATGGGCACCCTCAACATGCTGGTGCTCGCGAAGCGTGTCGGGGCGCGCATCCTCCAGGCGTCGACGTCGGAGGTCTACGGCGACCCGACCGTACATCCGCAACCCGAATCCTACTGGGGCAACGTCAACCCGATCGGTCCGAGGGCGTGTTACGACGAAGGGAAGCGGGTCGCGGAGACGCTGATGTCGGATTACCATCGCGAAGATCGTGTGGACACGCGGATCGCTCGGATCTTCAACACCTATGGTCCCCGTATGGCGGAGGGCGACGGGCGGGTCGTGAGCAACTTCATCGTGCAGGCCATGCGCGGACAGGAGCTCACGCTGTACGGCAGCGGCGAGCAAACCCGCTCATTCTGCTATGTGGACGACCTGGTGGACGGGTTGGTGAAGCTGATGAATTCGGAAAGCCAGCACGAGCCGGTAAACCTTGGGAATCCAGTGGAGTTCACCATCCGCCAGCTCGCCGAAGAGGTGGTGAAGGTCGTCGGCGGCGAGACGCGGGTCACCTATCGTCCGCTGCCGCAGGATGATCCCACCCAGCGCCAGCCGGACATCACACGGGCCCGTACCCGCTTGGGTTGGGAGCCGAAGGTGCCGCTGGCCGAAGGCCTGGTGCGCACCGTGGCGTACTTCCGCGGCCGGCTCGTCAAGCGAAATCGGCTGTCGATCCCGACTACGGAAAGGCCACTCATCTCTCCGGGACTGCTCGATTAGCGGTCTATCCAGCGCAGCCACGGCCAAAGCCGAGCCGGGCCGGCGAACGGACCATCTCCTCTTCATCGGCGCCTGATCTCGTCACTACGTGCACAGGCGCGCATCGCCGTTGTCGCGCTTTCCAGCTATCTCTATCTTTGTGCATGTCCCAGCCAAAGTTGCGCGTCGGCATCGTTGGCTGTGGCGCGGTGACCGAGCGGTACCACCTCCCGGCGCTGCTGGCTTCTCCGGACGTCGAGGTGGTCGGGTTCGCGGATGTCGCGCTCCCTCGTGCTCGCGCGCTGGCTGAGCATCGGCCGGGTGCGGTCGCGGTAACAAGCCACATGGATCTGGTCGGCAACATTGACGTGGCCATCGTGGCGGTGCCGAATGCGTGGCATGAGTCGATTGCGGTCGAGCTGCTCCACGCGGGCGTGCACATCCTCGTGGAGAAGCCAATGGCTCGGACGGCGGCAGAGTGCGCCGGATGATCGCCGCCGCCTCCGCCGGGGCTGCCGTGCTGGCCGTCGGGCACGATTTCCGCCACTTCCGGCCGCGACCTCCTCGGTGAAGACCAGATCCGTGAGATGCTGGCGAAGGGTATCGAGTTTGGGGCGCATACGCGGTCGCATGTCGCGCTGCCTGACGTGGCCATCGAGGAGGCGGAGCTCGAGATCGCCGGCTCGCGTGCGGACCTCGAGCGCACTCTTGGCCGCCCGGTGCGCACGTTTGCCTACCCGTTCGGACGAGTCGACGAGGCGATCAAGGACGCTGTCAAGGTGGCGGGCTTCGACGCAGCCTGGGGCAGCCGCTCTGGGGTGAGCGATCCTGCCGCGCCCGATTTCGCGCTCCCCCGGATCGAGGTGCGCGGCACCGACTCGCTGCTCTCGTTCGCGGTTGCGATCTGGCGGGGACGTTCCCCCAGCCGCTCCGCGCGTCGGACGTGAGCCGTCGTGCTCTATTACGAGGACCACGGCACGGGCAAACCGGTCGTGCTGATCCATGGCTGGCCGCTGAGCGGCGCCTCCTGGGAGAAGCAGGTCGCGGCGTTCCCGCAGTGGGCGAGCTCACCCCTCAGAGTCGGTGAGCTTCGTACCCTCGCCACCTATCGCAATCCAGACGATCTGGCGTAGTTCTGGCCGAGTCTCCTGCAGTCCGGTCGAGGACGACTCCGCGTCGGCGAGAGCCTGTGGATGTAGAGCGCCGTGAAGAGCCCCCTGCGGAAGTGCAGATATGCTTGGTGACAGCAGTCCGAGCGTTTGGCCGACTGCGCCGGACACGCAGCCCCCGTTGGAGATCAATCGCAACCGGTCTCGCCGGCCGAGGTGGCCGCACGATGGCGCTCCGGTTGGAGTACCGACGATGGATGGATGAGCGACATCATTCCGGGCTGGCAGCTCGTCTACCGACATCTCCTGTCCGCCGGATGGTGCCCTGGTGGAACATCCCGAATTCCTTCCGACCCGTCTTAGGCCTCGCTGAGGCGCAATGGCTACTCGGTCGTCGTTCCCGGAACGGGCCGGCTCCGTCACGGGGAACCTATGAGCCTCCTCGTCAGGCGGTTGCGTTTGCTCTGTCTCGCTCCGGTCCCGCCGCGCCGAGACGCGGCCCACGGTGGGGGGCGGGCCATCGCGGAGCTCCTCATACGTCTGGCCGAGCGCCATGAAATCACCCTTCTGTGCCTACGCGGCTCGAGCACGCCGTCAGCCGACCCCCTGCTGCTGGAGCGCTGCGCCGGGGTTCGCGAGATTGCGGCTGACGAGCCGCGGGGCAGGTTCGGCCGCCTCGCTCGACGGGCGCGGGTGGCGGTGGCGGTGGTGCGGGGCACACCGGCATGGGTCGCGGGAGGGACCAGCCAGGCGTTCCTCACTGCGGTACGCGAGGTCGTGGAGGTTTGGCGGCCAGACGTCGTGCAGCTCGAGTACCATCTCATGGGGGCCTACCTGTCCGCGCTCGCCGGCTGCTCCGCTCCCCGCGTGCTGCGGCAGCTCGAGCCCGGTGCCGCAACCGCGCGTGACCGTGCCGGGTACCGCGGTGGCCTGGCGCGACTCGCCGCGCCGCTCGACTGCCGTGCGTGGGAGCGGTTCGAACGCGGAGTGATGGCGCGGGTCAGCGTCGTGGTCGCGCTCACAGAGCGGGACGCGGCCTCGCTCGGGCCGCTCGCCGGGAATACACCCATCGAGTGCATCCCGCTTGGTGTGTCGCCGCCATCACGCGCCTTCGATCCAGCGGGCCAGGGGGGCGCGGAGCTCCTCTTCGTGGGAAATTTTGCCCATGCGCCAAATGTCGAAGCCCTCGAGCGCCTGATCCGGGTGATCCTCCCCGGAGTCCGCTCACGGTGCCCCGACGCCGTGCTCCGGGCGGTGGGACCCGATCCCCCGGCACACCTACGTGGGCGCGAGCACGAAGGGGTGCACCTCACCGGGCGAGTGCCCGACGTGGGTCCGTACCTTGACCGAGCCGCCGTCGTGCTCGCGCCACTCCGGATCGGCGGAGGAATGCGAGTGAAAGTGATGGAGGCACTGGCTGGAGGGAAAGCAGTCGTGGCCACGCCGCTGGCGGTGGACGGACTCGATGTCACCGATGGCGACCAAGTGCGAATCGGGCGAACGGATGAGGAGCTCGTGAGGGCTACCGTGGAGCTGCTTCAGCACCCCGACCGGCGCGTCCGTCTGGCCAGGCGGGCGCGGGAATGGGCGATCTCCGAGTTGAATTGGGACCGCCCGGCCGCGGCCTTTGATCGACTCTACCAGTCGCTCCTGCCGGCCTCTCCGGGGAAGCCGCCGAGGGTGGGCTGACGTGATCGCGAAAGGCGCACAGGTCGATGCCGTCCACGCGGGAGGGGGCAACGATCAGTCCCCACGCTCGCCAGCGGTGCCGACCGTCGTCTGGACGGCGGTACTTCTTGTTGCCGCCGGCGCGTACTTCGCGCTGGCAGCCGGTCGCGCGATCGACGTCCCAGGCCTGCAGTATGACGAGATCCTCTTCGTCAACGCGGCTACGGGTGAGCCAACCAACGGCCTGTTCGTCGCGAAGCGTGTTTTCGGTATTCCAGTCATGCTCATGGGTTACATCGGAGCGCTCAAGGCGTACCTATACTACCCCGTTTTCCAGTTGTTCGGCGTGTCTCCGGCAACAATCCGATGGCCTGTCATTGCAGCGTCCCTGATGACGCTCGGGCTGACCTACGGTGTCGCCCGATTCTCGTTCGGGCAGATGACGAGCGCCCTGCTCACCCTGGCGATCGCGGTCGACCCGACATTCATCTACATGACCAAGCTCGACTTCGGGCCTGTGGTATTGATGCTGCTGCTGAAGCTCGCGGCACTATGGTTCGCGCTGCGAACGGTCAGTAGCGGCTTGCCCCGCTACCTCTGGGGGATGAGCGTGGCGTGCGCACTCGGGATGTTCGACAAGCTGAACTTCATCTGGTTTCTGCTGGCGCTCGTGGTCGCCTGCGGTGCGCTCTTCCGCGGCGAGCTGGCCGTCGCCTATCGACGCCACCCGCGCGGTTTTGTATTTCCGCTGGCGTCGTTGGCGGCGGTAACAGCCGCGGCCACCGTGTGGCTGGTGCTCCCCCAACTCCTCGCGTCCCAGTCGGCGGCGCAGGGGGTAAGCCTGGTTGAACGACTACCCTACGTCCTCCGGGTGTACGCCACAACCATGAGCGGGCAGGAGCCTTTCCTACACGTCACGGGATCGAATCTCACCGCCAAGAGCCTCACGAATTATGTCACCGCTGCCAGCCTCTTCGCGATGCTGGCGTGGGGCGTCGTCGCCACCCGGCGGGCTGGAGGAATGGCCCGATTGCCTTTGCGCCAGCGGACCCTTGCTTGCCATCTGCTGCTCTTCGTGCTAATCGCCCTCCAGATCTGGCTCACGAAGAAGGCGTGGGGACCTCACCACCTCATGATGCTATATCCGTTGCAGTACTTCATCGCTTTTGGCATGGCGGTCACCCTCGCGGGGGCCGCAGGTGCCGCGCTGGTCACGGGCGCGTTCGTCGCCTCGAGTTTGACAGTCGGGGCCAGCTATGCCCAGGCCTTCCAACCCGGGGCGGAGTTCGAGCCGCAGTGGAGCCCCGTCGTCTACGACCTGGTGGACTACCTCAACGGCCGCCTTCCTGACCGAATTGTCTCCGTGGATTGGGGAATCCACAATCAGGTGTATGCACTCGGCACACCCCGAACGCGGGTGGTCTGCCGGGATCGGTGGCCGGACTTTCGCACGCTCGGTGACCGAGGAAAACAGACGCGGATGTATCAGAGCGATTTTCAGAACCGCAATGTGTTGGCGGTCCTGCACGGACGCGGGTGGGACATCATGCCCACCGCGCGCGCGAATTTCTCGGTCTGGGCGGCGTCCTTTGGGCTGACACCCAGCCTGGACCGGACGTTCAGCAGCCCGGCGGGCACCACGATCTTCGAAGTGTACTCGCTCGACGGGGCCGGGACCCAGGACGCCCCGTCCCGGTGAGTCACCAGTCAGGAGGGCGCTGCGACATGGCGCGTCGGCAGGCTAATGGAGATGCGGCCGTGATTCGGGTCGGCTGCACCGGCGCGGTTCTGGCTCTTCTGCTCACTGGACTGCGAGCCCAGATCCTTTTTGGCTGGTCCGACCTCCGGAGGCCGTTGGAGCTTGGCCAGCGGCTCGCTGTGGCTGCGTACGCTGACCTGGCGTATGTGGCTGTGCTCGCCCTGGCGGTTGCGGCGCTCTGTCGGCTCGCCGTGGGCCAGACCAGGCTTCGTCGTGCCATGGTGGCACTGTTCACCGTCGCCGCCTGCCTCTCACTGGTTCTTGGTTTCGTCAATGTGCGGGCGGTCTCGGAACTCGGGCGGCCGATCAACTACCAATGGCTGTATTACTCACATTTCATGCGGAGCCTGGACACCTACACGGCCCTTGCCACCCTGCTCTCGTGGAAGTGGGTCGGAGCGGTGGCGGCAGCATGTGTCGTACTGCTGCTCTTGTCGGAGCTGCTGGCTCGCGGGATCAGGCGGGTGGTCCAAGAGGTCGGCTCCGTCCGGTTCGGAGTTGCTCTGGCTGGCGGGATGTCCGCCTACTTCGCTCTCGCCTGGCCGGCGCACTCACGCTTGGGAGGAACACGCGCAACGCTGCTGGAGAACCCGGTGGTCTCGCTGGTCGCATCGGTCCTGACGGCCGACGCGAACCCGGTGCTCGCGGAAATGCCCACGCATGTCGGGTGGGAGGACTTCCTGACCGCCTCGGAGCGAGGGGCCGAAGCGCCCGAAACGCCGTTCACGGCTCGAGCGCGCGCCGCCGGGGTGCGCAACGTCCTTGTGGTGGTCCTGGAATCGGTGGGCGCGCAATATGTATCGGGGTTCGGCGGTCCCGCCGGCGCAACCCCGGAACTGGATTACTACCAGCGTGACGCCCGTCGATTCACGAATTTTTATGCGCAACAGCCCTCGACCACCCACTCGCTAGTGGCCCTTTTGCTCTCGGTCCATCCGCCACACACGTTCCGAACGCTGACCCGCGAACATGCCGACATCGATCTTCCCTCGTGGAGTGGTGAGCTGAAGCGGAGGGGGTATAGGACCGCATTCATCAACGCAGATGACAACCGTTTTCAGCGCGCGGACGCGTTTCTGGCGCGGCGGCAGTTCGACCTGATGGCCGACGGCTGGACCAGCCCGTGCACTGAAGCGGAGGTCGATAGCTCGGGTTCCGACGAGTGCATGATGCGGACACTGACGACCTGGGTCGAACGCGAGCCGTCGCGGCCGTTTTTTGCCGTGGTATGGACGATCCAAACCCATTTCCCCTACAGTGTGTCCCCGTCAGCTCCAGCCATTGCCAAGCCGAGTCCTCTGTCGGAGACCGACGGCCACCACGCGCCTGACTCCATGGCGACCCGCTTCGAGCGCTACCTGCGGGCGTTGCGTGAGAGCGACCGGTCGATTGGCAAGCTGCTCCGTCACCTCGCCCGGCACGGCCTGCTCGACTCGACGCTGGTGGTGGTAGTCGGTGACCACGGGGAGGCATTCGGCCAACACGGGAACGCGTTCCACCGCTACCTCTACGAGGAAGAGGTCCACGTCCCTCTCTTGTTGATCAACCGTCGGTTGTTCCACGATGAGACCGATGAGGTCACTGGTAGTATTGTCGACCTCGCGCCCACGATTATGGACCTCCTCGGCTACCCTATTCCGGCCGAATGGCAGGGCCGTACGCTTTTCACCCGGGAGCGATCCGGGCGAGTGTACCTCTTCGGCCCCTACTCGGGACTGTTCGGCTATCGTGAGGGCAATCGGAAGCTCATTTACGACGCTATCGGCGACGAGACCGAGCTCTACGACCTGGCCGCGGACCCCCGCGAAGTGCTGAATCTGGCTGCGGCGCATCCGGAAGTCGTCCGGGAGGGACGGGAGCGGCTTGCCGCTTGGATGCAATATCAGAACCGGTTCTACCGCCGGGTGCTGCAGGCGGGCTCCAGTCGATGACGAGTACCGTGGTGCACTTTACGGACAGCGATGAGTTTGGTGGGACCGAGCAGGTGGTGCTGCAGTTGCTTAGCGGCCTCGACCGCCGACGTTGGCGCCCGGTGCTCATGCATCACGGCGGAGCGTCGCACGAGCGGCTGGCCGCGGGGGCCAACGAGGTCGGCGTCGAGTTCCGCTTGGTGCCGCGCGTCTCCCGTCGCTCGGATGTCCTCAGCGGCATCTTGCCACTCGTTCGCGCGATCCGGGCGGAACACCCCGCGGTGTTTCACGCCCACCTGGCCGCATCCCTCAGCGGGAAGTACGGGTTGATCGCCGCCGCGTTGAGCCGGGTGTTCGCAGTGGTGGGTACGGCGCATCTCTTCACCGAGGTACCGCCGGGCTTGCGGGCAGACCTGAACCACCGCGCGGCTCGTGCCTGCGTCGACCGCTACATCGCCGTATCGGAGGAAGTAGCGAGACGCATGCGCGCCCGCTTCCGGGTGCCTGCGTCGAAACTGCAGGTCGTCCGCAATGGGATCGACCTGGACCGTTACTGTCGCGCGGCGGATCCCCGCCTCCGCTTGCTGCTGGCCCGAGACGAACCGCGTGCGGTAGTGCTTACAGTCGCCCGGCTGGATCCGCAAAAGGGGCACGAGTATCTGCTGGCAGCGGCTGCAGCCATCCCCCAAGCCGTCTTCGTATTTGCCGGTGAAGGTGAGGAGCGTCCCCGGCTCGAGCGGATGGCCCGTGCGCTCGGCGTGGCGGACCGAGTCCGCTTTCTCGGCCATCGGAGCGACATTCCCGATCTCCTGGCGGTGTGCGATGTCTTCGTCCTGCCCTCGCTCTATGAGGGCCTTCCACTCGCGGTGCTCGAAGCGATGGCAGCAGCGAAGCCAGTGGTCGCGACCGCCGTTGGGGGGACCGATGAAGCCGTCACCAACGGAAAGTCTGGTCTTTTGGTACCGCCCGCCGAACCGTCCGCACTTGCCGGTGCCATCCGGACCGTCCTCGGCGATCCGACCGTCGCGCGGCGGCTGGGTGAAGCAGGGCAGGCTCGGGCCAGGAGGGAGTTCTCGGCAAGCCGGATGATCCGGGAGGTCTCGGGCGTGTACGAAGACCTGCTCGAACGAGTGGGGAGCGACCGTCGTGCTCGGGGCTGATCTACCCGAGGCACAGCGCAATCGGCTGCTGCGCCGCGTCGACTGGCGCTTCCTGCTCCCGGTCCCGCGGGTGGAGAAGGCCGTTTGCTTCCCGAACGGCGACCTGCGCGACGGAGTGGCGTTGATCGCGCGGCAGGTGGTCGCCGCAGGAGCCGATCACACAACGGACTGCGACCTGGTGGTCGCACTCAATCCGGACGCCGCCGTTCTCGAGGGCGCGCGGGCGGCCTTGCGCCCCGGCGGCGTTTGTTACACAGAATGGCACAACTTCACGCCTGGGGGCGCGCGGGCCATCATGAGACGGCTTCGTGCGGCTGGATTCGGGGACGCGCGAGGCTATCTCGCGTGGCCGTCCTCCTCGCGCCCTTACGTGTGGATCCCGCTCGATAGCGCCGGCGCGATCGGCTACTTCCAACGGCATCTGCACTCTCCCAGCCGTGCTCGAAAGCTTGCCGCGCGCATTCTGCGGCCGGCCGTCACGCTGGGCGCTCAAATCGGCGTGATCGGCCCGCTTTGCTTCGTGGCCCGAAAACCAGGGGCGCCAGGGGAGGAAAATGCTGAGCCACTGCTGTTCGCGACGATTCGGCACGGTTGGACGGGCTGGGGCCTGGTTGATGCGCCCAGCGACCTCGCGGTTTTGCTCCTGACCCGCGGTCCGCGGACGGCAAACAAGATCGCCGGTCTGGTCTTCGCGGGGAGGGACTTGCGGCCGCGACTCGTCGTCAAGATTGCCCGCGTGGCCGACGCACGGCCCGGGCTATTGTGCGAGGCCACCACGCTGCCCGGCATCCAAGCCATCTGCGGGGATGGCCTGAAGGGCGTGCCAAAGGTGCTCTTCACCGTGGACGACCAGAGCGGTGTTGCCGTCGGGGAGACCGCGTTGCCGGGGACCCCGTTGCTCACGCTCCTCAGCCGGCGAAGGTATCGGTCGCTGGCATTGCAGGCGACGGATTGGCTGGTTGATCTGGCCCAGTGCGCCCGCCGGGACGATCGGACCCCGCTCGGCGGCCGCCTGGTCGACGAGGCACTCGCCGACTTCGCGCGCTCGTTCGGCAGTCTCATCGAGCCTGAGCTGCTGGCCCGGACGCGCGGGGCCATGGCCGGCCTGGGCGACCTGCCTAGCGTGTGCGAGCACCGCGACTTCTCCCCGTGGAACGTATTCGTCACGCCCGACGAGGGATTCGCGGTGTTTGATTGGGAATCATCCGAACCGGCAGGACTCCCCGGTCTCGATCTGCTCTACTTCCTCGCCTATCTCGCCTTTGCACTCGACCGGGCGAAGCGGGCGCCGGCGATGCTGCGGTCGTACCGGGCGGCCCTGGACCCTACGACCTTCACCGGGGCGGTGCATCGTGAGTGCGTGGCGAGGTACGCGGAGCGAGTCGGGCTCGACCCTGCCGCATTCCACGCACTGAGGCTCCTCACCTGGATCATTCACTCCAGATCTGAGTACCGCCGACTCACGGCGGACGCGGTGGGCGCACCACCGATGGACGCGCTGCAGCGTAGCCTCTTTCTCGGGTTGTGGAAGATGGAAGTGCTCTGGGGAGGGGCGGAATCACAGGTGCTCGACGGGCGCTGAGAGCCGGTTCGAAGGCGACGCCGGAAGCCGGCTCAAAGTAGAGCACTGTTGAGCCCTCTCCAGTCGCTTCGCCGACCAGCCGGGCATGCTCGCGGAGCCAGTCCTGCTCGGGAGCAGGGGCACCGACATCATGAATTCGCACCAGGACCACCCGCCGGCGGCCCGCGACGAGGTCTGTCACGTCATCGGGGGCGCGGCGCTGACCGAGCTGGCCGACCCATGCCGCAACGGGCACGTCGGGCGGGAGATAGCGCGCGACGCCGAGGACGCCCGACGGAATCGAGTGGATAATGACGAGGTCCGACGGTCCGACCCACCGCCCGGCTGCCCGGGCGGCATCGCGGTAGGCCTCCCGATAGCGGGAGGCCTTGGTCAGCACCACCCAGACTCCGGGCGTCCAGGCGAGCAGGATGAGCGCGACGAGCCCCGCTCTCGCGCCTGGCCCAAGTCGGCTCAGCGCGAGGGCTGCGAGCAGCACCGCAGCCGGCAGGCCTCCGAGCGCATAGCGTGAGAGAGAGGAAGTAGAGCTTTCGCGCAGCAGATCGAAGAGCACCGGTCCGAGGGACGCCGCTGCAAGCCAGAGCCACACCAGTCGTGGTCCCGGCCGAAACAACCTACGCCAACCCTTGAACAGGGCGGCGAGCGCCAGGAACAGAAACAGCGCTTGGGCTATCCGATTGGCCGACTTGGATCCGCCCCAGACTCCCCGCCCGGATAGGAGGCTCCAGCCTAGTTTGAGCGAGTTGGTGACTCCCTCACGCACGGTGATACGGCCCTCGAGCCAGTCGCCGGTCACCCGCCAGCGACCGAGGCTCTCGGGCACTCGAACGTACCAGGGCAGCGCGAGGAGAACGGTGGCGCCTACGGCGCCGATAACCCAGACGCGGTGGGCACGGCCCGGATGAACCAACAGCCATACCAGGCACCCGGCCCACACGAACGCGAAGAAGTAGTGGGTGAGAAATCCAGCCCCGCCGCAGACGGTCCAGAGCGCGATTCGCGTCGGCGCGACACCACGGTCATGCAGCCTGAGCGTGAGCCAGGCGAAACCGAGAGCGAGGAACCAGAGAAGGGAATACATCCGCCCTTCGCCCGAGTAGTAGAGGCTCGTCGGAGCGAAGGCGTAGAGCGTGACGGCGGGGACGGCGGCACCAGTCCCGCCCAGCCGGCGCGCTAGCAGCCAGAGCAGCGGGACCGAGGCCAGGGCCCAGAGGATCGAAAACAGCCGGAGAGCAGCATCGCTGGAACCGAGGCCGCGGGTCCAGTACCCCAGCATCACATAGTAGATCGGCGGGCTGGTGTCGGACATGAGCACGGCGCGGGTGATCCGCCGAACGCCGGCCGGAGGCGTCTCCTGGGCGAGGTAGCGGCCCCATGCACCAGCCGGCATCGCCCCCCGCCGCTCCACGAAGTCGCCAAGCGTCGGATCGGCGTCGGCCGCCGGGTGTTCGAGGCTGTGTCCAGTCGCGATGGCGAGCGAGAAGAACTCGTCCGCCCAGAGCCCCTGTCCGCTGAGCAGCGGCAACCGGAGCAGAGCGGCCACCGTGAAAAGGAGCACGGCGAGAATGACTCGGCGGCGCTGAGGGCTCATGGGGGTGACTCCAGGCCGCGGATGCGCGGAGCGAGCAGGGTAACGTCCATCGTGGGGACCCGCTCTGCCAGCTGGATGTAGTGGAACGACGGAGCTGGCTGGGCATCCGCACCGCGCATCGGCGAGGCCCCGAGAAGAGGTCGCGCCAAGCTAGGATGCAATGGCGGGACGTCTCTCCGCGTCGCGCTGGGCGGCTTCCTCGGGAGTGGCGAGGACCATGAACCAGGCGAACACGACGGTAGGCCAGAGCTGCAGCAGGAGCCGCTCCAGCGAGCTGTTCAGCAGGCGGGCCACGTCCTCGGCCGTTGCCACGAACACGACGACGTGCCCCGCCAGCATCAGGCCGACGGACGCCACGATCGTGAACAGCCATCTGTTCCGCACCTGCTCGGGACGCACCCCGACACAGATCCCGTAGGTGATCAGCAGCCAGACCGCGCTGATCAACCCGTTGAAGCCAAAAGATGTAATCTGGGTCGTGAATGCCTGAGCCACGAGGGCGTATCGCCGCGGGTCGCTGACCCAGTCGAGCGTCTTTCCAGCCTCAGCGGCCGCCATGAGATCGTTCGGTGGTGCAAAGTGGAGCTTGAAGAGACCGATGACCAGGAGCAGGGGAAGGAGGCCGAGGGCAACGCTGCGGGCCTCGCGTCCCAGCTCCCGGCGAGCGCCGGCTTGGAGACCCGTAGCGGCCCAAGCGCACACCAGGGCAATCAGGAACAACAGGCCTTCGTTCTTGGTCCAGGCCGCCAATCCGGCCGTGAGGCCGGCGAATCCCGCGAAGACGCTGGTGTGTTCGCGATGCCGGTCGTGCAGTGCCAGCAGAACCACCGTCGAAAGGAAGAAGAAACCCACCGGGACGTCGCCGTACTCTGAGGCGCCGTGGAAGATGAAAAACGGGGTGGCGAGGAGCACCAGGCCCGCGAGCATGCCCTGAGTTCGACCCCGCAAGGCTGCCACGGCGGAGGTTGCCAGGGCCGCCGTGGCAAAGGTGAACAGGAACGCCAGTATGGCCGGCCCGGCGAGTGTTTCGCGCCCGTGATACACCCAGGTTCGGACCACCGAGGTCTGGACCAACAGCGGGTAATCGGGGTGTGACCAGGGGAGCAACGCAGAGAACGCATCTCGCCATTCCGGGCCGCTCCGAAAAATCAGCCTGGCGCGCAGATTCCAATTCATCCAGGCGTCCCAGCCGCCGTGCGGCTGGGAGATTGAGAGGCCGATGAACGCGGCGACCGCGCAGCACACCGTGACGGCGAACGTGACCGTTACCGACCAAGTCCAAACTTCCTGGGGCGTCCGAGCTGTAGGTCCAAGGCCCTCCCCGTAACCGCGGCGGGATCGTCGTTGGAGCAACCAGATACTCAGTAATCCGAGGAGGCCGAGTTCGGCGCCGATCAGTCCCCGGCTCGCGGTTCCAGCCAGAAGCAGCCATGCGAAGAGGCCCAGCGATGTCATCCCCAGCCCGATGCCGACCCCCAGCGCAGCCACGACGAGACGATATGGCCCGTACGCCACGGAGTTAGGCCATGCCCCTCGCAGCAAGCTGAACCCGATCAGACCGGCGACGACGGCGGACAACACGAGCGGGAAACTCATTGCGCCCGCCGCAGCAGCCAAATCCCTCGACCAAAATCCCGGACGAGCTGGAATCCCGGCGGCGGTCGGCCCGGCACGCTGTCCGGAGCGAAATTGCCCACTACCAACTCCGGCGCGGTGTCGTTCAGAACGAGGAGCGGGGCCAGCGAGTACTCGGCCAGGACGAACCGCCTGAAATCCTCGCTACTGAACACTTCCGGCTGCACGCCACTGGTGTACCCGATCACTCCGCGGGAGGGGAGCGCATGCCTGAGCTCGCGGAACCTGCGCTCGTAGGTGGTGATGGGGTCGTCCCGGGCAGCGTCCGCGACTCCCCGGACGGCACGGTACACCCACCGGGCATCGGACACCGCGGCGTATAGGAGGAGCAGGAGCAGGCCGACCTGAATCCGGGTGACTCGCATCAGAGGCCCTCCTTCTTCTTCTCGCGCACGACGGCCTGGACCCCCACCCAGTAGAAATAGTCCAGCGCCATGGCGTAGTAGCGGTCGAGCCGTGGGGGGCGCTGCCGCTCGAGCCTCGTCATGAGCGCGATGACCGCTATCGGCAGGCCGTGGAACACCCGGCCGAGTCCGAGGAGCGCGCTCCGAAGCAGGCGCCACTTGCGTGTCTCCTGCGCGTACGCACCCAGCCTGAGCTGATCGACGACCTCGTGATGCTTGCGGGCGAAGTATACTGCCGTGCGGCCTCGTGCGATCGCGTCGCGTGCCACGGCGGGAAGAGTCTTTTCGTAGTGTTGGTGGGCCAGGGCCTCGGGACAATAGACTAGCTCGACACCGGCCTCCACCAGGCGCAACAGGAGCTCGTAGTCCTCATGACCGTACAGCCGGAACCCTTCGTCGTACCCTCCGATGCGCTCGAGGACGGCCCGGGGCGCCGAAAAGTTGCCGGTATAGGCGTCCTTGAAATGCACGCGTTCGGCCCGGGCAAGCCGCTCGAGGCGCGCGTTGAATGCGTGGCCGACATAGCTGACGAGTGGGGGGGCCGAGTCCCCTACAATGATCGGGGCGGCGCCGACGACCCCCCGTGGTGGCGGTGCTGCGCTATGGGCACGCTTATGACCCTCGAGGAAGCCGGGGGCAGGCTCCATGTCGTCATCGAGGAACACCACCAGCTCGCCAACCGCGGCGCGGAGGCCGGCGTTGCAGGCCGCGGCCCGTCCCCGATTGGGCTGCCACAGGCTTCGCAACAGGAAGGGCGCGGGGAAGCTGCCCACCACCTCCTGGGTGCCATCCTGGGAGCCGTCGATCGAGACGATGACCTCGAAATCCGCGGGCGGCCCTGCTTGGCGGCCGAGCGCCTGGAGCAGCCGCAGCACCGAGGCGCGGCGTCCGAAGGTCGGGATGACCACCGTAGTCCGGCACGAAGTGGCTACGGTATCCCTCCCCATAGCCTCCGGTACAGGGAGAGTGCGCGCGGCGGAATCGTGCCGCGTAGGGCCTGACGCACGGTTTCGGCTGTCCGCAAGCGGCAGACGAAATCGAGCAGCGAGTCACCACCGTACACGGGGACCCGCCGCAGCATCAGCCAGTCATCGCCGACCTCCGCGAGTCCCTTCTCGGTGGTGCAGGCGGAGACATAGCCAGCCTCCTCGGCCACGGCTCGTACGCCGGTGTCGACGGAACCGAACGGATACGCGAGATGCCGGATCTCGCGTCCGAGCCGGTCTTCGAGGAGCCGCCGTGACTCTACCAGCTCCGCGTGCCACGAGGCGGGGGGTCGCTGGGCGAGGGGCGGATGCGTCATGCTGTGGGCACCGCATTCCATTCCGGCTTCCAGGAGGCTCCGAGCCGTGGCCCAGTCCATCAGGGGGAACGCCACGCCACAGATCGGGAGCGTCCACCGGCTGGTCCGTCCGACGAGGCCGGCCACAAGGTAGAACACGGCAGGAAAGCCATGCCGCACAAGTGCGGGCAAAGCGAAGTCGACGCAGTCGCGGAAGCCATCGTCGAAAGTGATGACCACGGGTCGCTCCGGCAGCACCCGGCGCCCGCTCCAGCAGGCCAGTAACTGGTCCACGGTCAAGGGCGTGTACCGGGCGACGGCGAGCCACCGCATCTGGGTGGAGAACGCCTTTGCAGTCACGGTAAATTTGGCAAAGGACTCCGAAGGCACAGGCGTAACCTGGTGGTACATGAGAATCGGAATCGGGCGCAGATCGCGGGGGACTCGGGCAGGAGCAGGCATCTATACCGGCCCTCCCGGCGTCATGGCGCCGTCATTCCTCGCGCCCACGCTGCCCACGTTCGGCCGCCACACGGTCCGACCCGTGAGTGAGGATTGCAGGTGGTCGAGCGCTTCCAGGCTGCACCGAGACCCGCCTCGACCAAAGGTCGAGATCACGACCGAACCGCGGTCGGTCAACCGTGCCTCCCGCGCAGCGCCCGCACGCCGGCGCGCAAGCGCGGGGCCCAGAGTCGCGCGAGCACCCGCAGACGGGCAGTCCCGGTAAGGTGCCGATTGCGGGGGCACTCACGGAGTGACCGGAGCAGGCAGGCCGCGGCCCGGCCGGCGTGGCCCTGCGCTTCCCACCCGAGGGCCAGGTCGAAATAGGTCTGTGCCCGTCCGGTTCGAATAGCGGTGGCATAGGTGCACCTGATGTCGGATCCGAGTCGCTCGTAGAACTTCAAGCGGCGCTCTATCCGCTGGATGTGCGTCAGGGCCGACCAGACTCCGCTGGAGTGGATCCGGTAGGCAGCCATCACCTCGTCGAGATAGCCCAGATCGCCGCGCGTGCTCACGAGAACGGCGAGCGCCCAGTCGGCCAGGTCCGCGGAGCGGTACCAGTCGGGCAGCTCAGGCACCGCGCCTCGCCGGAACGCGAGGGAGCAACTGTTGACGTGGTATCTCACGAGCACGTCCTCGGTAGTCATCGGTCGGCGGGGGCCCGGGGGCAGCGAAGGGTGAGAATCCCGTTCGTCACCCTCATACACCCGGAGGACGCTGTGGTAGCACATGGCGCAGCCCGGCTCCCGCTCCAGAAACGCGACCTGAGCCTGCAGCTTGTGCGGGGCGGTCCACCAGTCATCCCCGTCGAGGTACGCGATAACATCCCCTCTGGCCGCCCGGATACCCCTGGCGATGACCTCGTTGTCACAGCGATTTCGTTCCGAGAGCAGCAGGCGGATTTGGGCGGGGTGACGTCGCCGGTACCCTTCGATGATCTCACGAGTACCGTCAGTGGAGCAGTCCTCGCTGACGATGATTTCAAAGGGAAAGTCGGTGATCTGCGCCAACACGCTGTCGAGGGCCTGCGCGATGTAGGGCGCATGGTTGTAGGTCACCAGAAGCACGGTCGCCTTCACGTGCCCTCCGAGCGACGCTCGCGCGCGGGCGCGGCCTCGAGAGGGGCCGATCGCGCCAGGCGCTCGGTGATCTCCGGAGCCGACGAGACGGCGAACCGGACGATGTCACAGATGGTGCCGATTTCGTCCGGCCCGATCGCGGTGCCGGTCGGGAGCGAGAGCACCCGCTCCACCAGCCGCTCCGTCTGAGGCAGCAGCAGGCGCGCGGAAGGGAAGTAGGAGCGGTACGGCTCCATCCGATGGCACCCAGGATAGAAGTACCGGCGAGCGAATACGTTCTCGGCCTGGAGAATCTGCTGGAGCAGGTCGCGGCCGAGCCGGCGGACACCTTGGTCGACTTCCAGGACGACGTACTGGTAGTTGCACCGCTCTTCCTCGTCGTAGGTGAGCAGTGACAGGCCCGGAATGCCATCCAGGGAGGTCAGATAGCGGTGGTAGTTCTGCTGGTTCGCGGCCGTGAACTCGGCCATGCTCTCCAGGGAGGTGAGCCCCATCGCTGCAGCCACTTCGGTCATTTTGCCGTTGGTGCCAACGTAACTGACCTGGTCGTAGTCGACGAACCCGAAGTTCCGCATCATCCGGACTCGAGTGGCGAGGTCGCCGTCGCGAGTGGCGACCGCCCCACCCTCGAAGCTGTTGACGAACTTCGTGGCGTGAAAGCTGAAGACTTCCGCGTCGCCGAACCCGCCGATCATGCTCCCCTGGTGGGAGCAGCCGAAGGCGTGAGCGGCGTCGAACAGGAGCCGGAGGCCATGCTGGCGCGCGATCTCGGTCAGCTCACCGACCCGACATGGTCGGCCCCAGAGGTGCACCCCGATGATCCCGGTCGTACGCGGTGTGATGAGCTCCTCGACCCGGCACGGGTCCAGCAGATGGGTGTGGGGATCGACGTCGCAGAACACCGGAGTGATCCCCTGCCATTGCAGTGCGTGGGGAGTCGCTACGAAAGTGAACGACGGGACGATCACCTCCTGGGCGAGCCCCGCGGCGCGAATGGCGATCTCGAGGGCCACGGTGCCGTTGCACATCGCGACACAGTGGGGCACGCCGGTCAGCTTGACAAGCTGCTCCTCGAACTCCTCCAGGTAAGGGCCGTTGTTCGTGAGCCAGCGCCGATCCAAGAGGTCGTTGATCCGGTCCAGCAGCCGGCCGCGATCGCCGATGTTCGGGCGTCCCACGTGCAGGACCTCCGGGAACGCGGGACGACCACCGAAGATCGCGAGCTCGTCGACCGACGCTTTCATCGGAATGCGCCTCCAGCTGGTGGCCTGATCACGCTCACGGGGCGTGGTACGCGGGGAAATAGCCGGTGGAGTCGGGCTCCACTCCCGCCGACCGACAGAGCCGGGCGAATGCCTCCGGGAGGTAGACCTGCCTGACGCTCAGCAGAGGCGCCTCTTCGGCGCCGAACCGCCGTTTGAACTCCGCGATCCCGTCGTTGAGCCGAGCGCCCCCGCCGAGGTTCAGGCGAGGAACTCCGAGCGAGCGCAACCGCTCCGCCCCGCACCAGAGTAGGCGCGCGGCGTGGTGACGCCCTTCCGGGAGGGCTACACCGAAGAGGTAGTCGGCCACGTAGCCGGTGTGGCCGAACACCGCCACCGCCTCCAGGCGATCGGCCACCTCGGCGCCCACGAGGAAGACACCGTCTAGAGCACACAGGAACGATAGCGTCGCGGGGCTGAAGCGGTACACTGGCGCCGCACTGACTCGGTCCACGAACACCGGGTACTGTTCGAGAAAGAACGCTGACAATCGCTCGTTGTCCCACACGATCCGGGTTCCCGGCGCAAGCGGCTCGCGGAGCTGCCGCTTCCGGTTGGCGTGTAGGTTCGCGAAGAGCCGCTCCGGCGGTTGGCGCAGGTCCAGGGTGAAGACGCTGTTGCTCGTGTGGACGCTGCGAGGATCGAAGTACGTGTCGTTCCGGAGCACCGGGTTCAGGCCGAGGTAGCCACACACATACTCCTCCCCGGCGACGAACTCGGCCCAGCGCGCCGGGAAGGTGGGGCAGTCACCGGTCCCGGCGAAGCCCCCGAAGCCATAGGGCGTGACGATGTCGGCCTGGCCCCGGAACCGACGCTCCGCGAGCGGACATGCCACCCGAACGGTGCCGCTCTCGAACTGATAGAGATAGGTCGGAAGTCCCGAGCTGAGGTGCATTGCATAACAGTGGCCCCAAGTGTGGGCGATCGCGTGCGGTATCCCGAGGAGGGCCTCTTCCCACGCCTCACGAGCTTCGACCGGGGTGCGCCGGTGGACGATCATGTCACGCGCGACAGCGACCGATGTAGAGCCCGCGCCGGAAGAGTCCGACAGGGTCGTGTTCCGGCTCCAGACCTGCGTCCCGGATCCCCGCCAAGTACTCCTCGTGAGTGAAGAGGCCGAGCTCTTGGCGTTCGGTGAAATGCTCCACGCCCGATGGCCGGCCAATCAAGTAGTGCATGTCAAGTATGGCGACGCGGTCTTCGCGGGTACTGGTATACATCCAGACAATCTTGAGATCCGGCGCATCGGCGAAGTTGGTCGTAACGGTGCCGGTCCAGAAGCTCTCCGGAGTGAACCAGGGCTCGATCAGAGCGATTCCGCCCGGCCGGAGGTGGCGCGCGAAGTTCGCCAGCGTCCGACGCAGGTTGTCCAGTGTCTTGACGTAGGCGATGGAGCTGAACAGGCACGTGAGGACATCGAACGTCGAGGACAGATCGAACTCTATCATGTTCCCCTGGTGCAGCGAGATGTCCGGGCAGCGCTTTCGGGCGGCTCGCAAGAGCTCCGGGTTCAAGTCGAGTCCCGCCACGTCGTACTCACGCGAGAGATGCTCCAGGTGCTTCCCGGTACCGCAGCCGACGTCGAGGAGCGTCCGGGCCTTCGGGTGGCCCGCGCGGATACGTGCACGGACTCGCTCCGCTGCGTCCGCGTAGTCCAAAAAGTGATACAGGCGGTCGTAGTAGGGGGCTGATCTGGTGAACATGGTCCGCTTTCGGGGTGCCGACGGTCGTGGACGCGGCCAAGGGAGGGCGATGGCCTACGCGAATTCACCCACCCGGTAAGCCGGGAAATAGACGGTTTGGGCTGTTGCCCGGGTGACTGCCAAGCGCTCGTAGGCCGCGGGATCGAACACGCGTCCGCAAAAGTAGGCCGTGCGGGAACCCGTGGCCCACCCCTGCTTGAAGCGCGTGAGTCCGTCCTCCGTGCCAGCCGCGGTACCCGCTGGGCCGCCCAGGTCGAGCCAGCGAAGCCCGGCCGCCGCGAACGACTCCACCGCGGTCCAGAATAGCGCAAACGATGCTCGGAGACGATAGCCGGCCTCGGCGTAGGCGCCCAGATGGTAATAGGCGAACTCTCCCTGCCGATACCACAGTGTGGCACCTAGCGTTTCCGAGCCGCGACTGGCCCTCAGGACCGCGATGCCAGGCACGGCGAGCTGCTCGGCCAGCGCCCTTTCCGAGAAAGCCGGAATGCCCCGGATCCCGTGCCGATTAGTCAGGACCCGGTACAAGGCACACCACTCGGCAGCGAACCCCGGTGGGTCCTCGACCCATTCGACCGAGACCTCCCGTAGAGCCCGCTGGGCGTAGCGCCGATGGTGCCGAGAAACGCCGGCCCCCACCGCTCGGCCGAGATCGACGACGAAATGCTGCTTGAATGGGATTACCCGGTCGAAGCAGCGCTCCAGCACCTTGGAGTCGGGGGGGCCGAAAGGATCGGCCACGAGAGCGACGCTCACCAGCGTCTGGCCGATGGCATCCAAGTCGCCCGCCAGTCGCGTCCAGTCGCGACACGCGAAGAGAGGGTAGCAGCCCATGGCGTCGCGACGGGGGTGGCCCGGGATCTGACGTTCCAGCAGCCACCCGCGGCACTCCGGCAGCGGCCGGATCGTTCCAAACTCGGCTAGTGAGGCAGCGTACAGCGGATGCGCGTAGCCGGACGGCTCGGCCTCCCCCGGCGTCGCGCTGAAGGTCACCGTTGGCCGTCCACCGTGGCGAACAGGATCGTTTCCTCGGCGTGGATGGTGAAGCGTCCGAGGAGCAGGCGGTAGCCGACATCCAGCCCCGCCAGATACTCGGGAATGTCGACCAAGTCCTGGAGTCGGTGGTAGAGCGCGATGGCCAAGGCGGGCCGACACCGGCGCAGAGTCTTTTCAGCGCCATGAAGCGCCCTGAGCTCAGACCCCTCGATGTCAAGCTCAATGTAACTAACTCGCGGAAGCTCGCCATGTTCGACGCAGTGGTTGATCGTCACCGTCGACACCTCCATGTCGCTCGGCAGCCGGGCCGTCGTCACGGACCTGGCCGGCCCGACCGGGAGTAATGGAGGCGCTCGTCGGAATGGTCCACACGGCCGAGTAGACCACTCGGAGCTCCGGCGCTCCAGTCGAGCTCACGGAGCGGGCGGCGCGGGCGTGAGAGACGGGTGCACGAGCTCGGTGCTCCATTCCAGAATCGGCCGGACGGCCCCATGCCACCGGCCGAACCACGCGCCGCGCAATTCGGGTGTGTCCCGCACCTCGAAGATGAGGGCATCCCGCTGCCGGTAGATCACCTCGCTGGAGCGCTCGATGACGAGGAGCTCCACTCGGTGCAGTGCGTCGTTCAATAGGTCGGCAGGGATGTGGCACACGTCGCGAAACAGTCCGCTCGGCAGCGGTCGCCCCTGCCAACCCTGCTCGGTCACCGGCGCGGAGTCGAACACCAGCACGCCCTCCTCATTGTACAGGTGAAACGCCAGGCTGAGGTAGGCGCCGGGGCGCCTGTTCCAGTATTCGAACTCTAGCACCACTGGCGTCCGAGTGGTGATCGGGTCCGTGGGACCGCCGTCCAGCGGCCGGACACTGACCCGGCGGAGCCGCACGCGATCGTTCCCAGGGGCAGTGGCCGGGTCAGGCCAGAGCTGATGCGACAGCGTCTCGGCGGCCTCCTGGAGGTAGTGGGAGACCACCGTGGCTGGCGGCCCCTCTTCGATCAGCCTGCCGTCCTGCAGCCGGATGGCTCGGGCGCAAAGACCTTGCACCGCGGTCAGGTTGTGGCTCACGAAGAGGACGGTGCGGCCTTCCTCGGCGACGTCTCCCATTCTGCGGAGGCACTTCCGCTGAAAGGCGGCATCGCCTACGGCCAGCACCTCGTCCACCAGCAGGATTTCCGGCTCGAGGTGCGCTGCCACGGCGAACGCGAGGCGGAGGTACATACCGCTCGAGTAGTGTTTGACCGGGGTGTCGATGAACCGCTCGACCTCGGCGAAGGCCACGATCTCGTCGAAGCGGCGCGTGATGTGGACGCGGTCCATCCCGAGAATCGAACCGTTGAGATAAACGTTGTCCCGCCCGGTCAGCTCGGGGTGGAAGCCGGTGCCGACCTCCAGCAGGGACCCGACGCGGCCGCGGATCTCGGCGTACCCGGTGGTGGGCTCGGTGATCCGCGAGAGGAGCTTCAACAGGGTACTCTTACCCGCGCCGTTCCGGCCGATAACCCCGAGGACTTCGCCGTACCTCACCTCGAACGACAGATCCCGGAGCGCCCACATCACGTCGGCCGCTGCGTCGCTGGTAGGTCGTGCGGCTTGACGCAGGTGGGCGAGATTGCGGAAGGGGGCGGTGGCGAAGCGGGTCACCGCCTCACGGAAGCTTCGCGGGCGGACCGCAGCCATCCCGATACGGTATCGTTTACCGAGTCCTTCCGTCCGGATCATGACGTGCGACATGCGCGCTCCGATGCTCTCAGGCCACGTCGGCGAAGACGCGCTCGGTCCGGCGGAAGTAGGCCGCTCCACCGACGAGGATGAGGCACGCCGATCCGAACGACACAGCGAACTCGGCGGTGGTCGGACCGCCGGCACCGAGCAGCGCACTGCGGAACCCTGCGATGACCCCGACGATCGGATTGACCGCATAGGCCAAGCGGTATGGCGGCGGGATGAGTGAGAGCGGGTACACGACGGGTGACGCGAACAACCAGAGCTGTAACAGGAAAGGCACGACGTACTTGACGTCGCGGTACTGGATATTGAGCGCTGCGAGCCAGCATCCCACGCCGGCGGCGGTGATCACCGTCATGAGCACCGAGAGGGGGAGGAGCAGGGCGGCGGCCTGGTTCGGCACGATCCCGTAGGAGAATATCAGGACGAGCAGCGCGACGAAGGACACGCCCAGGTCCAGCAGGGCTGCCAAGACCGGTGCGGCCGGGATGACGAGTCGGGGAAAGTACACCTTGGTTACTAGGCTTCTATTGGCGACCAGGCTGTTGCTTGCGCCGGTGACTGCCGTGACAAAATAGGTCCAAGGCACCAGGGCGGTCAGGGAGAACGCCGCGTAAGGGACACCGTCGGAAGGCAGCCGGGCGAACCGCCCGAAGATGACCGTGAAGACGACCGTGGTGAGAACCGGCTGCAGCACGGCCCACGCCGCCCCCAAAATCGTCTGGGCGTAGCGGACCTTGAGCTCCCGCCAGGTCAGGAAGAACAGCAGGCCCCGATAGCGCCACAGCTCGGCTGCGTGGAGCCCGGGCCACCGCCCGGCGGGCGCCACCCGGACGAAGCTGCCGGGGACGGCCGGGGAGGGCGCGGGCGAAAGCGCGACGGCAGGCGCGGGCGAATCAGCGCTTCCCATGTGGGGTGGCTCGATGGAGGGACGGAAGCCTCTTGCGGTGCAGGCCCCGAGTTGATCTCCCGTGACGGGGCGGGGACACCTCGGGAGAAAGTTCGCCGGCTCCCACGTCACTGTCCAGACCGGCGTCCCGAGGTCCGCCGGCCCTCGGGATACTGACACTCAGCAGTGCCGGCGCTCAGAGCCGCGAGGGGGTTCCTCGCGCCCGCGGCGATCGAGGACCGCGAGCCGGTGCCGCTCCGAGAGAGCGCCGAGTGGCTGAGCGATGGCGCGGCTCCCGCCGTGGTAACCAGCCGTTCGGGGGCGGAACGGTGCCGGGAGCAGGGTTTCGGCGGGTCACCGGCACTCCCGATCTCGTTGGTGCAGCCAATTCACGTGCTGAGGAGGGAAGCATCGCCACGATAGGCCGGGCTGTCCAGGCAGGGGGACTTCGGGATTGGCGGTGAGCTGAGTCTACGTCTATAGTACTGCTACGCACTTCTCCGAAGAAGATCACGTGTTGCCGACCTTCACCCGAATCGCCACAGTACCTCATGCAAACCATCGCTGTGGCCATCGTGAACTGGAACACTCGCGATTTCCTCCACACCTGCCTTCAGGGCGTCTTGGCAGAAGGGCCCGCTCAGGTGGTGGTGGCCGACAATGGCTCCTCCGATGGGAGCGTCGAAATGGTACGGCGGGACTTTCCCTCGGTGACGCTGCTCGTGAACCCCGAGAATCCGGGATACGGCACGGCATCCAATCGGGCAGTGTCGAGCTGCTCGGCCGAATACGTGCTCGTGCTCAACAGCGATACAGAGATCCGCCCCGGCGCTCTCAGGGTCCTAGGCGACTACCTCGATAGGTACGAGCGCGTGGGAGTGGTGGGCCCGCGTCTTCTGAATCCCGAGGGCACGCTGCAAGAGTCCTGTTTCCCGTTTCCGCGCCCGCTTTTTCCTCTCACGAAACGGTTCACTCCGGCCCACTCCCCTGATCGCCCCCGGCAGGTGCCTTGGGTGGTGGGGGCGGCCCTGGCGATCCGGCGAACGGCGTTCCAAGCGGTGGGCGGGTTCGACGAGTCGTATCATATGTATTTTGAGGAAGTGGACCTCGCTTACCGGCTGTCGATGGCCGGGTGGGAAACGCATTTTACCCCGGACGCAGAGGTCATCCACCACATCGGAGCGAGCACTCGGCAACGGCGCATCGAGATGCTGCTCCATACCCGTGTCAGCGGTCTCGCATTCTTTCGGCGGCATCATCGAGGAATTCCCCTCGCGGTCGGGCTCGCGATGGAGTATGCGTTCACGCTGGGGCGCCTGCTCCGGGATAGCGCTCGGTACTGCTTCGCCCGATCCTCGGCTCGGCGGGATCAGCTGAAAGAGGACCTCGGGGTGTGGCGGGAACTGCTGCGCTGGCGGTCTTCTGCGGGTCACTCATAGCAGCCCGTGCCTATGCCGCTCCCTCGCCCGTTGGTTTCGGTTGTCATTCCCGCATTCAACGCTTCGCCCTACATCGCGCAGGCGACGCGCTCGGTGCTGTCGCAGAGTCTGTCGGAGCTGGAGCTCATCGTCGTCGATGACGGATCCACGGACGACACACGTGAGGTGCTGACCCGCATGCCCAACCATCGGTTGAGGGTCCTGGGTGAGACGAACCAGGGACCGGCGCGCGCGCGCAACCAGGGATGTCGGTCCGCCCGCGCTACCCAGTATCTGGCCTTTCTCGATGCCGATGATTGGTGGGATGCGGACAAGCTGCTCCAGCAGGTGCGCTTTCTGGAAGCGAACCCTGAGTTGGTCGCGGCCGGGTGCTTCATGCGATATGTCTCAGGCTCGGGCAGGGTACTCGGGCAGACGGGTCAGACGCTGCACGCCGCGGATCTTCGCCGAGTGGCTGCGGGGGAGTTGTTTCCGTTTCCCATGTCGAGCCTGATCGTCAGACGATCGGTGTTGGCGAGGGCCGGCCTGTTTGACGAATCCTTTCGGTACCCGGGCTGCGAGGACCTGGATTTCGTGTCGCGATTGGCCATGGAAGGCCCACTGCAGTGTCTGCCCAGTGTACTCGGCAGTTATCGAATTCACCCAGCAAGCGCGATGGCGAGAGAGCGAGTCCGGATCAACACGGAGGCCCGCTTCGTCCGCCAACGGATCGCCCGGCGCGCCCAAGGGGCCGATTTGACGTGGGAGGAGTTCGGCGTAAGCTACCGACGTACCTGGGGGCAGCGACGGCGCGATCTGGTGGAGGTCTTGTACCGGTCGGCCGCGCTCTGGCACGGCGAAGGGCGGCAGCTCCGGGCGCTTACCTACGGCGGCTTGGCCTTTGTGGCGGGCCCGTGGTACACGCTTCGGCGATTGTACCGACAACGCCGCGGTCAGCGACTCGGCTCATCGGCGCGGGGGCACTGAGGGACCGTGCACCGCCTATGGGGTCGCTGGCTGCTCACGGCGAGAGCGTGACGATCTTGGCCTCGGACGGGACTCCGCTGGTGTTCACGATGAAGAGCAGGTATGGCCCCGGCGGCGCTGGCCGGCCGTTTGAGGGCGCCGAGACCTCCAACGATCCATCGTGCCTGGCCTGCCTCAGAGCTTACGACGTCACCAGCCGCAAGTTGAGCCATCTCCTCACTGGCGCACCGCTTGCTGTAGGCGACCCCGCTCCGCTTTCGATAGCGGGCCCGTGGTCCGAACCGCGACAGCCGGCGGAGCTGCCTGAAGGGGCTATGGGCTGGTCCGATGCTCACAACCAAGGCATAATGCTCAGGTGGGACATCGCCGTGCGCCGCCTGCATTTGGAGCGGCGGTTAGGTGGGGTGTCGCACAGCCATGGGAGTAGGCCAGACTGCCCGGAAGTGGCTCCGATCCCAAGTGGGCATGGCTGATCGTCGCGGCGGGTGATCGATCGTTCCGGCTCAACGCGTAGCTACCTTGCCACACAATTGTTCCTGGCTGGCGACGACAATGACTGTACCCTGCCGCTCCGTTCTGGCTTTCCCGAAAGCCTTATGACCTTGCACAAAATGCCAGCAGCTCCACGAGGCTCCGAGCACCCCGGTCCCAAACAGGATGGTGGGTCCCGACCGCCGCATCAATCGCCGAGCCGTCCGGAGCGCGTGACCGGGTTGGACCCAGTCCAGCAGGAGTCCGGTGGCCCAACCCGTCAGGCGGCGCGAGCTCAGCGCCCCTCCGCGCACTCGTCGCCTGAGGTCGGCCTCCGCATCCAACTCTCGCAGGCCTGCGACACCGCGGTGGCGATCGGGGCGCTCCTCGCAGTGTTCATCGCGACCAACGTGGGCCGGATGCCGGAGGGGTTTCGCGACTTCCTGGCCCTGCGGGTGACCGTCAAGAACCTGGTGTTTCTCACCGCGTTCGTGATCATCGCGCGGCTGGTGTGCCGGGTCGTGGGCCTCTACCAGTGGCGCCACATCAAGAGACGGCGCTCGGAATTCGTTCGCGTCGTGGTCGCGTGCGGGGTCATCAGCGGCGCCGGCCTCGCCTTTCCCGCCATGAGCGCATCGGGGGCGTTTCGCTATGGCGCCGTGCTTTACTTTTGGGTCACGGCCACCCTGGCGATGATGGTGCTCCGAACCATCGTGCGAACGCTGGTCGCGGCCCCGGAGTCGAGCACCAGACGCGAGGCGATCATCGTGGGCACCGGGCCGCGCTCGCTCCAGCTGCTCACGGAATTGCGGGACACGCGCCCCGGCGAATACAACATCGTGGGATTTCTCGATACCGACGATCACCGTCCTCCCGGCGCCCTGCAAGGGTCCATCCTGGGCACCCTGGATGATATCGAGTCCGTGCTGATGCGGAACGCGATCGACGAGGTGTTCATCGCGCTCCCGATCAAGTCGAGGTACGCCGACATCCAGCGCGTCATCGAGAGCTGTGAGCGGGTCGGGGTTCGGGC
>JACCSZ010000048.1 GCA_013812695.1 Gemmatimonadales bacterium | reverse complement strand
GGCCCACTGTCCGCAGTCCAATCGCGCGCACGGCCACGGCGCCGCCCCGCTGGACGCGCTGCTCTCGGCCGGGCTCCGGGTCGGGCTCGGCAGCGATTCCGTCGCCAGCGTCGGGGTGCTCGATCTGCTGGCGGAGGCGCGCGCTGCCCGGGCGCTCGCCGGGCTCGACGCGGCGCGCGCGCTGTCGCTCTGCACCTTCGAGGGCGCTCGGGCGCTGGGGCTCGAGGGGGAAACGGGCAGTCTGCTCCCGAACAACTGGGGAGACGTCGTCGTCATCCGGCTTCGCCGGGACGCGCCGGGCGCGCGGCCAGTCGGCACCCCGGAGGAGGATGTGCTCGCGAGCGGCCCCGGGGACGTGCTGGCTACCTTTGTGGGAGGACGGGACGTGTATCGAAGCAGCCGACCGCTGTGAAGATCCAACGCCACGCCGCCATCCTGCGCGTCGTCCGGGAGCGGCGCATCGAAAGTCAGGACGATCTGCGGGAGGCGCTGGTCACCGACGGATTCGTCGTCACCCAGGCGACGCTCTCCCGCGACATCCGCGAGCTCGGGCTGGCCAAGCTCGCCGACCCGCAGGGGGGCGCCTTCTACACGCACCCCCACCGTGCCGCGGTGCGGCCCGACCTGTCACAGGTGCTGCCCGCGCTGCTGGTGAGCGTGGACGGTGTGGGGCCGTTCCTCGTGCTCAAGACGGCCAGCGGGTCCGCGGGCGCGATCACCGAGGCGCTGGACCAGGCCGGCTGGGGCGAGATCATCGGCACCATCGCAGGCGACGACACCGTGCTGGTCATCACCCGGAGCCAGCGTCTGCGTGAAGCGATCGCCTCCCGGATTCAGGCGCTCGTGAAGAAGTAGGGTTGCCGGGCACCGGAGGTCCCGTTACGCTTGAACAGTACGGTGCTCGGCAGCCTGCCTGCCGGTGCCGCTGCTGGTTTCCCGTCGGGCCCGCCCCGCAGTCCGGTGAGCAGACGGGTTTCGTGCATCTTCCGGAGACTCCGCGTGCGGTGCTTGGCGTTGAACGCCTCCTTCGAGCCGTTGACGATGGTCCCGGTCCGCCGGGCGCTTCGTCTCGTGATCGAGGGCAAAGCCGAGATCGTCGAATCGGACGCGGATGCGTTCGTCCGAAGCGAACGATTGACACTGCCCAAACCAGCCATCATCCGGCTGGTCAAGTTCGTGCACGTCCCCCGCCGCTTCCGTCGCCAGGTCACCAACACATTCCTCTTCGCCCGCGACAGCTACCGCTGCCAGTACTGCCGTCGGGGGCAGATCGACCTGCGGCATCGCGAGTGCCTGACCCGGGACCATCTCGTGCCGCTGTCACGGGGCGGGGACAACGAGTGGAGCAACGTGGTGACCGCCTGCAGCTCCTGCAACACCCGCAAGGGGAACCATCTCCCCGTGGAGTGCGGGATGCACCCGTTGACCCCACCGCGCGAGCCGCACTTCGTTCATCTCTCGTGGGCGGTCCGCCGGCTGTCCGCCGCGCAGGCCAAGTACATCAAGCTCTTCTACGGCGAGGAAGCGCTCCGCGCGCTGGGTGGGACGGTCTAGCGCACCTGGAAGCTGAGGCTCCGGACTTCGAGCCGGAGGCTCGGCAACCCGGCCAGGCGCAGGAGGAACCGCGTGGCACCGCGACCGACCGCGCCCCCGACGCCGTTGTCGTCCTCGGCCGCGTCGCCGAGGTCGCCCTCCAGGAACCGCTGCAACTCGTCGAGATCCGAGTCTGAGAGCGTCGAGATCTCGAGCGACGCCGTGTAGTAGTACCGTCCCGCCTCCGCCGGCTGTACGCTCACCTGATAGGCAAAGGCGAGCGCCGCCGTCAGGGCGTCCACGGTGGCGTACCGGCGCTCCTGGCCGCGCTCTCCGACCAGCGTCAGCACCGTGTACTGATCGAGCAGCGGCTCGTGGCGAAGCACCACGTCCCATTCGGCCTGGCGCGCGAAGGCGTCGAACCACCCGCCCCGCGATCGCCAGACCTCCACCGTGTAGTGCAGCCGCACCGGCAGTCCCGACCGGAGGGCGGAGAGCCAGCGGCCGTCTCCGAGCAGATGCTCCGAGCGGACGATCGGTGCCCGCGAGCCGGACGGAATCGAATCTTGGGCCAGGCGGACGGTCAGGCGAACCGGGCGCGGCGTCTGAGCCTCCGTGCGCCGCGCCGCGGTCGTCGCGAGCGCGACCGCGGCCACGATGGCGAGCGCGTACGGGGTGGTCCGCACTAGAATCGGCGCTGCAGTCTCACGAGGAACCGGACGGGCTCGCCTTCGCTCAGGCTCTTCGCGAGGTACGCGCCGATCTGGCCGGCGTCGAGTCCGACGCCCACGTCGACGTTCCATTCGCTGAAGGACGGAATCCGGTTGACCGGCACCTGCCCCGGCCCGTCGCCGGCGAGCCAAGCCTTGCCGGCGTCGCCCAGCAGGACCAGGTCCGCTTCCTCCAACCCGATGAACCGTCCGGGTGCGCCGCTCACGCGGTCGCGCGGCCGGTAGCCCAGGTTGAGGCTAAGGCGGGTGCGCACCTCGACCTGGGCGACGATCGACCGGTCGCAGAGGGCGGGACGCGCCGGATCGCTGAAGCCGCGCGGCGCGCAGGTGAAGCTGCGGAAGCTGTAGCCGGGCAGCAGGTCCGGACCGCCCAGCGAGATCCGACGCTGCACCGGCAGGCGGTCGCCGCCGATCCAGCCATCGGCGCGAAGCCGGGTGTTCAAGCGGACCGACTGCGTGAGCCTCGAGTACCGGCGGAGATCGAGGGTCAGCCGGTCGAACTGGTAGCCGCCGCCGATGGGCGTCGGCGGGCGCACGGTCTGGGGGAGCGCGACCGGTGCCACGTCGTCGCTGGTCGAGTGCTCGTAGCGGGCCCGCAGCAGCCAGCCGGCGCTCGGCACGTCGCGATCGTTGCGGGTGTCGAGGTCGAGCGAGACGCCGGTCGTGAAGTAGTGGCCATCATCGCTCAGCGGATTCCTACGCCAGCGGTCGCTGTTCCGGAGCAGCGACCACGGGTCGGTCGCGCGGAGGGAGCGCTCCTGATCGCGCTGAAGCGACACCTCGAGACGCAGGCTTGGGGTCGGGTACACCCAGGCCGAGCCGCCGCCCCCCCGCCGCTCGAAGTAGTCGCGGTAGTCGCGCTGCAGCAGGAACGCCGACCAGCCGTTCTCCGAGTCGGCGAGCGGCTGGTCCTCGAACGGTACCACCTCGCTGGAGAACCGCCCCGCGATCCCGGCCACGGGCCACCGCAACTCCGCCCGGGCCCCGTAGCCGAAGTCGCTGCTGAGCCGGGCCCCCTCGCCGGCCGTCCGGAGGATGCCGCGGAGCTCGAGGCGGGCCACCGAGGCGCGCGACGGCCGGAGCTCGAAACCGGGACCGAACACGATCGGCAGCCCCTCGATCCTGTTGTAGGTGCCGCCGGTGGCGAGCAGCAGGGTGGTGCGCACGCGCCCGGTCTGAAAGCTGGTGCGCGCCGTCGCGAGCTCGCCCAGCGGGCGCCGCCGCTCGCGCAGCACCAGCGTTCCCGCGGCTGAGCGGAGCACCGGTGCCGCGTCCCAGACCACCCGCTGGCGCCCGGCATGCCGGACCCCCGGGCTCCGGATCATCCGCCCTCCCACCACCAGCACGTCGCCTTGGATATCGGCCCCGGGAAGCAGGTACAGCGTGGCGTTGATCACCACCAGGTCGCCCCGCACCCGACCCGCCAGCCGAAGCGACCCGCGGAACAACGCCAACCGGCCGGTGAACTCGCTGCCGGCGGGAAAGCTCACGTCGCCCTGCATGCGCGTCGTCGACGAGTCGTTGTAGAAGGCCAGCAAATCCGCCACCACGTCGGGCGCCGGCCCGGCCCGGACGACGGCCGAGTCGCCGGGGGGTAGGGTGGGGTCGATGACGATGATGCTGTCCTGCGCCCGGAGCAGCGGCGGCAAGGCCAGGAGGAGCAGGAGGCCGCCGATGGTGAGTCGCATGCGGATCTCGAATGAGTGGAGAGGTGGCAGGCCGGCTACTCCCGATCCAGTCCCAGGCGCCGCATCCGCCGATACAGATTGGCGCGGTCGGTGTGCAGGACCCGCGCTGCCTCAGCGATGCTGCCCTGCGCATGCGCGAGCGCCGCGGCGATCATCGCCCGCTCGAAGTCGTCGAGCGCGTCGCTCAGCGGGCGGCCCAACGCGGCCGCCGCGGGAGGAGGTGGCGCGCCGCCCCGGAGCACCTGGCGCACCGCGGGCGCATCGATGATCGGGCCGCTCAGGATGAGCAGGCGCTCGATCAGATTGGCCAGCTCGCGGACGTTGCCCGGCCAGGCGTAGCCCGCCAGCGCCTCGAGCGCGTCGGGCGTGAATGGGGACGCCTGCCGCGGCCGCGCCCGCTCAGCCAGGTGCGCCACCAGCGCCGGCAGGTCCTCGAGCCGCTCCCTGAGCGGTGGAAGTCTGATGGGGAAAACGTTGAGTCGGAAGAACAGATCCTCACGGAAGTCGCCATCGGCCACGGCGTCTTCGAGCCGGCGGTTGGTGGCCGCGACGACGCGCACGTCCACCCGCTGCGAGCCTTCGGCGCCTAGGCGCTGCAGCTCGCCCGTCTCGAGCGTGCGCAGGAGCTTGGCCTGGGCGTCGCCGCTCAGGTCGCCGATCTCGTCGAGGAAGAGCGTGCCCGTGTGCGCCAGCTCGAACCGTCCGAGCCGCCGTTCCGTGGCGCCGGTGAAGGCGCCGCGCTCGTGCCCGAACATCTCGGACTCGACCAGGTCGCGCGGGATGGCGGCGCAGTTCACGGTGACGAAGGCGCGGCCGGCGCGCCGGCTGGCCCCGTGGACCGCCGCCGCGGCGAGCTCTTTGCCGGTGCCGCTCTCGCCGGTGAGTAGCACCCGCGCCTCCGTCGGGGCCACCCGCGCGATGAGCGAACGCACCTGACGCATCGCGGCGCTCTCGCCGACCAGCGCCGAGCGGCGCCCGAGCTCCGCGTGCAGGGCCCGGTTCTCGGCCCGTGTCCGGTCGAGCTCGAGCGCGGCGCGCACCGTCACCAGCACCGCCTCGGGACCGAGCGGCTTCTCGAGGAACTGGAACGCGCCCAGCTTGACCGCCCGCACCGCGTCGGTGAGCTGCGCCTTCCCGCTCATCATGATCACCGGGAGGTGCCGCCCCCGCTCCCGGAGGGCGGCCAGCGTCTCGAGCCCGTCCGGCCCGGGAGGCATCAGGAGGTCGAGCAGCATCACGTCGGGGTCCACGTCGTCGATCTGCAGGAGGGCGGCGTTGCCGTTCGGCGCCTCCGCGACCGTGAATCCCTCCTCCCGAAGCAGCGCGGCGAGCATCCGGCGGATGTTCGTCTCATCGTCCACGAGCAGAATCTGGGAGCGTGCGGTCACCGCCCGCGCATCCGGACGACGAAGGTGGCGCCGCCGCCGGGCGTGTCCTCGACGGCGATCGTGCCCTGGTGCAACTCGACCGTCTGCCTGGCCAGCGCAAGCCCGAGACCGGTGCCGCCGCTCTTGGCCGTGACGTAGGGATCGAACAGTCGTCCGGCGAGCTCGGGTGGTACACCGGGACCGTGGTCGCGAATCTCGACCCGGACCCCGTCGCCGTCGGGCCGCGCTCCCAGCTCGATTTCGCCCTCGCCGCCACACGCCTCGACGGCGTTGCGCAGGATATTGCCGAAGGCGCGGCGCAGCGGATCGTAGTGCCCGAGCAGGGGCGGCGACGAGGGATCGAGCCCGAGGTGGACCCGCATCGTCGGCGGCACGCTGCTCCGCGCGAGGTCGGCGAGCAGCTCGAGGAGGTCGACGGGCGCGGCCGGACCCTCCGGGAGACGGCCGAACTCGGTGAACTCACGCGCCAGTTGCTCTAGTCGGTCCGATTCGGCTTCGAGCACCTCGATCGCCTCGCGCTGGGGTGCGGCCGCCGAGCGCGAGAGCTGCGCGACCGCCAGGCGGATCGGGGTGAGCGGGTTCCGCATCTCGTGGGCCACCCGGCGCGCCGTCTCGCGGAACGCCCGCAGCCGTTCCGCCTCGATCTCGCGCGCGCGGCCCTGCTCGAGCGCATCGGCCATCTCACGAAGCGCGAAGCGCAGCGCCTCGAACTCCGGCGCGCCGCGTCGCGGCCGATCCGCGGGCAGCGGCTCCATCCGACGAATGTGGCCGGTCCATCCGATCAGCTCCTCGATCGGTCTGCTGAGTTGGCGCGAGAGGTGGCCGCCGACCCGCACGGACGCGTAGACAAAGGCGGCGCCCGCGAGCAGCACCACCAATCCGAGCCCGGCGTAGTAGTAGCGGCCGAAGGTGTCCACACGCTGAAACCGGGCGAGCGCGTCGTTGAGCCGGGTGGCATGGTCGGCGAGTGCGGCCCGCTCCGGCGCCGTGAGTCGGGTGGAGTCGAGCGTCTGCAGCAGCGCCCGGCCGGACGCGCCGACCCCTTCGATGCCGCGCAGTGCGGCGGCGGCCGGGGTGGTGGAGCGGACAGTCAGCGCCCAGCCGAGGATCGCCACGGCGGTGGGGACCGCGCCGAGACAGATCAGGATGAGGAGGATTCGTTGTCGGAAGGCGACGCGCATGGAGTCTGAAGATAAGTCGCGGACCCCCGGAGGGCCCATCCGACGGCGGCGCCCAGCGCGCCGGCCACCCATTCGGACCAGTGCACCGGCGGGAACCCGGCGGCCGCAGGCAGCACCGCGAGCGCGGCCACCAGTGTCAGCGTGAGACTGCCGGCCGCTGGCCAGAGGCGGCGGGTCCCGGCCGCCCAGTAACCCAAGGGAAGCAGCAGCAGTCCCAGGAGCAGCGCCGTGGCCCAGCGGACCCGCTCTCCCACGGCGAGGTCGAAGGGAATGAACATGATCCAGCCGAGCGCTGGTGAGATGCCCAGCTCGACCGCGCGCTCGACCCCGTGGTAGGAGCTGGCGACGCTGACCCGCCCCGCCGCCGCCGTCGCGCGCAGTCGTACCGGCACGCCCGCAGCCTTCGGCAGCGCATCGGCCAGCGACACCCCGGGAGCCCCCAGCCGCCAGTTTACCCCCCGTGTGGGCACCGACACACGCGCTTCGCGCCCGGTCTGCGAGAGCTCCAGGACGCCGCCCCATCGGGACTGCAGCATGTAGATCCACGCGTCGTAGGCTACCGGCACACCCGAGACGACCTCCACCTCCAGGGTCATCGTGCCCCGATCGAGCCGCCGGAGGAGGCTGGCGGTATTAGGCGGTGGCCCGTTGGGCGGCATCGGTACGCCGTCGAGCCTCACTGAGCGCACCACGCCCCTGAACGCACCAGGCCCGGGAGACTCGTGCGCCCACCGACTGGCAACCGCCCCGGGTGGAGCCTGGGGTACCAACAGCCACGCCCACGCCGCGAGCAGTGCGCCCAGCGCCGCGACGCCTCCGGCGAGCAGGAGTGCGGCCCGGCGCGGCGGCGGCGCCACCATGCCCGGCAGCGCGGGTCCGAGCGTGGCGCCGATCGCAGCGCTGACCGTGTTGGTCAGGAGATCGCTCAAGCTCGCGTCGCGCCCCGGGATCACCAGGAGTTGCAGGAGCTCGACGGTGAACGAGAGCAGTGCCGAGGCGACCACTGAGCGGAGCCACGACGCGCCGGAGAACCGGAGCCCGATGGCCAATGGCAGGAAGAGCAGCAGATTGTTCGCGACGTCGGCCCCGCCGTTGTCGCCGCACACGAGGCAGAGCAGCGGAGTCGCCAGCGAGCCCCCGCGGATGTCCCGGGTCGGCGTGAGCGTGGCGAGCAGCACGAGGGCCAGCCCCGCCAGGCCCAGCGCTCTCCCGGCGCGGTGCTGCAGCGGGACGCCCCGGCGGTCAGTCAGGCCGGCGGCGATCGGCGCGGACAACGACCGGCGAGCCCAGCCACCCGGTCAGGCCGGACCGGCGCCCCGGCCACTCCGCGGCACGCGCCAGCCGCCCCGAACCGGCGAGGCGGTACAGGGCCATCGGCAACAGGAACTGAGGGTGCTCCCCGGCCACCAGGAACCCGGCGCCGGCAAATGCGTCCGCCATCTCCTGCCGGCCGTACAGCGCGTAGGGCCGCGTCGTGGCGCCTTCGATGGAACGCTTGACGCCGTAGAGCAGCTCCGAGATGCGATTCACGCTTCGTCTGGCCGGATAGTCCACCACGACACGGTGCGCCGCCACCCGGCACAGCTCCGCGACGAGGTGCGTCCAATCGATGCTGTGCGCCAGCAGCCGGTAACAGACCACCGCGTCGAACGACACATCGTCGTAAGGGAGGTGCTGCAGGTCGGCCACGTCGAACCGGCACTGGCCGGTCGAGGTCCACGGGTCGAGACGCCGGCCGCACGATGGATCGCTGCCCGCCACGGTGACGCGGTAGCCGGCGGCGATCAGCGGGGGCGCCACCTGGGCGTGCCCGCCGCCGACGTCGAGCACCGTAGCGCCTCGCGGAAGCCCGGCAAGGGTCTCGAGCGTGATGCCCGTTTGGACATCCAGGAACCAGCGGCCGACCGACCCGCTGAACCGGCGGGCATAATCCTCCGAGGAGGATTCGACGTCCGCGTTCTCACGAGTGGCGGCTGCTGGGGCGGCGGTTCGAGAATGTGATGCCATGAGCGCTGTCACGGGTAAGGCGTTCAGGTGGCCGCAAGCAAGCCCCCGTGGCGGTCCGAGTCCACGAGGCTCCTTCTCAGGTCAGCACTGCGCGCACGATGAGCTTGTGGCCGGCCTGCCAGGGTAAGAGCCGGTCGACGGAAGCCGTTAGCCGGAGCGCGGGGTAGAGCAGCGAGAGCATCCGGAACTGGGTCCGGTGCTGGCGGAGGTCGCTCTGCGTGACCACCGTCCCCTTGCTCGAGCTAGCCGCGCCTTTCCGCTTTCGCATCACCTCGTACAGCCCGTTGAGCGCGGTGTCCACCACCTCCGAGCCGAAGCGCGAGTATGTCACCGCGCCATCCATGCGGAACCGCGGCCCCAGCGTCTCCTGCAGCGACGCAAGGCTGTAACCCGGGCGCAAGTGTCCGTGCCACTCGTCAGTCAGCCCGATTCGATGGCGGAACCTGTTGAGTCGGGAGCCCGGCTGGAGGTGCGGCACGTTCACGATCACTGTGCCGCCGGGCCTGAGGATCCGCTCCAGCTCGCGGGCAAAGGCGCGGTCGTCCGGGATGTGCTCCAGGTAGTCCACGATCACGACCTGATCGAAGCTCCGGTCGTCGAACGGCGTCGCGGCGCCGTCGAGCCGGTAGACCTCGTCGCCCACAAGCTGCCGGATCGACGCCACCGCCCGATCGTCCAGGTCGGCACTCCGCCATTGGCCGCCACGCTGGCGGAGCAGATAGCTGATGACGCCGTTGTCAGCGCCGATGTCGAGATTGGACTTGCCGACAGGGTCGTCGAGCAGCTCCACGATGCGGCGGAACTTGGCCTGTTTCAGCACGGACTTCCGGAACAACGCCACCGCCCACTCGCGCTCGGCGGCGGCCGGTGGGGCGGCGGGGATCGTCACGGCGCGGAGGCGGGAAGCGCAGTCACCTGCCTGGGCTCCGGGGCTGCTATCGAGTGAGCGCGACGGGCGAGCGGCCGTCGAGATAGCCGTGCGCCTGGTACCATTCGAGCGTCGTCCGGATGCCGGCCTCGAGGCTCACCGTCGGCCGGTATCCGAGCAGGCGTCTGGCCTTGTCGATGCTGAACGCCCGGCTCTTGGTGAAGAAGTCGACCCGTCGACGGTAAATCGGCGGCTCGATGCCAAACGGGATGCAGACCTTCTCACAGAGCGTCCCCGCTATCTGAAACGGTCGGGCCGGCAGCCGGACCCACGGTTTGGAGACGCCGACCGCCTCCGCGATCATCGCCGTGAGCTCGCGCAGCGAATGGTAGCGTTCACCGCCCAGAATGAACACCTCTCCCGGCGCGCACGGATGGTGCCACAGGAGTTGCAGACCCCGCGCGAGATCGTCGACGTGCACCATGTGGTAGAAGATCTCGCCGGTGCCCAGCACGATGAAGCGCCGCCGCGCAATCAGGCGAAACAGCTTGAGGAGGCGCATGTCCCCGGGACCGTAGATGGCTGTCGGGCGCGCCACGGTCACGGGCAACCCGTGCCGCCCATGGTAGGAGAGCGCCAACTGTTCGCCTTCGAGCTTGGTCCGCTGGTAGACGTCGCCGGGCTTGTAGGGCGCCTGCTCGTCCGCCGGTGGCGCTTCGATGTGGCCATGCACTCCGACGGTGCTGCAATGGACGAAGCGAGTCACCTGGTGATTGCACGCGGCGTCGAGTAGGCATCGCGTGCCTTCGACGTGCACCCGCGCATACTGTGCATCACGATGCTTGGCCTCTCGATAGACGGCGGCCAAATGAAAGATGGCGTTGACGCCCGTGACCGCGCGCTCCACCGCTCGGGGATCGGTAATGTCGCCCTCTACGATGTCTACGCCCTGCGGGAGCATCGCACGCGCGCGCACACCGGATCGAGCGATCACCCGTACGCGATGACCCCCTGCGGCGAGCGCACGAACTAGGTGGCTACCGGCGAATCCAGTCGCGCCAGTGATCAGCGCCAGCGAATCTGGTACAGCATCTGCCATCAGAGCTTGCCTTTGCGGCGGCGGGTGCAGCCTCGTGCCATCGCTATCGTGAGGTGAAGAAATCCAGAATGGGACACAGTGCCTGTGGTTACGGTGACGGGGCTCACGCTACGGCCGCAGGTTCGATGGTATAGCCGCAGGTTCGATGGTATAAACGTGCTTCCGCCGCGCCCTGCACGCAGGCCCGATCCAATACGCTGCACCTCCAGTCCAAGACCGCCGGCTCAAATCGACATGCTGAAATCGAGCACGCATTCCGACGTCCCCGCTGCAGTGGCATCCTCTCGACAACACCGCCAATCGTCCCCTCCGGATTGGGCTGATGCTCAGGGCCATCGACGATGTCGATGGTCAAGGCATCTACATCCGGAAACTGTGTGACGCGCTGTTCGAAGCGGGCGTCCACAATGAGTACGTCGCCTTCTACTCGAATGCGGGCCAGTCGGGCCGCTATCGCGGCCGTGCGAACGTCCGCGAAGTGGTGCTGCCGGGCGGCGCGAAGCTGGTGGGGGACCAGGTGCTCGTCCCGCTCGCCGCGCGCCGGGAAAGTCTCGACGTGCTCTTCCACCACAAGTTCGGCACTCCCCCCGTGACCGATCCCGCGACACTCGCACGGGTGCGCGAACGCTACCAGTTGCCGGCACCGCCGTACCTGTTGATGGTTGTGAGGGGGCACCAGATCCAGGAGCAGACAGCCTTGAAGGCCCTCACGCCCCGGAAGAACGTGGAGGTGGCGCTCGAGGCCTACGGGCGAATGCGGACCCGCTCCGCCGGGGAGCGCAAGCTGCCCCCGGCTTTGGTAATCCTGGGTATCGGCATCGCCGACCGGCTGACGCCGGATGTCGTGGGCGCGTTCACCGGCAGCGACGCGGTCCACACGCCCGGCTTTGTCGAATTTACCGACATGCCGGCGCTGTACAGCATGGCGCGCGCCCTGGTCTTTCCCTCGCGCTACGAGAGCTTCGGCATTCCTATCGTGGAGGCCATGGCCTGCGGCTGCCCGGTGGTGACCTCGGCCACTTCCGCGTGCCCTGAGGTCGCGGGCAACGCGGGGCTCCTGGTTGAACCGGACGACGTGGATGCACTCGGGTCCGCGATGGAGCGCGTGAGCTTCGACGATCGCCTGGTGCACGACCTCCGCGGCCGCGGGCTGCGCCGGGCGGCGACCTTCTCATGGTCCGATAGCGCGCGCACGCTGCTGGCCGAGCTCCTAGTCGCGGCGAGGGCGCGCTAGCTCGAGCGCTCGGAGCGTCCAGGGAGGTCACGCCGCGGTGGCGGGAACGGATACCGGCAGGCGCAGGTGCCGGACGACCATCGCGAACGCGACGATGGCGCGGAGCAGCCAGCCGAAGCCGACACCGTAGATCAGGCCGGCGAGCCCCCACCGCGCGCCGACGAACGCGCCCGCCACCGCCACGCCCACCGACGCCCAGCCCAGAATGTTCACGAGCGCGAGCTCGCGCGGGTCGGCCAGCGCCGAGGCGGCGGCTTTCGTGAATGCGTTGGCGATCTTGGTCACCCCGCTGAAGATCGCCGCGAGCACCAGCGAGCCGGCCAGGTGGTACTTGCCGTCCAGCAACCAGCGCTCGACCAGGGGCGTGAGCAGCCAGATGACCGCGGACCCCAGCACGACGATCCCGCCGACCAGTTTCGCCTCGTGGGCGATCAGGCGTCGGCGCTCGCCGACCGTCGTCGCCGCCCGGAGCCTCGGGAGCAGGCTGAAGCCCACGCCCATCTGGAGCACCCGAAAGAGTGAGCCGGCGATCGCGCCGAGCACGCCGTAAACCGCCAGGTCCGCGAGCGGCAGCACGTGAGGGATGAGCAGGCGTTCGAGCTGGATCAGCAGCAGCCCGGACGCGTTGATTCCCGCGAACGCGAGCGCCTCCCGCCAGTGGATGAGCGTCTTCCCCTCCGGCTTGCCGTGTCGCTCCGCGAGCAGCACCCTCCATCCATACGTCGCGGCCGCCACGAAGCCGGCCGTCGATATCAGCACCGGCAGCCACGCTTGGCGATCTTGGGTCGCGACGACGGCGAGCGCCGCCAGCAGGAGCACGATGTTGGGGCTTTGCATGAGCGCCAGCGAGACGCCATAGCGGCGCTCGCTCTGAAACTTCGCGCCCGCCACGAGCATCACGCCGCCGCCGGCCGACGAGACGAACAGCATCGCCCCCATCGCGGGCGACATCCCGTACGCGGCTATCCCGATCGCCGCCATGGCGAGGCCGGCCAGCGCCGCGGGCGGGATGACGCGCGCGAGCAGCGAAGGTCCGGCTTCGAGCTGCCGGCGATTCACCACGCCGTCCAGGCCGGCGGGCGCCAGCGTATATCCGAGATTTCCGAGGGCGATGACTAGTGTGAAGAGGGCGTACTGCTGCGTTGGAAGGTATCGAGCGAGGATGATGTTCGCGCCCGAGAACCCCAGGCCCGAGGCGCCGTAGACCACCATGCTGCGCAGGGTGGGTGAGGACCAGAGGCGCTTCACGCCCTGGCCCCGGCGGCCTTGGCCTCCATGTCGTCGTAGAACATCCCCAGCTTTCGCCACGCAGCCTCGGGCGTGAACTCCTCCTGCACGTATTCCTTGGCCTGCGATGCCAGGCGGTGGCGCAACGGCTCGTCGGTCAGCAGGTCGGCCAGCCCGGCGCCGAAGGTTTCGGGCTCCGGGTCCACCAGGTACGCGGTCCGGTCGTCCAGCACCTGCGTATGAGTTTGGAGCCGGGTCGCCAGCACCGCCGTGCCCGAATCGAGGTAGGAGTAGATCTTCATCGGTGTGTTGAGGCCCGTGAGCCTCGGCGACACCAGCACGTCCGCCTCGCGCAGCAGGTCCGGCAGCGCGCTCACCGGGCGCGGCCCGAGGAAATGCACCCGGGGCAGAATCCCGAGGACCTCGGCCATGCGGCGATAACGCCGGATGTCATCCTCGCGCCCGCCGACGATCACGAGGCTGGCCCGCGGCACCCGGCGCAGCGTGTGCTGGAACCCTTCGAGCAGCAGGTCGATGCCTTGGTAGCGCTGGAGGTTGCCGACGTACATGGCGATCAACCCGTCCCGCCGCGCCCACTCAAGGATGCCGCCGTTCCCGTTGCCGCCGCCGGGAAGCTCGGGCGGCAGCAACGTGCTGTCTTCGACCCTCCCGACCACCTTCCCGGGATCGTGGCCGTGTGCCACGTCCTCGAGCGCCGCGCACACGGTGAGCACGCCGAGGCTCCGCCGGACCGCGACCGACTCGCAGTAGCGCATGATCGGCAGCGCGACATGAAGCCGTGGATATGCTTCCACCATCTGCTCGGCGAGCGATGAATCCATGTCGTAGACGTAGGGTACGCCGGACACCGAGCGCGCCACGGCCGCGATGAACGCCGATTCCTCGACCGCGTGGATGAGATCGTAGCGCTTCCGCCGCACCATGCGCAGGCAGGCAACCAGCATCAACCCGTCGCAGAGCACCTTCTTGACGGAAAACCCGGGACGGATATTCCGCACGCCGGGAATGCTCGGAGTCCGGAAGATCCTGACGTTCGGGATCGCCACGTCCTCGCCCTCATGCAGCGTCAGCACGTCCACCTGGTGCCCGCGCGCGCTCAGGAACTCCAGCACGGTACGGACCGCCAGCGGGGTGCCTCTCGCCTGAAAGAACGGGTGCGGTGCCAGGACCAGAATGTTCACGCTGGCAGCTCCACGACCGAAGAAGTCGTTCTGATCTGGCTCATCACAGCCTCGATTTCCGCCTGCTCCCGCGGCGGAGTCCATCCAAGCTCGGCGCCAGTGATTCGGGCCGCCGCCGCCACCGCCTCGGCCGCTGGGGGAAGGCCGGACCCGATCCGTCGCAACACCACGTCCGACAGCCGGACGGCCATCTCGTCCCGCACGGCGTGACGGACCCGCGCGTGCAGGGATGCACTGGCCGCTCCAACGTCGTCTTCGTCCACCGGCGTGTGCGCGGTCCGGCAGCGGTCGACCGCGATGCCGAGGGCGCTCACGACCCGGTCCACCACGTCCTCGGCCACCCGGCGGGCACCCGTGTACTTGACACCTTCGACCGAGAACATACCACCGATGCCGTCCGACGCTCCATGGCCCATGACACACGGGCGTTCGGCCAAGGCATCCTCCCGCCCCCGCTCCCGGCCGCTCTTGAGCGGCAGCCAGCCCCACTGGCAGCCTATCACATCGGCCTCATCGAGCGCTGCCGCCCCGCACGCCGAGCGGAACTCATCCAGCAACGCCACCGAGCCCCGCTGGATGAGACCGCCCGTGTCCTGACCGTCGGCCCGCGCGTACCAGGTGCCCAGAAACGTCCGGTCGTCCTGCGGCACCAGAAAGACGAATCGCCCGCCGCCGATGATGGGGTCCTCGTCGGCGCCATTGGCCACTCGAAGCCCCACTGCCGCCTCGGCGAGCCGGCGGCCCACCACCAGGTTGAGGGCGAACGCCTGCGGGTGCCCCGACCGCTCGCCGCCGACGAGCTGACCCGTCCATGGCCCTGCGGCGATGACCACCGCGCGGCCGCGCACCTCGACCGGCCCGCCGCCAAGCAGGTCGGTCGCCGCCACGCCGCGCACGGCTCCACCCTCATGCGTCACCCGCTCCATCCTGACGTAGTTGGCTGCCGCGGCGCCACGGCTCACAGCCCCGCGCACGAACGCGAGTATAAGCCGCTCCGGATGCCGGACCCGCGCGTCGTGCCAGAGTGCGCCTCCGCTCGTCCCCTCCGACGGGAAAGCCGGAAACAGCCGTTCGCACTCCTGGATGGAAAGTAGACGCCCTCGGGGCAGTCGGTGATCGGGGCCGAGCCCGCGGTTCCGGCCCAAGGAGAGCTGATCGTTGAGGGCGAGGGCTGCAGCCATCGCCGGGCGGCTTTGAGTTCCCGCGCCGCGCGTCGGGATCAGCACGGGCAAGGGTTCGACGAGTGAGGGAGCGATGCGGAGAAACGCCGAGCGTTCCTGGATGGACTCGCGCATGCGGCGGAGAGCGCCGCGGGCCAGATAACGAAGCCCGCCGTGCACAATCCGCAGGCTGTTGGCCGAGGTGGCGCCACCGAAATCGTCGCGCTCGATCAGCGCTACCCGAAGGCCACGGAGCGCCGCGTCCCAGGCGATGCACGCCCCGTGGATGCCGCCTCCCACGACGACGACGTCGTGCTCCATGCCGGCCAGGCGGTCTAGGTCGCGTTGCATCGGTGCCTGGCGGTCGGCTGCTTCACTTCAGGGCGGCGCGAGGCGGGGCCGGCCGGCGGCCGGCAGCATCGTGGTCCTGGGCGTCAAACCCGCTCGCGGACGCGGTACGCGCGGCGGTGCGGCGAGCGCAGGTGGACGATGATCTCGCCGACGAGACCGAGGCCCATGAGCTGAACGCCCAAGGCAATCAGCAGCACCGCCAGCAGCAGGAGCGGGCGGTTGGCGATACCTTGGCCGGCCAGGCGGTCGGCGAGCAGCACCAGCCCCGTCAACGCACCGAGGACGAAGCAGATGGAGCCCACCAACCCGAAAAATCGGAGCGGCTTTTCGGTGAACTTGGCCAGGAAGAAGAACGCAGCCACGTCCAGCAGCCGGCGTAGGTAGGTGGCGGGTCCGTACACCCGGGTCCTCGCGTCGTTCGGATGCTGAGGAACCGCCACTTCGTCCACACGGTAGCCCTCCCGCAACGCGAGCGCGGGAATGAACCGGTGGAGATCGCCGTAGAGCGGCAGGGCTTCCGCGACGGGGCGGCGAATGACGCGGACCCCGCACGCGATGTCGTGGAAGCGCCGTTCAGTGACCCCTCCCAGCATCCGCTGGAACACGCCCGACTGAAACCGGTTGAGCCAGCTGTCGACCCGCGGGGACCGGTTGGCGACGACGAGATCGGCGCCGGCATGCAGCGCATCGAGCAATGGGCCGATCCCCTCCGCCTGCACCTGAAAGTAGGCCGGCAGAGTGACCACCACGTCCCCGCGGCTCCGCTCGATGCCAAGTCGGAGTGCGGCGGTTTCGCCGAAGGGGCGGGCGAACGAGAACAGCCGCACGGCGTCCCGTTCATGGCTCAAGGCCACCAGCTCGGGCGGCGCGGCGAAGCCGCCATCGAACACGAACAGAAACTCGTGCTCCTCGCCGCGGCGATCGAGCTCACCGGCGAACGCGCGATACAGCGCCATCAGGTCGTCCGCGCGCTCCACCACCGGGACGATCACGGACACGAGCCGCCCATCGGCGGGCCCGGCCACATCGGAACGCTCGACGGTCGGCTCCATGAGGGTGCCCTCGGCGGTCATGATCAACGTACCTCCCACGCGGTCGGGAACTCGCGTGCGCTCTCGCGCTCGCTGCTGAGCGCCACCTCGGCGACAAGGCCGAGCATGGCGAGGTAGAAGGCGGCGCCGAGCCAGAGGAGCGCGGCGCCCGGGAACACGATCGCCTCGGACTTGAGCGGCGTGAAATGCGTCGCCGCGTAGACCCACAGTCCCGTGAACGCGAGCGCGGCAGCCACCATCGGCATGGCGGCCAGCGCGAACCCGACCAGCGGCCGGGACCGGAAAGTCGTGATCATCTTGAGCGTGAAGAGGTCCACCAGCACCTTCACCGTCCGGCTGATGCCGTACTTGCTCTCGCCGAACCGCCGGGCGTGGTGCCTGACCGGCAGCTCGGTGATCCTGGCCCCGACGCTCGCCGACAGGGCGGGGATGAACCGATGCTGCTCGGCATACAGCGAGATGCGGTCGAGCAGGTCCCGACGGTACGCCTTGAGCGAACAGCCATTGTCGGTGATCTGAACGCCCGTGAGCCGGCGAATCAGCCGATTGGCTACCCACGAGGGCACCTTTCGGAGGATCAGCTTGTCCTGGCGCTGCTGGCGCCAACCGCACACCAGATCGTACCCTTCGTCCAGCTTGGCCACCAGCATCGGGATGTCACGCGGATCGTTTTGCAGGTCGCCGTCCAGACTCACCACGACCCGGCCCCGCGCGTGGTCGAACCCCGCCATCATCGCAGCCGTCTGCCCCACGTTGCGGCCGAGCCTCAGGCCGTGAATGGCGGGATGCGCAGCCGCCGCGCCGGCGATTCTGCTCCACGTGTCGTCCCGGCTTCCGTCATCGACCAGAATGACCTCGAAGGTGCCGGGGTAGGTCCCGAGGGCCTCCAGAATCCATTGAACCAGCGGCTCCACGTTGTCCGCCTCGTTGTAGAGCGGAGCGACCACCGATAGCTGAGGTTCCAAGGGTGCTCCGGTCTCGACTCTCATCGGCTGGAAGATAGGCGATTGGACACGGCGCATCCAGCAATGCCCGTTCCGCGGCGGTTACGCGGAGGGATACTCGCTAAAACGACTTGTCGCCGGGTGACTTGAATTCGGAATGCAGGTGGGAGACCCACCGACGGATCACGCGATCCGCGGGTCTGCGGCTTGGGCGCGACAGGTCAGGCGGGCCGGCCCTTGCCGCTCACCACCCGCCGCGGCGCAGGAGGATGACGGGGATGGTCTTGAGCATGATGCGGAGGTCCTCGCGCAGGCTCTGGCGGCGGATGTACTCGAGGTCGTAGCTCACCTTGGTACGGACGTCCTCGAGCGAGCGGTCGTAGTGGTGGTTGATCTGGGCCAGGCCGGTGATGCCCGGCTTGGCGCGCTGGCGCAAGGGGTACTCGGCGA
>JACCSZ010000043.1 GCA_013812695.1 Gemmatimonadales bacterium | reverse complement strand
ACGACCTCGATCTCGACCTCGCGGTCGTCGAGCCGGCCGTCGGACAGCATCTCGCGCAACTTCTCGCGCGAGCGCTGCCGGCGCTCCTCGTCGGCGGTCGCGGCCTTCTCGGCCTTGGCCTGGCCGGTGGAGCCCACCACGAACACGCTGGACCGCTCTGCCTTGTCCGCCTTGTCCGCCTTGTCCGCCCGCTCCGCCGGCGCGGGCGGCGCGGGGGGCAGCAGCAGATCCAGCAGCCGTTCGTCGGCCCGCTGCTCGGCCTGGGGAAAGACCTCGTCCTCGCGCTCGGTGCGGACCATGTTGATGGCGGCGTCGACGAGGTCGCGGACCATCGACTCGGCGTCGCGCCCGACGTAACCCACCTCGGTGAACTTCGAGGCCTCGACCTTGATGAACGGCGCCCCGCTCAGACGCGCGAGCCGGCGGGCCACCTCGGTCTTCCCCACCCCGGTGGGCCCGATCATGATGATGTTGTACGGGGTGATCTCGTCCCGGATGTCGTCCGGGGCCTGCGCCCGACGCCAGCGGTTCCGGACCGCGATGGCGACCGCCTTCTTCGCGGCCTCCTGGCCCACGATGTACCGGTTGAGCTCGGCCACGATCTGGCGAGGCGGCATCTCCTCCAGCCACGGGAGCGGAGCCGTGGCCTCGGGGGCTTCGGGCGCGGCGGGGACGATGGGGACGGCGGTGTCGGTCATGTCACTTCTCACCCGGCAGCTCGAGGATGGTGATGTGCCGGTTGGTGAAGACGCAGATGTCGGCGGCGATCTCCAGCGAGCGCTGGGCGATGTCGCGGGCGCTGAGACCATCCAGCGGGAGGAGCGCCCGGGCGGCCGCGAGAGCATAGTTGCCGCCGGACCCCACCGCGACGACGCCGTCGTCGGGCTCGATCAGCTCGCCCGAGCCGCTCAGCAGGAAGCTGTGGTCGACGTCCGCCACGACGAGCAGCGCCTCGAGGCGGCGGAGGACGCGGTCGCTCCGCCAGTCCTTGGCCAGCTCGACCGCGGCCCGCGGCAGGTTCGAGGGGTAGCGGTCGAGCTTCTCCTCGAACTTCTCGTACAGGGTCAGCGCGTCGGCCACGGAGCCGGCAAACCCCGCGAGCACCTTGCCACCTTTGAGCGCCCGCACCTTGGTGGACCGCGACTTCATCACGGTCTCGCCGATGCTGACCTGCCCGTCGCCGGCCAGGGCGACTCGGCCGCCCTTCCGGACGGCTAGGATGGTGGTGCCGTGGAACGTGGTCATGCGCGTCCTGGCTGAGAGATGCCGTCATCCTGAGCGGAGCGAAGGAGGCATGACCCGAAGCACGGCTCCTTCGCTCCGCTCAGGATGACGGCAGGCCCCACCGACCGTCCCCGCCCTCCTACGCCCTCGGGTGCGCCTGATTGTACACCTTTTTCAAGCGCTCCACGCTCGTATGCGTGTAGATCTGCGTCGTCCCGAGCGAAGCGTGCCCGAGCAGCTCCTGCACCGCCCGCAGGTCCGCCCCGGCGTCGAGCATATGGGTGGCGAAGGTGTGCCGCAGCGAGTGGACGCGGAGACCGTCGCCGCCGATGGCGTCGAACATCGCGTGGACCGCGCGCTGGACGCCGCGGGGACCCAGGCGGCGGCCGAGCCGGCTCACGAAGACCGCGCGGCGGTCGCCTCCCGGCCGGGCGATCACCGGTGCTCGGAGGTTAAGATAGCGTCGGAGGGCGAGCACCGCGCGCGAGCCCACCGGCACGATCCGCTCCTTCCGGCCCTTGCCCCGCACCTTGGCCTGATCCGCGAGCAGGTCGAGATCTTCCAGGTTCATCCCGCTCAGCTCGGAGAGCCGGATGCCGGTGGAGTAGAACAGCTCCAGGATGGCCAGATCGCGGGTCGCGGCGAAGTCGTCGCCCTGGGCCCGCGCCTCGGCCCAGTCGAACAGCGCCTGGGTCTGGTCGCGGTCCATGTAGGTCGGCAGCCGCTTGTCGAGCTTGGGCACCCGCGCCGCGCGGGCGATGTTGTTCGGCACGCCGTGGTTCTCCTGCAGAAAGCGGTACAGGCTGCGCACCGCCGACAGCGCCCGCGCTGCCGACCGCTTGGACAGCCCGCGCCGATGCAGCTCGCCCAGAAAGCCCCGCAGGCCAAGCCGGTCGACCGTCGTCCAGGTCCACGCGCCGGCGTAGTGCCGGTCGCAGAAGTTTGTGAAGGCCTCGAGGTCGCGGCCATACGCCTTGACCGTATGCGGGGACTGGCCGCGCTCCTTGTCGAGATGGGTCAGGAATTCGCGGACGTGGGAGTGCATGGCGTCACCTGTCACCCTGAGCGGAGCGAAGGGGGCATGCGTCTGGTCATGGCTCCTTCGCTCCGCTCAGGATGACAACGGGCCGAGCCACGCCGAAAACTCCGCCTGGGCCCGCTCCACGAGCATCTCCTTCTTCCGATCCTTCCTGACCTTGCCCGGCAGCGGCTCGAGCAGCCCGAAGTTGGCGTTCATCGGCTGGAAGTGCCTCGGATCGGCGTCGCGCAGGTAGCGGTAGAGACCGCCGAGCATCGTGGTCGGGGGCGGGACGGCGGCGGGCTTGCCCTCGAGCCGGCGAGCCAGATTGATGCCGGCCAGCAGCCCCGTGCCGAGCGATTCGGTGTAGCCCTCGACCCCGGTGAGCTGGCCGGCGAAATACAGACGGTCGTCGTCGCGCGCGGTGAGCGCGGGGCCCAGGCTCGCGGGGCTGTTGAGGTAGGAGTTCCGGTGGATGCTGCCGAAGCGCAGGTATTCCGCCCGCTCCAGTCCCGGGATCAGCCGGAACACCCGCTGCTGCTCGGGGATCCGGAGCCGGGTCTGAAATCCGACCAGGTTCCACATCTGGCCCGCCCGGTCCTCGCGCCGGAGCTGCACCACCGCGTGCGGCTCGCGGCCGGTGCGCGGGTCGGGCAATCCCACCGGTTTCATCGGGCCGAACCGGAGCGTCTCGCGGCCGCGGCGGGCCATCTCCTCGACCGGCAGGCAGCCTTCGAAGTAGGGCACGGCGTCGAACTCGTGGCCTTGATGCTGGTCGGCCTCGACCAGCGCGTCGATGAAGCCGTGGTAACCGGCGGCGTCCATCGGCGCGTTCAGGTAGTCGTCGCCCTCGCCTTTGCCGTAGCGCGAGAGTGCATAGAGCCGTTCGTGATCGAGCGAGTCCGACGAGACCACCGGCGCGATCGCGTCGTAGAAGGCGAGCGCCGCCGAGCCGAGCCGGGCGACGATGGCCTCGGTCAACCGGGGCGAGGTCAGCGGCCCGGTGGCCACGACCCCCGGCGAGGGAAGCTCCGCGGTCTCCTCGCGCACCAGCGTGATGTTCGGATGCGCGGTCACCCGCTCGTGCACCGCGCGCGAGAAGACCTCGCGGTCCACCGCCAGCGCCGTGCCCCCCGGCACCCGCGCCAGGTCGGCACAGGGCAGCAGCAGGCTCCCGAGCGCCCGCAGCTCCGCCTTGAGCAGGCCGTGCGCGTTGGTCAGATCCACCGATTTGAAGGAGTTGCTGCAGACGAGCTCGGCCAGCCGGTCGGAATGATGCGCCGGCGTCCTGACCGCCGGCCGCATCTCGTAGAGCGTCACCCGGAGGCCGCGCTCCGCGAGCGCCCAGGCCGCCTCCGAGCCGGCGAGACCTCCGCCGACGACGGTGACGTTCACGCCAGCGCCACCTCCTCGGGCTCGGCGAGGACGGTCTTGTTGCCGCACTTGAGGCACACCCGGGTCTCGCCTTCGGTCTTGTTCGCCTTCTTCTCGAGGCCGATCCAGCCGCACTCGGCGCAGGTCTCGGGCACCGGCTTGTTCCAGGTGGAGAAGTCGCACGCCGGATAGCGCACGCAGCCCCAGAACGACTTGCCGCGCTTGGTGCGCCGCTCCGCCAGGTCGCCCTCGATGCACTTGGGGCACTTGATGCCGAGCGGGATGGCGCGCGTACCCTTGCACGCGGGATACGTGGTGCACGCCAGGAACTCGCCGAACCGCCCGGTCTTGATGACCATCGGCGACGAGCAGAGATGGCAGGTCTGGTCGGTCGGCCGGTCGGGCGCGCGGCCCTTCCGGAGTGACTTCACGTAGTCGCAGGTGTCCTTGTACTTGACGCACGCGAGATACGGCCCGAAGCGCCCGGTCTTGAGCTCGATCGGGTTGCCGCACTTGGGACATTTTTCCTTGGCGAGCTGCTCGGGATCGAGGCCGTGCGCGTCGGCCACGAGCGCGTTGAGGTCGACCGCCTCGAGCGCCCGGCTGAACGGGCTGTAGAAGTCCTTGAGCACGCCCCGCCAGGCCAGCTCGCCGTCCTCGATACGGTCGAGCTCCGTCTCCATCTCGCTGGTGAACTCGACGTTGAAGATCTCGGGAAACTTGCCGACCATGATCTTCTCGACCAGCTCGCCGAGCTCGGTCGGGAAGAACCGCCGCTGCTCGACCATGACGTACTCGCGGGCACTCAGGGTCGAGATGATGGCGCTGTACGTCGAGGGCCGGCCGATGCCGAGCCGCTCGAGCTCCTTGACGAGGCTGGCCTCGGAGAACCGCGGTGGCGGCTCGGTGAAGTGCTGCGACGGGGTGATCTCCCGGACCTCGACCGGATCGCCCTGGGCGAGCGGCGGGATCGGCGGGAGGTCGTCCATCGTCTTCCCCTCCTCCTTCTCGCGCCCTTCCTTATAGAGCACCTGGAAGCCGTCGAACACCGGCACCGAGCCGGTGGACCGGAACAGGTACTCCCCCAGGTCGAAGTCCACGATGGTCATGTCGTAGACCGCCGGCGTCATCTGCGAGGCCACGAAGCGCTGCCAGATGAGCTGGTACAGCCGGAACTGGTCGGGCTCGAGGAACTGCTGCACCTGCTCGGGCCGGCGGCGGACGTCGGTCGGGCGGACGGCCTCGTGGGCGTCCTGGACGCGGGCGTTCTTCTTGGCGTTGTAACTGTTGGGCGCCGCCGGCAGATACGGCTTGGCGAAGGTCGAGCCGATGAACTCCCGCACCGAGGTGATGGCCGCGTCCGACACGCGGACCGAGTCGGTCCGCATGTAGGTGATGAGACCCGCCGGCCCGTCCTCGCCGACCTCCCGGCCCTCGTAGAGGTCCTGCGCCGCCCGCATGGTGCGCCGCGAGCTGAAGCCCAGCTTCTTGGCGGCCTCCTGCTGCAGGGTGCTCGTGGTGAACGGCGCGGCGGGGTTCTTCCGGCGGTTCCGCTTCTCGACCTTGGTGACGGCGAACGGCAGCGTCCGCACCGCGTCGACGACCGCCTGGGCTTCCTCGGCGGAATGGAGCTGCGGCTTGTGTCCGCCGATCTTGGCGAGGCCGGCTTCGAAGGTCTGCCCGTCCTTGGCGAGCAGCGCCTCGATGCTCCAGTACTCCTGCGGATTGAACGCGCGGATCTCGCGCTCGCGCTCGACGATGAGCCGGAGGGCGACGGTCTGCACGCGTCCCGCCGAGAGCCCGGTCTTGATGCTGCGCCAGAGGATGGGGCTCGCCTTGTAGCCCACCAGGCGGTCGAGGATCCGGCGCGCCTGCTGCGCGTTCACCTTGCGGTCGTCGATGACGCCCGGGTGCTCCATCGCCTCGTGGATCGCATCCTTGGTGATCTCGTGGAAGAGAACCCGGTGCGTGGGGACCGATACGTCGAGCTGCTCGGCCACGTGCCAGGCTATGGCCTCGCCCTCCCGATCCGGGTCGGTGGCCAGGTAGATGGTAGACGCGGTCTTCGCCGCCTTCTTGAGCTCGGCGAGGGTCTTCATCTTGCCCTTGATGGTGACGTATTTGGGCTCGAAGTCGCGCTCGACGTCCACGCCCAGCTCGCGGGTGGGCAGATCGCGGACGTGGCCGATGGTGGCCCGCACGTCGTAGCCCGCGCCCAGGTACTTGCCGATCGTCCTGGCCTTGGTGGGCGACTCCACGATCACGAGCGCGCTCCCCTTACGCGGTCCGGCGGCCTTGGCGGCGCCCTTCCGGGGCGTCGCGGCGGCCGGCGCCGGCTTGCCGGGCTTGGCTGAGGATTTTACCGCGCGCTTGGGTCTGGTCGCCATGAGCTCACTAATGTCTGCTGGGGTCATCGAATGGTCAACGCGGTGGCTGCAAGAAATCAGCGGGGCCGGTGCCGCGCAAGGCGGTGACTACTAAACGTCATACACACAATGGTTTAGCGCGTCACCATAAGCGGAGCGAAGGATGACAGGCCGCCGCTCGGGATGACCCACTACCACCCCCCGTGCATCTGCGCCAGGAGGATGACCTCGCCGGCCAGAGCCGCGGGCTCCTTCAGGTCCGCCGAAACCTCATAATCAGCGAGCTTGTAATACGGTTCCCGGGCCATCAGCAGCGTCCGGGTCCGCTCGACCGGGTCGGCGCCCACGAGGAGCGGGCGGACCTCGCCGTCCTGGCTGCGGCGGGCCGCCGTGCTGGCGCTGCAGCACAGGTAAATGATGAGACAGCCCTTCCTGGCCTCCTCGAGCTGGCCGGGTTGGGACGCCCACCCGCCGCCGGGAACGATGACCGCCGACTCGCGGGCCTGCGCGGTGGCCACGGCGTCCCGCTCCATCGACCGGAAGCGCAGCTCGCCCACCATGCCGAAGATCCGGGAGATCGGCATCCCCATCTGTCGCACCAGAATGCTGTCGATGTCCAGCAGCGCGGCGCCGAGCCCCTCCGCCACGAGCTGGCCGACGGTGCTCTTCCCGACGCCCGGGAGGCCGACCAGCAGGACGTGGCGCTTCATCTCAGCCCTCGACCTCGTCCCGGAGCGCGCTCCAGCGCGCGCCCAGCGAGGCCACGTAGCCGTCGAAGTTCCGGCGCATCTCGCCGAGCGAGTCGCCGCCGAACTTCTCGAGCATCGCGTCCGCCAGGACGAGCGCGGTCATCGCCTCGGCGATCACACCCATGGCCGGCACCGCGGTCACGTCCGAGCGCTCGCTCTGCGCGTTAGCGGTGCGCCCGGTGGCCAGGTCGACGGTGGGCAGCGGCGACATGAGGGTCGAGATCGGCTTCATGGCCACCCGGATGACCAGTGGCTCGCCGGTGGTGATGCCGCCCTCGAGGCCACCGGCATTGTTGGTGCGGCGGCGGAAGCCAGCCCGGAGATCTCCGCCATGCGGCGGGTGATCCCTGCCCGCGACCCGTGCATGGCTTCCAGCCGGCACGCCGCCGAGCGCGGGATCGATCGGATCGTGCACCTCGGAGCCCGGCCGGCGCGCGGCCTCGACGCCGAGGCCGATCTCGACCGCCTTGACGGCCGGGATCGACATCAGCATGCCGGCCAGCCGGCCGTCGAGCTTCCGGTCCCAGCTCACGTGGCTCCCAAGCCCGACGACGACGCCGCGGGCGACGATTTCGACCTCCCCGCCCAAGGTGTCGCCCGCGCGCTTGGCCGCGTCGATGCGGCGAACGATCTCCGCCTCGACGGACGGGTCGAGCACTCGGGTCTCGGAGCGGTCCGCGGCGTCGTTGAGCGGGACCGGCAGCTCGGCGGGGGGCGTGGCCCGCACGCCGCCGAGCGAGACGACGTGGCTGCCGATCTCGATGCCGAATTCATCGAGCAGCCGCTTGGCGAGCGCTCCGGCCGCGACGCGGGCGGTGGTCTCGCGGGCACTCGCGCGCTCGAGGATATCGCGGGCGTCGACCCGGTCGTACTTGAGCACCCCGACGAGGTCGGCGTGTCCCGGCCTGGGGCGGGTGACCCGGCGGCGGCGGAGCTCGCCCGGCTCGGCGGCCTCGTGCGCCATTACGTCCTCCCAGTTGCTCCAGTCGCGGTTGGGGATCAGCATCGCTACCGGCGAGCCGAGCGTCTCGCCCGCGCGGACGCCCGAGAGCCACTCCACGCGGTCGCGCTCGATCTTCATGCGCGCGCCGCGGCCGTACCCCTGCATCCGGCGGACGAGCTCCCGATCCACCCACTCGGCGCTGACGGGCAGCCCGGCCGGCAGTCCCTGCACGAGGGCGACGAGGGCCTTCCCGTGCGACTCGCCGGCGGTGGAGAATATCAGCGGCACGCGATTGATCCCACAGTGGGCCTCCGCTTGGGGCGTCATCCTGAGCGTAGCGAAGGAGCCATGCCTCGGGGCACGCCCCTTCGCTGCGCTCAGGGTGACGGACCCTGTCCCCGGACCCGAAAACGAACGAGCCCGGCATGCGCCGGGCTCGTTCCCGTCGGGGTGCTCGGACGGTCCGCGAAGCGCGGCTACTGATCCGAGGAGCCGTCGTCGGTGATCCGGGGTGTGACCAAGATAATGAGGTCGCGCCGCGATTCGGTCTCGCTGGTGAAGCTGAACAGCTTGCCGACGATGGGCAGGCTGCCCAGCAGCGGGATGCCCGACCGCGTCTTGGACACCGAGGTGACGGTCAGGCCGCCGATGACCGCAGTCTCGCCGTCGTTGACGAGGAGCTGGTTGTCCGCCTTTTGCTTCTGGAAGATGAAGCCGAGGTCGGCCGCCGCGAGCGGCTGGATGGCCGAGCGCTCGGTGTGCAGCTGCATCAGCACCTGGCGGTTGTTCGTCACGTGCGGGGTGACCGTGAGCCGGATGCCGGT
>JACCSZ010000036.1 GCA_013812695.1 Gemmatimonadales bacterium | reverse complement strand
GGCCCGACCTCCGCACAAGCCGACAGTGCTCCGACCGGGCCCCCTCCCCGGTCACGGACTACAGCATCCACTCTCAAGCCCGACCGCCTCATGCTGAACGTCGCCCTCACCGGCAACATCGCCTCCGGCAAGTCGACCGTCGCCGAACTCTTCCGCCTGTGGGGCGCGACGCTCATCGATGCGGACCTGCTGGTGCGCGACGTCCAAGCGCCCGGCAGCCCCGTGCTCCGCGCCATCGCGGCCCGCTTCGGCGAGGATCTGATCGATCCGGCGGGTGTGCTCGACCGGAAGGCGCTGCGCCGCCGCGCGATGGGCGACCCCGCGGCGCTCGCCGACCTGAACCGTATCGTGCATCCGGACGTGCTGCGCCGGCGCGCCGCGCTCGAGCGGGAGGCCCGGAACCGCGGCGACCGGATCGCGGTGAGCGACCTCCCGCTGCTGTTCGAGGCAGCCGACCCGGCCGCGTTCGACGCGATCGTCCTCGTGGATGCGCCGGTGGAGCTTCGCCGCGCCCGCCTGCTCGCGCAACGGGGCCTCACGGCGGAAGACGCCGAGCAGATGCTGGCCGCGCAGGCGCCCTCGGGACCGAAGCGCGAGCGCAGCACGTTCATCATCGACAACGACGGCGACCGCGAAGCGCTCGAGACGCGGGCGCGCGAGGTGTGGTCGGCGCTGCTCGCGCGCGCTTGACCTCGCGCGCCGGCCCGCCTATTCTCCGCCCCGCGCCCCCACAGCCGAGCCTCCCGTGTCGAACGTACCGGACGACCTGATGTACACCCCCGAGCACGAGTACGTCGCGCGCACCGGCGACCCGGCCATCGTCCGGATCGGGATCACCGACTACGCGCAAGGCGAGCTGGGCGATGTCGTGTTCGTGACGCTGCCCAAAGCGGGACAGCGCCTCGCCGGGCACGAATCGTTCGGCACCATCGAGGCGGTGAAGGCGGTCTCCGAGCTGTACAGCCCGGTGCCCGGTGAGGTCGTCGAGGTCAACGCCGCGATCGACGGCGACCCGGCCGTGGTCAACCGCGATCCGTATGGCGACGGGTGGATGGTCGCGCTCCGCGTGGCGGATGCGACCGCGCTGGACGGACTGCTGACGCCGGCAGCGTACCGGACCCACATCGGGGAGTGAGGTCGCGGTGCGGGTGGCTCGCGTGGATTCGGGTGACAGTGGAATGCGATCGTACGATGCCCCGAGCGCGTGGTCTCGGGGCATTTTTGTGGCCGCGATGACGGCGCTCCACCGGCTCGAGGCCTTCCCCAGCAGGAGCAATCGTTCGCGATGACCCCCGCTCTCCACACCCCCTCCGTCCCCGAAACCGACGTGCTCCACCCCGGCCATTTCGCCTATCGGCACATCGGGCCGCGCCGCGAGGACCTGGCGGAGATGCTCCACACCGTCGGTTACGGCAGCCTGGACGAGTTCATCGACGCGGTCGTCCCGGCGGAGATCCGCCTGCGCCGGCCGCTCGCCCTGCCGCCCGGCCGGAGCGAGCGCGAGGTGCTGCAGGCGCTCCGCGGCCTGGCCGGCATGAACCGCGTGTTCCGCTCCTACATCGGCCTCGGCTACGCCGGCACCTTCACGCCGCAGGTGGTGCAGCGTAACGTGCTGGAGAACCCCGGCTGGTACACCGCCTACACACCGTACCAGGCGGAGATCGCGCAGGGGCGGCTCGAGGCGCTGCTCAACTTCCAGACGATGGTATCGGACCTCACGGGCCTCGAGGTGGCCAACGCCTCACTGCTCGATGAGGCGACGGCGGCCGCGGAGGCGATGCACCTGACGCTGGCGGTGAGCGCCACCAAGGAGCCCCCAGTCTACCTGGTGGACGAGGACTGCCATCCGCAGACCATCGCCGTGGTGCGGACGCGCGCCGAAGCGCGCGGGATTCGGGTCGACACCGGAGAGCCCGAGACGTTCACGTTCGGCCCCGGCGTGATCGGCGCGCTGGTGCAGTACCCCGCCACCGACGGCGCCGTCCGCGACTTCCGGAGTCTGTGCGAGCGCGCGCACGCGGCGGGCGGCCTCGTTACCGCGGCGACCGATTTGCTGAGCCTCACGCTGCTCCTGCCGCCGGGCGAATGGGGCGCCGACATCGCCATCGGCAACACCCAGCGCTTCGGGGTGCCGATGGGCTACGGTGGGCCGCACGCCGCGTTCTTCGCCACGCGGAACGCGCACAAGCGGTTCCTGCCGGGCCGGATCATCGGGGTCTCGCGCGACCGCGACGGGCGGCCCGCGCTCCGGATGGCCCTCCAGACGCGGGAGCAGCACATCCGCCGCGACAAGGCCACGAGCAACGTCTGCACGGCGCAGGTGCTGCTCGCGGTGATGGCCAGCATGTACGCGGTGTATCACGGGCCCGGCGGGCTCCGGCGCATCGCCGACCGCGTGCACGGCCGCGCGGTCGTGCTGGCCAACGCGCTCCGGCGGCTGCGCTACCGGGTGGTGCACGAGGCTTATTTCGACACGATCTGCGTCGAGGTGCCCGAGTGGGCGGTGCCCCGCCTGCTGGACGCGGCCCGCGCCCGGATGATCAACGTGCGCCCCCTGCCCCCGACCCGGCTGTGCATCGCGCTCGACGAGACCGTGACGCTCGGCGACCTGGCCGACCTGATCGCGGTGTTCTCGCTCAACGAGGCGCTGCCATTCATGCTGGAGGAGATCGGCGTCCAGGCGGAGCGCGCGATTCCGCCGGAGCTCGAGCGGCGCTCCGCGTACCTGGCCCATCCGGTCTTTCACCTGCACCACAGCGAAACCGAGATGCTGCGATACATCAAGCGGCTGGAGGCGCGCGACCTGTCGCTCACCAGCGCGATGATCCCGCTCGGGTCGTGCACGATGAAGCTCAACGCCACCACCGAGATGATGCCGGTGAGCTGGCGCGAGCTCAACCGGCTGCATCCGTTCGCCCCGCGGGATCAGGCCGCGGGGTACGACCTCATGTTCCGCCAGCTCGAGCACCAGCTCGCGGAGATCACGGGCTTCTCCGCCGTGTCGCTGCAACCGAACGCCGGGTCGCAGGGCGAGTATGCCGGACTGCTCGTCATCCGCGCCTGGCACCGGTCGCGCGGCGACACCCACCGCACGACCTGCCTGATCCCGATGTCGGCGCACGGCACCAATCCGGCGAGCGCGGTGATGGCCGGCATGCAGGTGGTGGCGGTCAGGAGCGACGCCAACGGCAACGTGGACGTCGCCGATCTGCGGGCCAAGGCGGAGGCGCACCGGGACACGCTCGCGGCGCTGATGGTGACGTACCCCTCGACTCACGGCGTCTTCGAGAGCTCGATCCGGGAGATCTGCCGCGTCGTGCACGAGCACGGCGGCCAGGTGTACATGGATGGCGCCAACATGAACGCCCAGGTCGGCCTGTGCCGGCCGGGCGACATCGGCGCGGACGTCTGCCATCTGAACCTGCACAAGACGTTCTGCATTCCGCACGGCGGCGGCGGCCCGGGAATGGGGCCGATCGGCGTGGCCAGGCACCTGGCGCCGTTCCTGCCCGGGCACCCAATCGTGGAGCTCGATCACGCGCAGGCATGCGGAACGGTATCGGCGGCGCCCTGGGGCAGCGCCTCGATCCTGCCGATCTCGTGGGCCTACATCGCGCTGATGGGATTCGACGGGCTCGCGGAGGCGACGAAGATCGCCATCCTCAACGCGAACTACGTCGCGCGCCGGCTCGAGCCGCACTACGCGGTGCTGTACTCGGGGCCGGGCGGGCTGGTGGCCCACGAATGTATCGTCGACACCCGCCCCTTCAAGACTTCGGCCGGCGTGGACGTCGAGGACATCGCGAAGCGGATCATCGACTATGGCTTCCATCCACCCACGGTGTCGTTTCCAGTCGCGGGCACCCTGATGATCGAGCCGACCGAGAGCGAATCGAAGGAGGAGCTCGACCGCTTCTGCGACGCGATGATCGCGATCCGCGAGGAGATCCGGGAAATCGAGGACGGACGCGCCGACCGCGTGCAGAACCTGCTCACCAACGCGCCGCACACGCTCGAGCAGGTGATCGCCGACGGGTGGAACCGGCCGTACCCGCGCGAACGGGCGGCGTATCCGTCCCTCGCGGTGCGCGAGCACAAGGTCTGGCCGACGGTCGGGCGCGTCGACAGCGCATTCGGGGATCGGAACCTGGTCTGTGTGTGCCCGCCGATGGAGGCGTATGGGTAGCGCTGGGCAGGCGGAGCCTGAAGCAGTGTCACTCGGATGACAGCGCCGCTCGGGATGACAGCGCCGCTCGGGATGGCCGGGCCGGTCGGACCCCCGCAGCCGTTCACCCTCTGGTCCGACCCCATCCGCCGCCCCGGCTGGCTCAACATGGCCATCGACTCCACCCTGCTCGAGCGTGCCGAAGCCGGGGAGCGCTGGCTCCGGCTGTATGCGTGGGAACCCTGCCTCTCGTTCGGCCGCCACGAGCCGGCGGGTCGCCGGTACGACGCGGACCGCATCGCGTCGCTCGGCATCAGCGTGGTCCGCCGGCCTACGGGCGGTCGCGCGGTATGGCATGACGGCGAGCTGACCTACGCCGTCGCGGCGCCATGCACAGGCTTTGGGGGCCTTCGTGAAGCGTACGAGGAGATTCACCTCGTGCTTCGCGACGCGCTCCGCTCCCTCGGCGCGGCGACCGAGCTGGCACCCGCCGGTGCCGCCGTGCCCGTCGACGCGGGCGCGTGCTTCGCCGCCGCGGCGGGGGGGGAGCTGCTCGCGGACGGTGGGAAGCTCGTCGGCAGCGCCCAGCTTCGTCGGGGCACGGCGCTGCTGCAGCATGGCAGCGTGTTGCTCGATGGAGACCAGACCATCGTGGGCGCCGTGAGCCGCCGGGGCATCCCTGCGACCGGCGGGGGGGCCGAGCGTTCTTCGACCCTCCGCCGGGCCATCGGTCGCGAGGTCGGGTGGGAGGAGGCGGCCCGCTCGGTGGTGAGCGCCGCGCGCCGGCGCTGGGGAGTGTCGCGACAGGGAGCCGCCGCGACGCCCATCCTCGAGCGGGCGGAGGCACTCGCCGGCCGATTCCGATCGCCCGAGTGGACCTGGTCCGGTACGGCCAGCCGCTGACAGCGCCGCCACGCCCCTGCTAGATTCTGCAGACCACCCCCTCTACATCGTTCACTCCGGAGTTGCCGTGACGCGCTGGACGCTCGGAGTCTCGCTTGGCGCGAGCCTCGTCGCGACGCTGGCGACCGTGCATCCGCACGGCGTCGCGGCGCAGTCGAGCATCGTGATCGCGACGGGTGGAGAAGCCACCGTGCCGGTTCCGACGCTGATGGAAGGCCCGCACGCCTCGATCGCCAACACCGACGTCGCCGATCAGCTCTTCCTGCGGCTCGCCGAGCTCGGGCCCACGCTGATCACGGCCGGCGACCGGGCGTTCGTGCCGCGCCTGGCCCGGAGCTGGACGCGGCGAGACTCGGTGACGCTGGCGTTCGACCTCGACCCGCGCGCCACCTGGCACGACGGCGTGCCCGTCACGGCGAAGGACGTCGTCTTCACCTTCACGCGCGCACGCGACCCGGCGATCGCGCCGCAGCTCGCCGGGCTGCTCCGGCGGATCAGCGCCGTTCGCGCCGAGGGTGACCGTCGCGTGGTGTTCCAGTACACGCAGCCGTATGCCGAGCAACTCTACGACGCGGTGTTTCACACGGCGCCGCTGCCGTCCCACCTGCTCGCGGGCATTCCGCCGTTGGCGCTGGCCGGTGCGCCGTTCGTGCAGGCGCCGGTCGGCAGCGGGCCGTACCGCTGGGTGCGGCGCGTATCGGGACAGTACGTCGAGCTGGCGGCCAACGAGCGCTTCTTCCTGGGCGTCCCCGCCATTCGTCGGGTCCTGTTCCGGCTCGCCGCCGATCCCGATGCCCGGCTCAACATGGTGCTCGGCGGCGAGGCGGACGCGATGGACAACATCCCGTCGCCGCGGAGCAACGTGGCGCGGGTGGCCGCGCGGAGCGACCTGCGCGTGGTGCCGGTGCCGACGTCCACCGTCGGCTTCCTGCTCTTCAACCAGCGCGACCCGCGCGACCGCGACCGCCCGCATCCGATCCTCAGCGAGCGCGACGTGCGCCGGGCAATCGGCCTCGCGCTCGACCGGCGGCGGATGGTCCGCGCGACTCTGGGCAACGCGGCCCAGGTTCCCTATGGCCCGACCTCTCCCATCCTGTGGATCCGGCACGGCGCGCCGCCACCGCTGGGCGCGAACGTGCATGAGGCGCGGCGACTGCTGGCGGCACGCGGGTGGAAGGACCACGACGGCGATGGGGTGCTCGACCGCGTGGGGCGGCCGCTCGCCCTGACGCTGTCGACCACCAACAGCAGCGCCATCCGTCAGCAGCTCGCGCTTCAGATACAGGAGCAGCTCCGCCAGGTCGGCATCCGCGTCCAATTCGAGCGGTTCGATTTCCCGGTGTACAACGAGCGCCGGACCGCGGGCCGGTTCGACATCGATTTCGCGTCGACCGCGCAGGATCCGTCGCCGACCGGCCTGGGGCAGGGGTGGTCGTGCGAGGGCAGCACTAACGTCGCGCGCTACTGCGACCCGGTCGTGGACTCGCTGCTCGAGGTGGCCGGGCAGGCCACCGACGCCGCGCCCGAGGCCTGGCGAGCCGTGCTGCGGCGCATCGAGGCCGGCGCGCCCGCAGTGTTCATGTACGGGCTGAATTACCTGTTCGTCGTCCACCGGCGCTTCACGAACGTACGTATCCGGCCGGAATCGTCGTGGCTCGCGCTCCGCGAGTGGACGGTGGCCGAGCCGGCGCCGCGCGGCACGGCCGGCTACTAAGAGTGCGGCACTGGCTGCTCCGCCGCACGCTGCAGGCCGCGCTCACGCTGGCCGTCGCCGTCGTCCTGCTGTTCCTGCTCACCCATCTGCTGCCCGGCGATCCGCTCGCGCGCGAGGGCGCCGGCCGGCCCTTGACCAGCGTGCAGCGCGAGGCGCTCCAGGCGCGCTACGGGCTCGACCGGCCTCTGCTCGAGCAGCTCGGCACCTTCGTCGGCGGCCTCGCGCGGGGCGATCTGGGCGTATCGATCGAATACGGCCGTCCGGTGGTCGGTCTCCTCGCCGAGCGCCTCCCTGCCACCGCGCTCCTCGGCGGGACGGTGCTGGTGCTCAACTTTACCGTGGGACTCTGGCTCGGCGTCCGGCAGGCGGTGCGCAAGGGCAGCGCGGAAGACCGGTGGCTCACGACGCTCTCGCTCGCGGGGTACGCGACGCCGTCATTCTGGCTCGGGCTGGTGCTCGCCGGCATCGTCGGCGTTCGCTGGCACCTGCTGCCGCCCGCCGGCATGCGCGACCCCTTGATCGCCGGCGGTACGCTCGCCGCCGCGGCCGACGTGCTCCGGCACCTAGTGCTTCCGGCGCTGACCCTCTCGCTGGTGAGCATCGCAGGCACGATGCGCTACCAGCGAAACGCCATGCTGGAGACCCTTCGGCTTCCTTACATCGTGACCGCCCGCGCCAAAGGGCTGTCCGAGCGCCAGGTGATCTGGCGCCACGGCTGGCGCAACGCGCTCTTTCCGGTGCTCACCCTGTTCGGACTCTGGCTGCCGATCCTCGTGAGCGGCTCGGTGTTCGTCGAGACCGTGTTCGCCTGGCCGGGGCTGGGCTCGCTCGCGGCAGCCGCGGTAAACGGCCGCGACTATCCGCTCCTGATGGGCGCGTCGGTCCTGGTGGCCACGATCGTGATCGTGGCCAGCCTGCTGAGCGATGTCGCATACGCGTTCCTGGATCCTCGGGTCCGGCTCTCGTGAGCGTAGTGGCAGAGGGCCTCCGGATGGCCTGGCGCACGCCGCGCGGCCGGGCCGGGCTCGTGTTTCTCGGCTTCGTGGCGGGCCTGGCACTGCTCGGTCCCGCGCTCCTGCCGGATCCGTTCCGGCAGTTCGACCTGTTGGAGCTCGCGAGCACGCCTCCGAGCGCTGAGCACCCGTTCGGCACCGACCAGTTGAGCCGGGACGTGCTGTCGCGGGTGGTGAGCGGCGCGCGGATCTCGCTCTCGGTGGCCGCGCTCGCGGTGACGTTGTCCTTGACGCTTGGCGCGGCCGTCGGGCTCGTGGCCGGCTACTGGGGCGGGGCCGTCGATGCCGCGCTGATGCGGCTGGTGGATGGCGCCCTCGCCGTGCCGCGGCTGTTCCTGCTGCTGCTGGTGCTCGCGGTTCCCGAGCGCGTTCCGCTCATCATCCTCATCCTGATCATCGGCACCACGGGCTGGTTCACCACCAGCCGCCTCGTGCGGGCCGAGACGCTCCGGCTTCGCGAAGAGAGCTTCGTGCGGGCGGCGGAGGCGCTCGGCGCCTCGCGGCGACGGATTATCTTCCGCCATCTGCTGGTCAATACCGCCGGACCGCTGCTCGTGGCCGCGACGCTCGGCGTAGGCGACGTGATCCTGCTCGAGGCGGGCCTCTCGTTCCTGGGCCTGGGCGTGCAGCCGCCGGCGCCGTCCTGGGGCGGGATGATCATGGACGCGCGTCCGGTGCTGGAGGCGGCGCCCTGGGTCGGCATCTTTCCCGGCATCGCGATCACGCTCACCGTGCTGGCCACCAATCTGGTCGGCGACGCCCTGCGCGACGCCCTCGATCCCCGAGGCGCATGACCCGAGTCCTCGACGTCCGCGATCTCCGCATCTCGTTTCCGGTCTCCGGCGGCCGGCTTCACCCGGTGGACGGGGTGAGCTTCTCGCTCGACCGCGGCGAGACGCTGGCGCTGGTCGGCGAGTCCGGCTGCGGCAAGAGCCTGACGAGCCTGGCGCTCCTCCGGCTCGTGCCGGAGCCCGGCCGGATCGACGCCGGCAGTGTCATCCAGCTCGGCGATACCGACGTGCTGGCGCTCCGCGGCGAGGCGCTGCGACGCATCCGCGGCAAGCGCATCGGGATGATCTTTCAGGATCCGATGACCAGCCTCAATCCCGTCTTCACCGTGGGCGATCAGATCGCCGAAGGCGTGCTGGCGCATCTCCCCGTGTCGAAGGCCGAGGCGTGGGAGCGGGCGCGGGGGCTGCTGGACGAGGTCGGGATCTCGGATTCAGCCGCGCGGCTCCGGGCCTATCCGCACCAGTTGAGCGGCGGGATGCGCCAGCGGGTCATGATCGCCATCGCGCTCTCGGCCGAGCCCGAGATATTGGTGGCGGATGAACCGACGACCGCGCTCGACGTGACCGTGCAGGCGCAGATCCTGGAAGTGCTCGACGATCTGCGGCGCCGGCGCGGGATGGCCGTACTGCTGATCACGCACGATCTGGGCATCGTCGCCGGCCGGGCGGATCGGGTCGCGGTCATGTACGCCGGGCAGATCGTCGAAGAGGCGCGGACCGGGGATCTGTTCGCCAGGCCGTCGCATCCCTACACCCAGGGACTGTTCGCCTCGGTCCCCCGCATCACAGGGCCGGTCACGCGCCTGACGCCGATTCGCGGCACCGTCCCTCCGCCCACCGCGTGGCCGTCCGGCTGCCGGTTCCGGCCGCGGTGCCCGCAGGCGTTCGACAAGAGCGAGCTGCCGCCGGAGCTGATGACGGTTGGGGAGGGGCATCGGATGCGGTGCTGGCTGGCGGAGGGGGATGGTCCGATCGGCATGGCGAGCGTGCTCCCGAGTCATCCTGAGCGCAGCGAAGGAGGCATACCTTGAGGCATGGCTCCTTCGCTGCGCTCGGGATGACGGGAGCAGGCGCGTCCCGATCCGCGTGCGGCGGTCGATGACCCCACTGCTCCAGGTCCGCGATCTCGTCAAGCACTACACCACCGCCGGCCTGTTCCGCGCCGGCGCGCGGCCGGTGCGCGCCGTGGACGGCGTCTCGTTCGAGGTCGGCCACGGCGAGACGCTCGGCCTCGTGGGCGAGAGCGGCTGCGGGAAATCGTCGGTCGGCCGGACCATCATCCGGCTGCAGGAGCCTACGTCCGGCGAAGCTCGGTTCGATGGCGTGGATGTGTTCGGGCTCGACCGGACCGCGCTCAGGAGACTCCGGCGGCGCATGCAGATCATCTTCCAGGATCCCTACGGCAGCCTCAACCCGCGCATGACGATCGGGGCGGCCGTGGCGGAGGGCATCGAGATTCACCGGCTGGCCGCGGGCGCCGAGATCGGCCGGCGCGTCGGCGCGCTACTCGAGGAAGTCGGACTCGACCCGGCGTACGGGCGTCGATACCCGCACGAGTTCTCCGGCGGCCAGCGGCAGCGCATCGGCATCGCGCGGGCCCTGGCCGTGGAGCCCAGCTTCATCGTGTGCGACGAGCCGGTCTCGGCGCTCGACGTCTCGGTCCAGGCGCAGGTGCTCAACCTGCTGTCCGACCTGCAGCGCGATCGCGGCCTCTCTTATCTGTTCATCGCGCATGACCTGGCGGTGGTGCGGCAGATCGCGCAGCGGGTGGCGGTGATGTACCTGGGACGAATCGTGGAGTCCGGGCCGACGGAAGCCTTGTTGTCCGCGCCGCGCCACCCGTATACGGTCGCCCTGCTTTCCGCCGTGCCCGAGCCGGACCCCACGCGGCGGCGCGCGCGGATCGTCCTCAGCGGCGAGCTCCCGAGCCCGTCCGATCCGCCACCGGGCTGCCCCTTTCATACGCGGTGCTTTCATCCGGCCCGGGACGAGCGTTGCCGGAGCGAGGCGCCGATCCTCCGGGCAGTGGGCGCCACGACGGCCGCGTGTCACTATGCGGAGAGCACGCCGGCGGCGGAGGCCCCAGGTCGGGACGCGTGAACTACTGGCTCGGTTACCCTCGGCCGAGACCCTCGAAAACCTTACCGAGGTCGATGCGGAGCGGGGCCGGCATTTCCGGAGGATGCCACAGCAGCGACGCTCGATGGGGAACATCCTTGGGCTGGTCGGCCCGCGAGATCAGCACCTGCTGGTCCTGTAGGTCCACCAGCCACACCTCTCGCACCCCCAGCGCCAGATAGGCGTCGCGCTTGAAGTCGCGGTCGTAGACCCGGGATGCGCGGCCCGACACCTCGACCGCGAGCCACCAGCCGGCGATCCGGGTCCATGGCGTCCCGGGCGGGTACGAAGACGGGAACACCAGCAGGTCGGGATCCAGCAGGACGCTGGGCTCGATCTCGATCTCGCCGGGACTGGTGCAATAGGCGGGCACGGCCGGCGCCAGGTAGGCGCTGAGTGCGAGCTGGACCCGGGAGAGCACGATCTGATGGGCCGTGCCCGGGGCGGGCGTCACGAGCAGCATTCCGTTGAGCAGCTCGTAGCGCTGCCCATCGGCCGGGAACCGGCGAAGGTCGTCGGTGGTGAAGTTCGGGACCCGGATAGGTGCGGGAATCGGCATAGCCATAATGTGCTGCCTCGGCGCCGAGGGGGACAGGTGCACATCCGGCAGAATGGCGGCCGGCCGGGGCATGGCCTCATCCTTCAAACGCGAGTGGGCCCAGATCGCGGCGCACCGTGACGGGAGCGACGGGCGCGTCCGGATCATCGCCTCCTGGGTGCCGCCGCCCTTCACCTGCACCCGCCCATGCGCCGAAGGCGGCCGTTGTCCCCAAATACCGTGAGAACCGTCACGGTCGTAGCGGCCCGGCAATGGCAGCTTGTAAGGGTTCCACTTACCCCGACAGCGAGGACATCATGGCAGACGACAAAGACCTGGCCACCGAAGGTGCCAAGGACCGCGTGAAGGGCGCGGCCAAGGAAGCCGAAGGCCGCATCCGCGGTACGGTCGGTG